>CAYSOC010000019.1:0-57426 GCA_964432445.1 uncultured Anaerolineaceae bacterium
CATAGAGCAGATTCGTCAGGCCCAGATTTGCCTGCTCGAAAAGCTGCAAGCCCGCCACCAGCCCAATCAATGGGGTAAGGAAAAGCGCGATGATCAGACCGTAGCGCAGACGCTCCCGGCGTGAACTCCACTGGCTGGATACAGGCCGTCGGGTTGGGAATAAACGTTGAATCATGAAATGTGTGCCGCCTGCTGGTTGATTACCAACTGCCTGTTTCGTAAACAAAAATATTGCGTCGATCTTATCTGGTCAAAGCCGGAACGCAACAGGTTTCCCCTTGACCATGCCGCGCCTGTCCTTTATACTTCTCCCCGTTCGCACCACAGACAGCAGGCGCTTGGCAAATCTGCCGCATAATTCGTCCCGTTTGGATGAACCTGCCGAGGTGAAGACTCAATCGATCTATAGATCGACTCCATGTAACACCTGGATGGTCTTCGCTCCTGTATGCGAAGACCGTTTTTTATTCCTGTAGGAAAGGAGGAACTCCACTTTGGCATTAACCAAAGAACGCAAGAGTGACATCCTGAAGGATTACGTCGAAACGCTTGGCAAGGCACAAGGGCTGGTTGTCGCGGAATATCGTGGGATGACCATGAAGAAATTCAACGACACTCGTAAACTCGTGCGCGAGGCAAAGGGCGCGTTTACCGTCACCAAGAACACACTCTTCCTGATCGCCCTGCGCGAAGTCGGCATGGCTGCCCCGGAAGAACTGTTCAACGGGCCGGTTGCCGTCGGTATCGCTTTCAACGACCTGCCGAGCATTGCAAAGGCATTGCTTGCCCGCTCGAAGGACGACGAACTCCTGAAGCTCAAGGGCGCTGTCATGGGACAGTCTGTATTCAAGGCGAATCAGATGGAAATGGTTTCCACCATGCCCACCCTCAAGGAAGCCCAGGCCGGACTCATCGGTACGATCATCGCCCCGATTTCGTCCATTCTCAGCCTGCTCGCCCAGCCCGGAACCAACCTGGCGGCGGTGTTGCAAGCATACGCAGATAAAGATAAGGATAGCGGCACACAGGCCGCCTGAACAAGGAAGGATTAACCTACAATGGCAGATTTGAACGCTCTCATTGAACAACTCGGCAGCCTGACAATTCTGGAAGCCGTCGAACTGAAGAAAGCCCTCGAAGACAAGTGGGGCGTACAGGCCAGCGCTGGCTTCGCCATGCCTGCCGGTTTTGCCGCTGGCGCTGCTGCTCCGGCTGCCGCCGCTGCTGCTGAACCCGAAGACGAGCAGACCGAATTCACCGTCATCCTCAAGGAAGCCGGCGCCAAGAAGATCGATGTGATCAAGGTCGTTCGTACCCTGACCAACCTCGGCCTCAAGGAAGCCAAGGACCTCGTTGAAGGCGCACCCCAGACCGTTCTGGAAGCCGTCAGCAAGGATGCCGCTGCCGATGCCAAGAAGAAGTTTGAAGAAGTCGGCGCAGCCGTCGAAGTCAAGTAATCACCCCGTCGGAAATTTTCCGATAGTCTGATAACGAACGTGGGCTGGAATTGTTCCAGTCCACGTTTTTTGTTTTAGAGCCTGGCTCAGTTCACCTTGTCCTTTTTATCTCCTGAACGTTATGAAACAACACGATCAAATCAGTGTTGAATTGCTGTATATTTTGTTTGAGAGACGCTATATATCGATTTCAGCAGATGGATCAAACCTGCTGCATAATTGGTCAAAAAGAGGCAAGTATGTTCGCCCGAAACAAAAAGATTATGTTTATTGCGGTTATGTTGCTCAGTCTGGTGTGGTATTTCGCGGGAGTACAGATACGCCCGATACAATCTTCAAATCGTATCCAGACCTTCAACAACAGTTTCCCGGATAATGCCATCAAACCGGCGTTGGGTCCAAATGTTGTTCCGATGGCATTTCCGCCGACCCAACAAGCCAAACTTCTCGCTTCTGACAAGGCGACCTTTGATGTATTCGGGGCGTCGGTATCCCTGAGCAGCGATGGCAATACTGCCCTCATTGGCGCATATGGCACATCTGACAGCGGGACGCTCGCTAACGGTGCAGCGTATATTTTCACCCGTTCCGGTGGCGTCTGGACACAGCAGACGAAACTCCTTGCTTCCGATAAGGCCGACAGTGACGAATTTGGAATCTCGGTATCTCTGAGCAGTGACGGCAATACTGCTCTGGTTGGAGCGGATAGGGAAGATGATGGTAGTACAACGGATAACGGCGCAGCGTATATTTTCATCCGTTCCGGTGGCGTCTGGACACAGCAAGCCAAATTCCTTGCTTCTGATAAAGATGACAGTGATGAATTTGGAATCTCGGTATCCCTGAGCAGCGATGGCAATACTGCCATCGTTGGGGCAGATAGGGAAGATGATGGTGCTACGACGGTCAATGGCGCGGTCTATGTCTTCACCCGTTCGGGCGGCGTCTGGACGGAGCAGGGCAAACTCCTTGCTTCCGACAAGGCAAGCACTGATTACTTTGGCCGTTCGGTGTCTCTGGATAGCGACGGCAATATTGCGCTCATTGGCGCACATTTTGAATCCGATAGCGGGACATCGAACAATGGCGCGGTCTATGTCTTCACACGCTCAGGCGGCGTCTGGACAGAGCAAGCCAAGCTCCTCGCTTCCGATAAGGCAAACCAGGATCTGTTTGGCGGGTCAGTGTCCCTGAATGGCGATGGCAGCACTGCCATCATTGGCGCATACAATGAGGACGATAGCGGGACGACAAACAATGGCGCAGCCTATATCTTCACCCGTTCAGGCAGCGTCTGGACGCAGCAAGCCAAACTCCTTGCTTCCGATAAGGCGAACAGCGATCAATTTGGCTATTCAGTGTCTTTGAGCAGCGATGGTAACGCTGCCCTCATCAGCGCACGAGGCGACTCTGAGGGCGTGACAACAGGTAACGGCGCGGCCTATATCTTCACACGCACGGGCGGGGTCTGGACGCAGCAAGCCAAACTCTTCGCTGCCGATAAAGCGAGTAGCGATGCGTTTAGTCATTCAGTCTCTCTGAGCAATGATGGCAATACGGTACTCATCGGAGCGATTTATGAAGACGACGGCGGGGCGACGAACAATGGCGCGGCTTACGTCTTCACGGACGTGTTACCGCCAACACCAACCCCGACATCTACACCGACCTCAACATTGACGCCAACACCATCAGTAACGCCAACCCTGACACCGAGCAACACCGCAACGCTCACCGCAACCTATACTAATACGCCTGTCTTGCCGCGCCCCGATACGATTGGGGTCTACAAAGATGGTGTGTTCAGCCTGCGTAATCAGAATAACACGGGTGTAGCCGATATTACCGTTGCCTTTGGCGGCGATGCGTCCGATCTGCCAGTGGCAGGTGACTGGAATGGCGACGGCGTGGACACCATCGGCGTCTATCGTGGTACGACAGGTGTCTATCTCCTCAGCGATTCCAATACCGTGCCAGCCGTGACCTATTCGCTGGTGTTCGGTAATCCGGGTGATACGCCATTCGCGGGCAAGTGGACTTCGGGCGCGACTCATGATGGTGTCGGCGTCTATCGCAATTCCAACGGTATCCTCTATCAGAAAGATAACCTGACGACAGGATTCAGCGACTACTTCGCAGTATTCGGCAATCCCGGCGATCAGGGCTATGGTGGTGACTTCAATGGGAACGGCTTCGACAGCATCGGTATCTATCGTTCCAGCAACCAGACATGGTACATGACGAATAACAGTCAGCCGAGCGGGATCACCTTCAGCGATGTCAACTTTGTGTGGAATATCGGCACAGCGCGTCCGGTTATTGGCGACTGGAATGGCGACAACATCAGCACAGTGGGCTACTTTAGCGCTTCTGGTCTGTTCGACCTGCATAGCACGAACGCCAGCATTGGGAGCGACAATCTATTCCCGTTTGGCCCAACCAATGCCTATCCGATTGCAGGCAAGTGGATCGCCGCGAGTCAGCCCGGCGTTCAGAATGTCATTGGTGGAGGAATCCCCAACGCTAATCCAGATACAGGTAATCAGGGAGACTAGGGGTAGTTAATCTGAGGAAGTTTGCCCCGGCACAAAAACCGGGGCAATATTTTTAGAACCAGCGCTCGATTACGATCTTGCGATCTGTAAAGAAATTGATGCCATCCGGTCCCTGTCCGTGCAGATCACCGAAGAAGCTCTCACGCATCCCGCCGAAGGGGAACGATGCGACTGGCGCAGGCACGCCGACATTGATCCCGATGTTGCCCGCCTCGACACGATAGCGGAAATCCTTCGCAGTGCGTCCGTTTTGCGTGAAGAGCGCCGCCGCATTTCCGTAGCGGCTGGTGTGCAGCGTCTCCAGCGCGGTATCAAAATCTGGCACGTTGATCATGCTCAGAACCGGGCCAAAAATTTCTTCGCTGATGATGCTCATGCCAACTTTGGCATTATCAAAAATCGTCGGCGCGATGAAATTGCCGCGCTCATGCCCGAATACATTGACATTGCGCCCATCCAGCAGAAGTTGCGCGCCTTCCTGCTGCCCTTTATCGACAAAGCCACAGATGCGGTTGAGCGATTGCTGCGAGATCACCGGCCCCATCTGGCTGGTTTCTTCCAGACCTGGCCCAACTTTCAGTTTGCTGGCGCGTTCCAGCAAGCCATCGCGTACTTTGTCATGCACATCGCCCACTGTGACCAGCACCGACCCCGCCAGACAGCGTTGCCCGGCACAGCCATAGGCCGATCCGATAATCGCGCCGATGCTCTTGTTCAAATCTGCGTCTGGCATGATCACCATGAAATTCTTCGCGCCGCCTTGCGCCTGTACGCGCTTGCCGTTCCGTGTGCCGCGCTCATAGATCAGCTTGCCGACGCGCGTCGAACCGACGAACGACACCGCGCGTACTTGCGGATGATCGAGGAGTGCATTTACAACTTCTTCGTCACCATTGATCATGTTCACAACGCCATCCGGCAAATCGCATTCCATCAGCAGGTTGAACAGAAATTCCTGCGAAAGCGGCGTCATGGGCGAAGGCTTGATGATATAGGTATTTCCGCAGGCGATAGCGACAGGCATGAACCACAGCGGAACCATTGAAGGGAAGTTGAACGGATTGATCGAGACGCACACGCCAAGCGGCTGACGGATGGCCGTTTCGTCGATGCCTTGCGCCACATCTTCGAGGTTGTAGCCCATCATCTGCGTCGGGATGCCTGCCGCCAGTTCGACGTTTTCAATCGCGCGTCGGACTTCGCCACGTGCTTCATCGAGGATTTTGCCGTTTTCCAGCGTGACGATGCGCGCCATTTCCTCGAAGTTCTGCTCCATCAACTCCTTGAGTTTGAACATCGCCCGCGCGCGTGTATAAGGAGGAGTCTCGCGCCATTCGCGGAACGCATCCGCCGCCGATTGCACCGCACGATCCACATCTTTCGCGTTGGAGAGGACAACGCTGCCGATTTGTTCGCCCGTCGCCGGATTCAGAATAGGTTGTGTACGGGTGCTGTCCGGCTTGACCCAACGTCCATCAATAAAATTTCTTACCAGTTTATCGCTCATGTTTTCGCCTCGGAAAATAGTGGATGGAGTTTACCGCAGTGCGGGGGCAATGTCTATTTCATCCCTCTAATCCGACGGCATGGCGCACTGAGCGTATAATCGTCCTGTGCAGTATATTCGCAACAGGGTTCTATCCATTCGTGAAAATCATTCCCCACTATCCGCGCTGGCTATCGCTGCTCACTTTTATCTATGGAATCGCTGTATTTTTATGGTTCACGCCCGAAGACACCTTGTGGCTGGCTCTGGTGTTCGGGCTGGGTGGCGCGTGTTTGATCGCCGCGCACGGGGTTTTTCGGAAGCTGGGCGGGAAAGAAATTGGTAGAAAAACGCAATTTTTCGGATTGATTGCGCTAGGGGCGCTGATAGGAGGCGGCACGACCTTTACAACCGTCGGGCTGCTATTCCTGAAAGGCGCGATTCACAGCCATCTTTTTCCAGATTATCCATTGGCGTTTTTGCTGGCGATTGTGGAACGGTTGCCCGCATGGACGCTGGCGGGAGCGTTGATCGGGCTGGCGGCGGCGTTACTCTCATCGTGAATCAGGCATATGGTAGAATGGGCGCATGAAACAAACCAGTCAAAACTTCTCGCTGCTCATGGTGATAGCGCTGGCAGTTACCATACGGGTTGCGGTACTTCTCCTGTTTCCGTCTGTGTTCGCATGGGATCAAACGGGTTCGGTACACGGTTCGGATTTATACGATAAACTCGCGCAGAATCTTCTGAATACAGGTGTCTATGGGCAGGTTGCGGGCGTGCCGGATGCGCTCGTTCCACCACTGTATAGTTATCTCGTAGCCGGGATATACGCCATCTTTGGGCGTGGCTATCTCCCGATTGCAGCTGTGCATATTCTGCTTGATATATTTTGCATTTATTGCCTGTATCGCATCACACGGCGACTTTTTCCGCAGCCATTGATAGCGACACTGGCCTGTTTGTTTTATGCCTGTTACCCCTATCTTGTGTTTCAAAATCTGTCGTTGATCGATACGCCGCTGTTCATGGCATTGATGTATGGCTTTTTGCTGGCGGTGGTGCTGCTGCGAGATCGGTGGAGTTGGGGCGCTGCGATTTTCGGCGGTGTCATGCTTGGATTGTGCCTGCTGTCGCGCCCGATTGTCGCGCCGCTGGGCTTGTTCGCGGCGCTGTGGTATCTGTTCCGGTTGAATCTGTGGCAAACCGTGCGCAGGCTTGCCCCGGTTGCGATCATCGGGGCGCTGGTTGTTCTGCCCTGGTTGGTGCGCAATTATGGCATTTATCAGACGATCATCCCGATGGGCAACAATGGTGGCATGAATTTCTGGTTCGGCAACAGCCGCTATACCATCCCGTTCCTCTGGGCAGGCTATCATCCTCAATGGGCGACGCCAGATGCGCAGATTAGCTCCAACGACAAAATCGCTAACAGTCAATATATGGATGAGGCGATGGCATTCCTGCGCGCCAACCCCGGCAAAATACCTGAACTGCTCTGGGTGAAGTTCCTTGCCCATTGGAGTATTGACGTATATCCGGGGCAGAACCCCACTGCGGGTACAAAATTGATCGTGGATGCCAGCGGCAACCTCTCCGCGCAGGTGAGCGCCTTGAACAGCAATGATCCGGTAGTGGCCTATTCCGCGCCTCTGTTTGATCGCATCGGACGCCCGGTTCACATTATCTATTTTGGTGGATTGTTGATTCTGGCGTTGATCGGAATCGTCCTTACATTGCGTCGGTGGCGGGATGTGGCGATACTGTGGTTCATCCAGATCAGCATGACGATTATGTATGTGCTGTTTATTCCTGCAACACGCTATCGTGTTCCTTCCGATCCGTTGCTATTTATTTTTTCGGCGGCGGCGCTGACATTCCTCTACACACGTTTTCGTAGAAAGCCGCTAGCGTCTGTGTAGTTTTGCATAGATCGTGGTGTTCCTCGACATAGCGCCGCCCTGCCGCGCCGATGGCATCGCGCAACGCGGGATTTTCCAATAGTTCGAGCGTGGCATTGGCGAACTGTTCGGGGGTGTCGGCAATCATTACCTGTTCCCGATTTTGTACGGCAAATCCATCCAGTGCCAGCGATGTGGCTACCAGCGGCGTTGCAGTCATGAATGCTTCCAGCACTTTGAGTTTGATCCCGGAGCCATAGGTGATCGGAGCCAGCGCGATTGTTGCCCGCTCCAGATATTCCAGCACCGACGACACGTATCCGGTAACCTCCAGCCCTGGACTATTCAATTTCTGGATCGATGCAGGCGGATTCGACCCGACCAGTTGCAGGCGCACATCTGGTTTGCGTTCCACAATATGCGGCAAAATCTCACGGATCAGGTAATTTACCGATGCCGTGTTCGGATGATAGTTGAATGTGCCTGTCATGATCAGCGTATCTTTGTCGCGTTCCCGCTCCTGTAACGGCGTGATGGGCATCCCTAACGGCGCAATCTTTACCCGATTTACATGGGGATTACCGCGCGTAAACAGTTTCAATGTTTCCTTCGTGATTACCAGCGTCAGTGGAAACTTACTTGTCAACCATCGCTCATAGGTTGCAAGCCGACGCGCTTCCAGCCGTGCAACCTGTCGCCATAGCGGGTTGGGGTTACGAACGGCAGTTTGTTCAAACAGGGAAGCCAGATTATCCACCGCATCCCAAACCACAGGCCACTGTTTTACCAACCGCAGTCCATAGCTTGCCATTCGCAGATGTTCGATATGGATTACATCGGGCGGCGTAGCTGCAAGATGTGTTTCAATTGCGCCCATCAGTTCCGGCGTCCATGCGTACAGGGCTTGCAGAGGTAGCCCCCCTCCCCACCCCTCTACGATATTTCGCAATGCCCGTGTTCGGCTGAGGGGCGCAGCCAATACCGAAATCCCCATTGCTTGCAGGGTTTCAACGTATTTTTGATCTCCAGCGTTGCGGATGACAGTTGCCACCGTGATCGAATGCCCTGCGTCAAGCAACCCGCGCAAATGAAACCATGAGCGTGCTTTGGTGGGGTTCGGGACGTGTGGAACGAGATACAGAATATTCATTCTTCCACTATATCCCTAAAATTTGGTTCAGGCGTTTGTATTTGGTATTCAAAAATAACGGGGAGATAATTTGTGCGTTTTGCTGAATCTGATTCCGCGATTCGTCATGATAATTTTGTGGAGATAGACGCATTAATCGGTATTGTATACAAATTACCGAAAAACACCCCCGAAAAATTCATCTAAAATAGCTAATCACGATCCCTCTTGACTTCCCTATACTGTGCGTGACTTGCGGAAAATAGTTATACACGAGGGGAAAATGTATAAGCTACTTGAGATTCCAGGCCGTTTGCGCAAAAGTTGGCGCAATCCAATAGTACGCCGAAATGTCGGCATTATGATGGCGGGCAAGATGATTGGTCTCGCCGCCGTATTGTTGTTGATGAATATGCTGATGGATCACGCTGCGCACGCTCAAACAGGCGCGAACGGCCCTACACCGGAAATCAACGCGCTGAATACCGTCTGGACTCTGGTTGCTGCTTTCCTCGTGTTTGGAATGCAGGCTGGTTTCATGATGCTCGAAGCCGGCTTTGCACGTTCGCGTGAATCGGTGAACATCCTGATTGAAGGTATTGCCGATACGTGTATCTGCGGTATCACCTTCTGGGCGTGGGGTTTCGCGTTCATGTTCATGCCCGGCACACCGCTGATCGGTACACAGGGTTTCTTCCTCCAGGGCATCCCCGAAGTGTATGGTACAACGGGGGTTCCGCTGCTGGCCTTCTGGGTGTTCCAGTTCGCGTTTGCCGATACCTGCTCCACGATTACCTCTGGTGCGATGGTCGGGCGTACCGGCTTCATCGGCGACATCCTGTATAGCATCGGCGTAACTGGCTTCATTTACCCAATCCTCGGTCACTGGGCATGGGGTCCCGATGGCTGGCTGGCGACGATGCAGGTTCCGTTCCGTGACTTCGCTGGTTCGACAGTGGTTCACACCATCGGCGGTATGATTTCGCTGGCAGGCGCAATCGCACTTGGCCCGCGTCTGGGGCGTGTCTTCAAGCGTGATGGTGGCGGCCCTATGCCCGCACACGACCTGATCGTCGGCGCAGTCGGCGGCATCATTCTCTGGTTCGGCTGGTATGGTTTCAACCCCGGCAGTACGCTGTCCGCGATGGATTTGCAGGGTATCGGGCGCGTATCGTTCAATACCACGCTGGCGGCGGCTTCGGCTGGCCTCGGTGCGATGTTCATCCAGTATTTCCGTACCAAAAAATGGGATTTGGGTGTAACAGTCAATGGATTCCTCGCGGGTCTGGTGGCGATTACGGCTCCCTGCTACTGGGTTGATCCGGTTGGCGCGTTCTTCATCGGCCTGATTGCATCAGGACTCGTTATCATCGGTATCGAAGCACTCGAATACTTCCGTATTGATGACCCGATTGGCGCAGTTCCGGTACATGCTGTCTGCGGTATCTGGGGAACACTTGCGGTTGGTTTGTTTGCCGCTGGCAAGTATGGCGTCCCGACTCCGATGGGCATTGATACCACAGTTGTGATCAAGGGGTTGCTCACGAACGGCGATGCAACACAACTCATCTCGCAATTGATCGGCAGCGCTGCGGTCACAGCAGTCTCGTTCGTCGTTGCGTTTGTACTGATGTATGCAGTCAAGGCGACAGGCACACTTCGCGTCTCCGCCGCTGGCGAAATCGAAGGGCTGGATATTCACGAACACGGCGCTTCGGCCTACCCGGAATATGCCTTCAAGGGCAACGACGGCACACCACGCAGCCTGGACGAAATCAAGTCGAAAGTCAAGGGAACTGGTCTGGCTCCGTCGGCTTCCGCTGGCGACTAAAGAGAATCTCACCCCTGTTCTCTCCTCAGCCGCCAGCAGGGAAAGGGCAGGGGATAGGGGTCAATTCTTTTCAGATAGTCTTTGATAGGGTTGACGAGTTTCGCGCTCTGGAGATAGCCCTCACCCTCAATCCCTCTCCCGCAGGAGAAGGGACTGGGGAATGAGGGCTATTTATCCCAAACTCACGTTAGCCTGCACTACGCGCAGGTTATTTTGCGGGGGGTGGTGTTGCTGTCGGTGGCTGGAGGAAGAACGTAAACGGCAGGTTTCCACTTTGTGCGCCATTACCGAGGAACAGAAATTGCGGAACCTGTCCCGTGCTTTTTTGCGCTAGCGTGTAATCCACCAGGCCGGGATAGTTTTGCAGCATCTCGCCATTTTTACGCATCACTTCCGCTGCTGCGATACCTGCAATAACGGTTGCGGTTGCCTGTGCGTTCGCCTGCGAGACGATGCGGGCGTTATCGTAGCTCTGCTGTGTTGCCAGTGCCTGCGCCTGAACAACCTTCTGCTGTGCTGCATAGTTGTCACTGATGGCGGCCTGAATCTTCGGATCGGTGTAGGTCATGCCCTCGGAGCCACCAAAGGAAAGGATAGTTACGCCGCGCTCCTTGAATGTCTTGACGAGGCGTTCGCGGACGCGCTCAAAGACTTTCTGTTTGCCGCGTTGACCTTCCTCCAGTGTCATTGATCCAAATTCATTGAACAATTCCTGTTGAATGAATCCGCGAATATTCTGATCCATGATTTCAGAAAGCGGTTTTTCGGCGTAGTAGTACAAATAGGCAGCAGCGTCTGCCTCTTCGATGATTGCTGTGCAGGTTGCTCCGATTTTGAAGTCTACACTCTCCGCACTTTCGACGCCAAACGCCTGATCCGAAAGCGATGTGCCAGTGTTATTGGCTTTCGTCCATTCGCGCGTGACCATCGAGCGATCCACCAGCATCAGTTTCAAGGTTGGATACCAGTCGCCACCTGTCGTCGCAGTCTGACGCCATTCATAGGGAATCGTGACCTGCTTCACGGCAACCTGTTTGTTTTTCAGGAAGTCGATAGATTGCAGCTGTGTCTGCTTGCTGGCATCGGCTGAAATCGGGATCAGGAAAGCAGTCTGGTTGGATTGAATGGTTTTGATCTCGGCCTTCATACCTGCGCCGCACGCGGTCAATGCCATTGCGCTCAGGCAGCCAAAGACGACCAGCGCCATCGAACGAGAGGGCTTGATCATACCAGACAGGCGACGGTTCAACTCACCAGCCCACAGCCCAACGAGTAGTAACGCTGCACCAGCGGATATAGCGACGAACGGCAGATCGTTTTCGGCGGCTTGCCGTGCTTCGGCGGCGATCTTTGGATCGGCTGCGAGTTGTTGGGCGGCCTGCTGGTTGCGTGCGCCGCTGTTCATGGGATGAATCCAGAGCGCATATGCCCCATAGAAAATAATGACGAGAATTGTAAAGAAATATCGGCGCTGCATCGGGTTGACCTTTCAGTGAACACGTTACAGGGTATCACCGGATGAAGCGCAAGGGTGGTCAAAAATTAGTCAAGACTGGGAGGGTTGCGGATAAGACAAAGGATTTGTTTGAATATTAGAACAAATGTATTGCAATAGGGGACATTTTATGACAAAATGTCAATATAATTCCGAGAAGAATATTATGAATGAATTTTCATTAGCCAGACAGCAAGCCGGGCTTACGATTAGTCAGGCGGCACAGGTTACAGGATATACGCCGCGCACCGTGTATCGCTGGGAAAACGATATAACATCTCCCCGGAAAGCCGTTATTGACCTACTACATTCACTGAAAGTGAAGGAAATCCAGATTACAGAACCCTCGTTTCGATTCATTGACCTGTTTGCTGGTATTGGCGGGATGCGGCAAGGCTTTGATGCAATTGGCGGCAAATGTGTGTTCACCAGCGAATGGAATAAATATTCCGTCCAGACCTATATGGCAAATTTTGAATGCGATCACGAAATCGCTGGCGACATCACAAAAGTTGATGCTCAGGATATACCTCAACATGATGTGTTATTAGCGGGTTTTCCCTGTCAGCCATTCTCGATTGCGGGCGTTTCCAAAAAAAATGCGCTGAATCGACCTCACGGATTCCGCGATACAGCACAAGGTACGCTATTTTTCGATTTGGCGAGAATCATTGAACACCACCAGCCAAAAGCATTTTTGCTTGAAAATGTCAAAAATCTGGTCAATCACGACAATGGGAATACCTTTCGGGTTATCTACGAGACGCTCACCAACGAACTCGGCTATCACATTACATGGAAGGTAATCGATGGGAGTGCATGGACACCCCAACACAGAGAACGAATACTAATCGTTGGTTTTCGAGAGAAGAATGATTTCAGTTTTGATGCGCTGGAGATACCTGCGACAGACCCACCGCGTTTAAAATCCATTCTTCACCCGGAAGATGGATCAGAGATTGCAGAAAATCCATATACTCATGGGGAGCAGGCGAAGGTTGCCGATAAATATACACTTTCAGATCGACTTTGGGATTATCTCCAGAAGTACGCTGAGAAACACCGACAAAAA
The DNA here is from genome assembly GCA_964432445.1 of uncultured Anaerolineaceae bacterium. Taxonomy (GTDB): domain Bacteria; phylum Chloroflexota; class Anaerolineae; order Aggregatilineales; family UBA2796; genus JBBRMW01. The sequence goes on from CAYSOC010000019.1 coordinate 12,928, forward strand.
GGCAACGGCTTTGGTTTTGGCCTGGTTGGGGCTGAAGATGTTGCGCGTACTCTTTCGGCGCGTTATTACAAAGACGGTTCAGAGATTTTGATCCGTCGGGATGCAGGAAACCCACGACGCCTTACCCCCAGAGAATGCGCGCGCCTGATGGGGTTTGATCAACCCGGACAAAAACCGTTCCAGATTCCGGTTTCGGATACACAGGCCTACAAACAGTTTGGAAATGCTGTAGTAGTCCCTGCGATTAAAGCTGTTGCGAACCATATGCTTCCCTGGATTGTAGAAAAAACAGAACCGTCTCAGGTGTTGGGAGAGGTTGCTAATGGTTGACGTTGTTACGCCTGAAAAACGGCGTCAGATGATGTCCGGCATACAGGGGAAGAATACACAGCCTGAGCTAATCATCAGAAAGAATTTATATGCGATGGGTTTCCGCTATCGAATCCACGATAAAAGGATTCCGGGCAAACCCGATCTTGTATTTACCTCACGCAAGGCTGCCATTTTTATACATGGCTGTTTTTGGCATGTGCATGACTGTCATTTGTTCAAATGGCCTTCTTCCCGTGTAGATTTCTGGAAGCAAAAACTGTTGGGAAATGTTCAGCACGATAAAGAGATTCTCGCAAAATTAAACGATGATGGATGGCATATATTGACCATATGGGAGTGTGCCTTGAAAGGGAAAACACGCCTTTCCATTGAAGAAATTATGGATAAAACGGTATCGTGGCTTAACACATCTGGCGAAAACAGCGAAATAAGAGGAAAAGAGGATGGCGTAAATTTTCTCAACCCCGGCGCTGAAGCACCGGGCTAAACTCAAAGAGTAGACGACTGCCTGAGAAAAAATCGACACGAGCTAAACTCTGATCTAAACGCACGTTCGACAGAACTGTATGCCGACAATCTTCTCTTAAAAGAATTCAAAATGCAAAGTTATCTTCGTTTGAATATAGACGGTATAGATGCCACTTTTAACAACACCCATGTAATAAAATCCAATAGCCTGTCAGGATTTCGACTGCTCGTCCTTCTGATATGTCGTTTCCATCCGCTCAATTTTGCAAGTTGCATAAATAGCATCCCAAGTTCAACCATTGGCTTGTCGTCTGGCGAATGACGTTCGATAAAATGATATTTTGTATCCTTTGCGGCTTCTATGTACCAGCTACTACCATCTGTGGAGATCGTTGTGTCAGGATCGTTAGTTGGCGATTGCCAAAAATTGATTTTTTCAAGTTGAACGAAAAACTTTTCCATATTTTTCTTTGAGACAGTTATTGTCTTGTGAATCTCTAAAGCCTTACGATATTCTGGATAGTATGTATCGGGATTATCTGGAACTGATTTCAAAATGTTCACTGTAGCGATGGCCCGATCATCAACTTGAATGGATAGACGAACGATAACTGGACCATACGAATATCGAGATTCGTCAAAATAGAAACGATATTCATGGTAACCTTTTGTTTCAGCCAACTTCCAAATCGAAGGTTCATTCGCTTCACGCAAAATATTTGAATAGTGGTTGGTAAACCATGTATCCATATATTCTGAATCAGGATCAGGAAAGAAAATCCCTTTTGGGATCATTGGCTCATCAGACATAAATCAACCTTACATAAACAAAAAGGCCGAGACGTTATATCTCGGCCTTTCTAATTAGCTACAAATAGTGTTTACTTGTGCGCTTCGGGCGCAGCCTGCGCGGTCACGGGCTGATTATTCGTCGGGATGTAGCGGGTCACCTGTGCGCGGATTTCGTTCGTGCTGGCGTCCATCAACTTGAAGAACGGCGTAGAGAACAAGCCGATCACGATAGCCGCCACAACGACGATTGCCAGCGCAGTCGTTTCGTTCCACGTCAGCTTCGGCAAGTGCAGATTTTCCTGCCACTTGACCTCGCCCATGAATACCTTGTTCCACATATAGAGCAGATACACAGCGGCGAGGATCACGCCAAGCAGGGAGAACAGGGCGAACATCGCACCCAGCACATTCGAGCCGAATGCGCCAAGCAGGATCGTAAATTCGCCAACGAACCCGTTCAGACCCGGCAAGCCCATACTGGACATGACGATCACGAGGCCGAGGCCAGAGAACAAGGGCATCACTTTCCAGATACCGCCGAAAGCATCAATCGCCTTTGTATGACGGCGTTCGTAGAGCATACCAACGAGGAGGAACAACCCGCCTGTGCTGATGCCATGATTGACCATTTGCAGAATCGCACCTGTCATGCCCGCCTGTGTCAGCGAGAAGATACCTAGAACGACAAATCCCAGGTGGGAAATGGAGCTATAGGCGACCAGTTTCTTAACGTCGGTCTGCGCATAGCTGACCCATGCACCGTAGATGATGCCGATCACCGCGAGGACGCCGATATAGGGCGCGAAGGTAACCGCTGCCTGCGGGAACATCGGGACGCAGAAGCGAATCAGGCCGTATGTACCAAGTTTCAGCAATACACCCGCCAGAATGACGGAACCAGCAGTCGGCGCTTGTACGTGGGCATCTGGCAACCATGAGTGCAGAGGCCACACCGGAACCTTGATCGCAAAGGCGATGAAGAAACCGAGGAACAATAGCGCTTCCGTCGTTGAGGAGCCGTAAATGCTCTTGTTGGTGGCAGCGGCGGCGCTGACCTTCTGAATGATTTCCGGCACGTTGAACGTTCCGAGATTGCTGCCAACCCAGAGGATCGCCAGCAGCATCAGCAAACTGCCTGCCATCGTGTACAGGAAGAACTTGACGGCGGCATAGATACGCTGTTCCGAACCCCAGATACCAACGAGGAAATACATCGGAACGAGCGAAACTTCCCAGAAGACATAGAACAGGAACAAATCCTGCGCGACGAACACACCGATCATGGCGAATTCGAGCAAGAGCAGGAATGTATAGTACAACCGTACCCGCTCTTTAACGTGGGTCAGGCTGAACAGAATCGCCAGCGGAATGATGAATGTTGAGAGGATGACGAGCAAAATGCTCAGGCCGTCTACCGCCACATAATATTGAATGTGGAAGTTACCGAAGGTAATCCATTCGATCAGGTGTTCATGTTGTGGGCCAGCAACGCTCGGATTAAACGCTGCCAACAGGATAATCGACGCGCCAAATGCGATGACCGAGGTGATCAGCGCTACCCACTTGATTTGATGTTCACGCTCGCGCGGCCAGAACAGAATCGGAATCAGGCCGAGCAACGGTGTGAACAGAACGAGCGAAACAAGTAAATCGTTTTTCACGGATCAACCCCCCCGCAACAACGGGATCAAAATCAGCAGCAGGATAAGCAGCACGCCGATTAGCATGGTAAAGGTATAGGTACGAACATAGCCTGTTTGCAGGCCGCGCAGACGACCACCGATGGCGCGAACAATTGCCCCCGGCAGCATAAAGAAGCGATCAATGCCCTGACGATCCACCGGACCAGCCAGCAGACCAGCAAAGCCATCGAAACCCCGGAAGATGATCTTCTCGTGGAAGTAGTTATGCCAGAACTCCCAATCGAGTTTATCTGCCAACCACTTCGATGCACGATTGAACGGTTGCTCGATCAACGCACTGTAGATTGCATCGGTGTAACCCTTTGCATTGGCAAGTGCGAACGCCGGACGGGTATTCGCCATCGCTTCCAGCGGATCGCGCCCCTTCTTTGTGAGCGGATTATTGCGCCCATAGACACGATCTGCGAGGAAGATTGCACCGACAGAAACAATCGTTGCAATCGTCGCCAGCAATGGGTTAAACGGCCCCAGATTGATCGGTGCAGCAATGGTGTGTTCCAGCCACAGCGTCAAGCCTTCTTCGATGCGCCCGGAGAAGACAACAACGCTCACGGTCAACACACCGGCAAGCGCCTGGAATGCGAACATGCCGCCGGGTGTGGTGCGGATTTGCGCCCGCAGCGCCAGCAGGAAGATCACTGCGGCAGTTGCAGCGGTGACAATCAGCGTGAAGCTGATCATATTCAGCGGCGCGTTCAACATGCCACCAACGATAGACAGTCCAGCCAGAACTATCAACGGGATCGTCATCGTGTTGACGCTTTCCGGTACACTTTCCGCAGCAGCCGTGCGCGGCTTGCCGAGAAATACATAGCGGATTTGACGCCACATATAGAACGCGGTGAAGAACGCCGCCACGATCAGCAGGCCGAGCGCGAGGAAGCCCTTCAAGCCGCCATCGTTAAAGCCATTACGGAACGCCGCACCAAGGATTTCATCCTTCGACCAGAAGCCGGAAAGCGGGAAGATACCAGCCAGCGCCAGCGTGCCGATCAGATATGTCCAGAAGGTAATCGGCATCCGTTCAGCGAGGCCACCCATATTCCGCATATCCTGCGGGTCGAATGGATGCTCTTCCATTGGCTCTTCGGGGATCGGGGTGTTCGTTGCCGCGTGACCGTGAGCATGTTCTTCATGGGCGTGTTCTTCGTGAGCATGTTCATGATGTTCCTCATGTCCATGATCATCATGACCGTGATGCCCGTGCGCGATATGATGCCCGTGTTCCATGCCGTGAATGACGGAACCGGAACCGAGGAACAACAGCGCTTTGAAGAAAGCGTGAGTAATCAGATGGAAGTAGGCTGCCGTGTATGCGCCGAGGCCAACCGCCGCCACCATGAATCCAAGCTGGCTCACGGTTGAATAGGCGAGGACTTTCTTGATATCCCACTGACCGAGCGCCACGAAACCCGCAAATACAGCCGTACCCGCGCCGACAATCGTAATCACGAAGGTTGCCAGCGGCGCAGCACCGAGGAAAACATTCGAGCGCGTCATCAGGAACAAACCGGAGGTAACCATCGTCGCGGCGTGGATGAGCGCGGAAACAGGCGTCGGGCCTGCCATCGCGTCCGGCAGCCAGACGAACAGCGGAATCTGCGCGCTTTTACCTGTCACACCGATCAGGAGGAACAGAACGATCAGCGTCAGGACAGTTTGAATATGCAACCCTGTCGAACCAAAATAGATGATCTTGTTTTCCTTGAGCATCTCTTCGGCCTGACCGAATACACCACGCGGGCCATGATAGGCTTCGGCGGTCTTTTCGCCACCGGGGGGAGTCTCTTCGAGGTTCGGACGCGCAAGAACACCCTTCGTATTCGCGGGAACTACCAGCGTGTGATGTTCGCCACCTTCGGCTTTGACGGGTTCGCCCGGCTTGTAATAATCCAGCGTGCCGAACGTCCAGAAGGTCAGGAAGATCGCCAACATGAATCCGAAGTCGCCAACACGGTTGACGATGAACGCCTTGCGCGCCGCGTTGGAGTTTCTCCAGCCTTCCCCATGCTTCTTATCGAACCAGAACCCGATCAGCAGGAACGAGCAGAGTCCCACGCCTTCCCATCCGACAAAGGTCATCAGGTAGTTATTGCCCGATACCAGAATCAGCATGAAGACAAGGAACAGGTTCAGGTACATAAAGAAACGGATATAGCGCGAATCGCCGTGCATATATCCGATTGCATAAATATGGATGAGCGTGCCAACGCCCGTGATCACCAGCATCATCGTGACGCTGAGGGTATCTACCCGGAACTGCCAGGGGATTTCCAGATTCGCAGAAGGAATCGAAATCCAGCTGGTGAGGATTGGCGGGTTAATAACCGCTGCCTCAAAGCCATAGCGTCCGAGCGCGAAGAACAGGAGCGCCGATACCAGAAACGCGCTACCTGCCGCGACGGATGCGACCCCGCCGATGGCTTTCTCCGGGAGAAAACGCCCGAAGAGCATATTAAAAATCATACCCGCTAGCGGAATGAATACGATCAGCGGGACTATGGTTGCGAAATTTTCCATCGCTTGATCCTTTAGCCTTGCATCTGGTTCAGTTCGTCGATGTCGATGCTCTTCTTTTGACGGAAGATAGCGACGATCAACGCGAGGCCAACAGCGACTTCGGCAGCGGCTACCGTCATCACGAAGAAGACGAATAGATGCCCGCCTGTATCACCCCATTGCCGCGCGAACGCCACCAGTGCCAGATTTGCCGCATTCAACATGAGTTCCACCGACATAAAAATCATGATTGCATTGCGGCGGACGAGTACGCCCAACACGCCTAGTACAAAAAGTACCGCGCTGAGGACGACAAAATATTCAATCGGTATTGCAGGAGTTCCCATAGAGGCTGTCCTTATGAATCCTGTTTAGACGTATGTGGAAACAAATCAGCAACTTTAAGCTGCAACCCTGGCAAAACCTCGCCACCATCCAAAGTTTCTTTCAACGAAACTGTACGCGGTTCGGTATTTGCAGCATATACCACGACACGAGGTTTGCTGGTATATACGATCCAGATCAGCGGTACATTTGCCTGTTTATATAGGTCAATCTTTTTCTGTACTGTTGATTTTCGATCTCCGGGAGAAACGACTTCAACCGCCAAATCGGGTGCAAATGGTAAAAATTTCTCTCTGTTTTTTACCTGTGCCAACTTTGCTGCGCTTACATAAGCAGCATCTGGTGCGCGCAAAGTGATTTCAGACAATTTGAATCCGGTTTCTGCTGCGACAACTGTCCCACCAATGCCATGAGTAATCAGAAAGTGGCGTAGATAATATCCGATCAGATTCGCCACATCTCCATGACTGAGTGCGGTAGGCGACACCTTTAACACCTTGCCTTCCAGGAGTTCATAAGGGCGATTGATATAGAGTTTTTCAAACTCCTCGACAGTGATTAACGTGTCCTGTACTTTCATAATCAACAACCCTTACTACTAACGGCTTTAGTCCGCCGCACCTTCATTAGGCTGGACAGGATTGCTTTCGCTAATCGTGATCCCTCCCGATTGGTTCAGGCGACGGGTATGCAACCCCTGGCTGACCACCACGCGCTTACGCTCACGCCGAATCACTTCTTCGCGGGTGAGGATGATCGCGCCAACCATTGCCACGAGCAGCAACAACGATACCAATTCAAACGGCAGCAGATAGACTGTAAACAGCCCCTCGCCAATATTCAGTGGCCCGCCGAATGGCAACTCTGTCCGATCAACGAGATTAATTTCATCGGCCTCATTGCGTGGCGGGTTGGAGCCGGGAACAACCTCTGGATAGAGGATGATCAGCGCTGCGTTATTCGGCTTGAGATTCAGGTCTTCCGCAACGTTTACGCGCGTTCCCTTGATTTCCCACGCTACGTCGTAAGCACCAAGCGGAAGGGTAACCGTCCTGGAAACATCCCCATACTTGAGTGCGGGAGCCAGTGTTTTGATGTATCTATTGCGCTCTTCCGGGGTGAACGAACCGGGGGTAGTTGGGTCAACCGAAATAAAATTGACTGCGCCTTCTTCGGGGAGCGCATTCACAACCGTATAACGGAATGTGCTTTCATCGGGAAGAGGGGTCAGGTCTTGCGGAACAACGATCAGTTTATCAGCAGTGACGACCAGGGTTGTTGCCGTGTCCGACTTGAGGCTAAGTGCCTGTGCCAGTACCGGCGAATCTTTCTTCGGGTCAGCTTTTGCCGCAAACACAACCAGGTTGTAATCACCAGCCTTGACCTTATTGGTGAACTCCGAAACTTTCTGATAGGCGACACCTTCGGCAATTTTCTGGTCATTTACATAGACATCGACAGGCGGCGTATTCAGCCCGACATGCGCAACGCGCACCTGTGGCGCTTTGGCAACAGGCTTGAGCGCACCAATATTACCCTGTACGATTGCCCAATATGCGGTGACAAGAAATATGGTTGCGAGGCCGACAGCGATCACAGGCAGCCACTTATATTTAGTTGGCATCTCGCCCAGTTTTTCCGAGCCGAGCAGCATGATCACGAACATGAACAAGACCATGATCGCGCCTGCATAGACCGTGATCTGTACCATCGCCAGAAATGGTGCATTCAGAAGTAGATAGAAGAAAGCGAGACATATCATGTTGGTGACCAGAAACAACGCACCATGTACCGCGTTGCGACTTACCAACATTAACGCCGCCGCAAAGATAGCGATGGCGGCGACGATTAGAAAAATGATCAATTCAAGCGTCATAGAAACACCCTTTGTTCGGTTAGCGACAGGTGTCCGGGGCGTGCAAACCGATTGTGCATATTATCTCAAATTATGACGCGCGACAAGATGGATTGCAACGGGGACAGGGCAAACCCGCCAATCTTTGTGATGATTGATAGACTTGCCCGCAAGGGACAGATTCATATTCGGTCGATCTGAATGTGAAGGATAAGGTAATAAAAGGGCGGTTGCGTTTTGGTTTCTGTCACTTGGTTCACATTGGCTCCGCGCCGATCTGGATGAGTTCGTCGAATGTTATCACGCCGACAACCGCTATGACCGCGCTGCCACTGGTCGGAGGATAACCCCGATAGGCGCTGGCGGCAGTTCCGCTATGATGAGATCATGGCGCGCGATAAGGTCAGTCTGGACATTTTCTGGCTACGCGACGAAAGTCTTGAGGATAGCGCCAATCTGCCTGACCCGGAGGTGATCGCCGCCGAGATCATGGACGACTTGCAAGCGGCACTGGAACAGTTCCGACTGATCGCGGGGGAATTGGGCGAGGAACTGTAATTCCCCTCGTCCAGATTTTTACCACCTGTCCTGTTATTGATTGGTCGTGGCATGATTATCGGAACTAATCCGCAATTCTCCGATATTGACGTCATTTCAAACTTCAGAAAATTTATCATTTCGAGCAATTCATTTTGCATAGAAGAAATCTATGGTAGTCATTTTTCAGTGATTATAGATTCATCAGTTGTGAAATTAGATAGTTTCTCAAACAATATCCGGCTTCATATGGGTCAACATCCTGAATCTTGCAAACACCAAACTTCGGTTGTTTAGATGACGTTGAGGGGAATGCGCGTAGAATGGAATGGCAGACCTGACTTGCTCAGGGTTGGCTTGCAAAAATACCATTGGATGCCATATTCGTATCAAACCGTTACTGCTGCCAATTTCTTCTCTTTTTAGCTTCAATCAGTCGTTCATCATAGTCGGGCATTTCCATTCTTTCAGGCCGTTGACTGCTTTTGCTGGCATTAGCACGAAAGGATCATCTGGATAATGTCGAAAATTTCCCGACGCACGCTGCTGAAAAGCAGCGCTGTGGTCACAGGCACTACCTTCATTAATCCCAATATCCTATTAGAAGGCACATCATCAACTATGACTAATTCCAAAAAAACTCCGGGTCTAAAACCTGTTCCTGCAACTTTCGGTGATCAACAGGTTACTACTGGCGAAGGAGGTGAGACACATCAGGTTGCAGGAGACAGCAGTACAATCCTGACCACACAGCAGGGAGTGCCTGTATCCGACGACCAGAATTCCCTGAAAGTCGGGACACGGGGACCAACCCTGCTGGAAGATGCGCACCTTCGTGAGAAAATTTTTCATTTTGACCATGAACGTATCCCGGAACGTGTTGTTCATGCACGTGGATATGGTGCGCACGGCTTTTTTGAAACCTATGAATCGCTCTCATCAGTGACATCGGCTGATATTTTTCAACGAGGTGGTGAGCAGACGCCCGTCTTTGTACGTTTTTCAACTGTTGCCGGCAGCAAAGGTTCCTTTGATTTAGCGCGCGATGTGCGTGGTTTCGCGGTTAAATTCTACACCAAACAGGGAAACTGGGATTTGGTGGGAAACAATATCCCGGTTTTCTTCATTCATGATGCCATTAAATTCCCCGATCTCGTTCATTCCGTCAAACCAGAGCCGGATCGAGAATTTCCACAGGCTCAGTCGGCACATGACAATTTCTGGGATTTTATCTCTCTGATGCCCGAAAGTTTTCATATGATTATGTGGGTGATGTCAGATCGCGCCATCCCACGTTCGTTTCGTTTTATGGAAGGGTTTGGCGTTCACACCTATCGCTTTATCAACGCGGACGGTAAATCCACCTTCGTGAAGTTCCATTGGAAACCGAAACTCGGATTACAGTCTGTTGTATGGAACGAAGCCGTGAAAATCAACGGGGCTGATCCTGATTTTCATCGACGCGATCTGTGGAAAGCCATCGAGAGCGGAAATTTCCCGGAATGGGAACTCGGATTGCAATTGTTTGACGGGGATTTTGCATCCAGATTCGCATTTGATGTTCTGGACGCAACGAAGATTATTCCCGAAGAAGAATTACCTGTACGCCGTGTTGGTCGTCTGGTTTTGAACCGTCTGGTGGATAACTTCTTCGCAGAAACAGAGCAGGTTGCTTTCTGCACCAATAATATTGTGGCGGGTATCGACTTCTCCAATGATCCGCTCCTGCAAGGGAGAAATTTTTCCTATCTGGATACCCAGTTGAAACGACTGGGTGGCCCTAATTTCACCCACATACCCATTAACGCTCCAAAATGCCCTGTTCACCATTTTCAGCAAGACGGACATATGGCAATGTCCAATCCCAAAGGCCGTACCAATTATGAGCCAAATTCATGGAACGTAAAAGACGATCCGCGCGAATCGCCCGCTACAGGATTCCACTCTTATCCGAGTCAGGAATCGGGACAAAAGATGCGGGTTCGTTCAGAAACATTTGCCGATCATTATAGTCAGGCGCGCCAGTTTTTCATCAGCCAGACTCCTGTTGAGCAAAATCATATCATTGCTGCGCTTGTCTTTGAGTTGAGCAAAGTGGAGCGTCCCGATATTCGTAGTCGTGTTGTCTCGCACCTCCTGAACATTGATAAGTCCTTTGCACAGAAAGTAGCCGATGGACTGCGGTTGAAGGACATGCCCACGCCAGCCCAGGCAGCCAGGCCGACCCGGGCTGATTTACAACCGTCACCTCCCTTGAGTATCCTGAAAAACGGCCCGAACTCATTCAAGGGGCGCAAACTGGGCATATTCGTTACAGACGGGGCGGATATTGGGCTGTTTAATGCGTTGAAACAGGCCATAAAGGATGAAGGTGCTGCTCTTGAAGTCATCGCGCCGATGGTTGGCGGTGTGCAGGCCAGCGATGGTACATGGATTGACGCCATGCAGAAAATTGATGGCGGCCCGTCGGTTCTCTATGATGCAGTTGCTCTGCTGTTTTCTCCTGATGGCGCAAAATTGATGGTCAATGAACCACCGGCACGGGATTTTGTCTCCGATGCGTTTGCCCACGCCAAATTCATCGGCTATACCCAGCCTGCGCTTGATCTGTTTGAAAAGGCAGGCATTCGCCAGAATCTGGATGAAGGCTGCCTTCTGCTGGATAATGCCGCTGCTGCCATGAATTTCATCAAAGCCTGCCGCGCCTTGCGTTTTTGGAATCGGGAAGGTAAGACCAGTAACACTTAAGCCGTAAACACCTGGAGTTCGGCAAAAGTCTGATGTCTGTCGGACTCCAGGGGATATAAGGAAAATTCAATGACTGATTTTTATGCTATCGGTGCTGAATACGCATCAAAATTTGAAGACCGTAAAGCCGCCTGGGAGTATGCCCTCATCCATGATGAGCGAGTAGTCAACGCACTATCACAGCATATACAAGGAGTATCTCCCGCCGCAGATACGACTGATCCTGAGATACGTCAGGTCACTCCCCATCTGGCAGAACACAGCTATTTATCCGATGCAGCCGAAAACTTCGCCAGAGGATTTCATCGGGAATCCAGACAGACATCGGAGTAATTGTGTCAGAGAATTTGTATATGGGTACATCCGGGTTCAATTATAAGGACTGGAGAGAAATTTTTTATCCAAAGGGGCTGGCACAGAAGAAATGGCTGGCCTTTTACGCTCAACACTACAATTCGGTTGAGATCAACGCAACATTCTATCGTTATTTTCCGCGTTCTGTTTTTGCTCGATGGCACGCCGAGACGCAGGCAGATTTTCGATTCGTACTCAAGGGGCCGAGAGTAATAACGCATGTGAAACGTCTTCATCAGGTAAATGAAGAACTGGATCGTTTTTTCGATAGTATTCAGGGGCTGAGTAACAAATTATGTGCTGTACTCTGGCAATTTCCTTCCAGTTTTAAATATTCAGAAGAAACGCTTCGCATATTTTCAGAGTTCCTGCAACGGCTTCCAAAGATGACAACACAAGTCGTTGAGTTTCGGCACGCTTCGTGGTTTCGGGAAGAGATATATGCCCTGTTAAATGGGCAGAATGCGGGATTCGTCATCGATGACTCAAGTCGATTTCCGGCGGCAGAAGTCGTAACCGGGAAGGTTGCCTATATTCGCCTTCATGGTCCCGCCCAACTATACGCATCGTCTTATACTACAGAGGAACTCCAGGATTGGGCAAAAAAGATTCACGAATGGCTTGATCGCTACACGGTACACTGCTATTTCAACAATGATTTTGGTGGACGCGCTATCAGGAACTCTATCGAACTCCGAAACTTCATTGAACATATCTGATGTCGATAACCTTTTCAGATTTTCTGCTCTAGCTATGCCGGGGCCGAATATTGTTGCTTTCAGAAGGTTGTTCCGAGTCAAAAATTTCGTCCAGACGACGGCGCTCTATATCCCGATAGTGTACGCCGTGCATTTTCTCCACTTCCAGTCTGGAGTTTTTCACGAGAAGATGAAGCTCGCCGTTACTGTCATGTCCTATTCGCGCCCAAAGCGATGGACCTATTTGTACGACCTTCCCCCACGAAATTGACGCCATATGAATTACTCCTGTAGCTGACGCAGGTTACGATTGATAAGGCATAGCGTTTGTAGTGCGTTGAATGTAAGGCTGGAAAACAAATGGATCATAAAAATCTCCTGCGAGAATGAAAACTCAACTGTTTTGATGATCACCGGTTGCTTTATCTTCCGCCTGTTTCGGATACGGACGCCGTTCCAGCAAGTCAAAACTATCCCCATCCGCAAGCATATGCAGTTTGACATCCATCACAGAAAGTGTGCCATTCTTCTCCTTCTCCGAAAGACTGGAATAGTTTATGTCAGTCCCGTCTACCACATAAACCGCACCTGAACCCACGACATGAAACCGGCTATCCTTTTCCACTACTATTGCTGTATCTTCATCAATTCCAATTCCGATATTGCGTGGATTAAGCGCTATTGCCCCCAGCAATCGTCCCAGACGTCCGCGTTCGGCAAAATGAGAATCAATGACTACTCCCGTCATGAGACCAAGACCGGGAGACATTTCCGGGCCTGATGCCGAAGGCGACTGATCATCTTCTCCCGAAGCAAGCATGGTTTCACTCATGGCGGCTGCACCCGCCGATGTGCCAACGATCAAACTGCCGCGATCATGTAACTTCATCAGCGTTTGATATACGGGCGAATCCCCAATCTGGCTGGTGATGCGAAGTTGATCACCGCCTGTAAAAAACACAGTTGATGCCCGTTCCAGCAAGGTAACATTCTCCGGGATTTTGGCATCTGCGCGGGTGCGAATATCCAGCGCATCAATTTCCCTGACGCCAAGCTGTTTAAACAGTGCCAGATAGTCATTTGTGACCGCTTCCGGCAATTGTGTAGCAACAGTCATCAACACCAGACGTCCGGTATGATGGTTTGTGCGTCTTACTATTTCTTTCAGAATAATACAGTCATCATGCCTATCCTCCTGTCCGCCGATGATAATGAGCGTTCCTTTCGGTTTTTCACTCATGTTTACCCCTCGTTGGCAATAATGCTTTTAGTGGCGATGCCTTCGCCCTGCAATGAATACGCGCTATTCAAGGGTGTACGTTTTCCAGCACATCATGGATCGACATTTCCAAAATAGCTTCCGTAAACTCTGGCGTGTTTCCCGCACAGTGAAGCGCCCCAGGCAAGCCATTGATGCCATCACCGGGATAACTAAAAATCCGCTCTACATTCCAGGCCTTGAGCCGTTCCACCACAAAATCACTGACTAGCTGACCCATCGTTGATCCCCTGATTCCGAATAGGACATATAGACACTTGTGAAAGCCATCATGCTCACATTAGTCTATTGAAGGTTGTGGAGACTCCATATCCGTATTGTTACGTATTTGAGCATGGAATTCCGGGAACGACTGGCTGGTTCTGGAATCGCTGACGGAAATTTAGAACAAATTCACATTGCAAATAGATAATGAATGATACCAGCCTGTTAAGGAGAGGTAGAAAATGATAATGGCTACGGAAGATAAAAAGCGTCCTTCGGATCAGGAAGGACAACGGGGCAGCAATATTGACAAGATGGGAAATCGCCGTACCGGACGAGATCACATTCCTGCCCCGGAATCTGGCAGCAAGGGCGATCATAAGCGTGTTCCAACTCGTGAGGATTTGGACAGCCCGCTCTCCGGTGAAACCGAGCGCAGCGGAACGCATACAGACCAATAGGGAATCAGTAACAGACAATACTCTCTCGCAACAATTCCGGGTATTGGCTGAAGTTCCAGTTATGTATGCTGGAACTTCAGCCGAAGTATTTATAGCTGGACAATCTGGATCAGGTTTATGCGGCCTGTGCGTTGATCCCTTTTTCGGCTAACGATGTTAATGATTCATCTGTCTGCGCCTCTTCATCGAGTGTTTTTTGTAGAAGTTGAACGCACTGATTTTCACCCAGAATTCGGGCAAATGTTCGAGCCGTGCCATAGCCTGAAATCTCATAATGTTCCACTTTTTGTGCAGCCGCAATCAGGCCAGCGTCCAGCACTTCGGGTTCAATATCCTCCTTGATTAGCTCTGCGCCCTCGGCGATCAATCCTTCCATTCCCTTGCATTTCTTGCCCTCGGCTTTGAAATTCAGTTGCTGGGCAATGGTTTCGAGACGCCGAACGTGTTCTTCGGTTTGAGTCAGATGTTTGCGGAAAGCCTGTTTGAGTTCCGGGTTTGCGGCTGCCTTTTCCATTTTTGGCAGTGCTTTTACGATTTGCGACTCTGCACTATGCAAATCCTGAATATGCTCGGTGAATAGGTCGCGCAGTGTTTCTATTTTCACGATAATCTCCTTTTCTAACTGGTTGGCAAAATTTGAAATCGCTTCACTACAAGAACAATTCCATGCCAAAGCTGGCATCGAAAAGAGCAATACTGGTAACGTACACCCGGTATTGCCCTTTCCAGCTAAAACCGAAGGTACTAGGGGCTGGTCGTCCCGCTCATTGTTGGTTGCGCCCCGCCTGCCATATTCGTTCCCATCGGTGTTACCAGTCCCGCAGGAATCGTTCCCAGTGTCACTGGAATGACCATTTGCTGGCCGCCACGCTGAATGGTGAGACGCAGGGTTTCTCCGGTGGAACGCATCTGTATCCACTGGAAAAATACCTGGCCGAGGAATGGATTATCTGCTGTGATTGTAGCGTTCATGGTCGCGCCTGGCATGACTGTGGCATTTGCGCCGCTTCCGCTGTTCGTGGCGCTCATGGTCGCCATCCCGCCTGCACTCATACTTGAACTACCAAACAATGCGGCGATTGATTGATCATCCACCGCAACAATCACGTCGCCAGCCTGTAGTCCCGCCGCCTGTGCCGGACTATCCTGGAGCAAGCGATTGATCCGAACCCCGCACAGTTCCACAATACTGATCTCGACACCGAGATAACCACCGGGAGACATGGCCGTTGCATTACCGCCCAAATCCATTGTCGCAACGGGAGTTGTCATGGTTGTCCCTGCACTTGTTGTGGCGCTCATAGTCGCCATTCCGAGCGTACTCGTGGATGGACACGCCGGATACGTTACGGTCATTGTGCCGGAAGGCATTGTCGTACCGGCGCTTCCTGCCCCCGGAGATGCCAGCGCCGTTGCCACTTGTTGCTGATTATTTGCACTTACTCCGTGATTGTTGCTAAATGCGATCAGCGCAAGTAACACAATTGCTGCGCTAAACAGCCAAAATCTGGAACGCATTGATTTTCTCCACTCTATCTATTTCAGCATTCGGATCAGACTTTTATCTGCCATCAGCGTGGATATCAGGACGTGGTTTCTTCGCGTTGATGTGGGAAAGAATGTACACAGTGGTAGAGTATCAGGGTATACGTAATTATGCGTATATCTTCATAAAAATTTGCTAAATGCAGCATAAACTGACATTCGATGAACCGAATACAGATTGAATGTTTTAGTGATTTCAATCAGGAAAACAGTGGCTACAGGATTTGGCATATTGTCGTATGTTAGTCGTAGTATTGATTCTGCAACATGGCACTTTGGAGTTTCAGGGTGATAGCGCGCAGAATATGGTAAATATGCCCTTCGGATGGATATATCAACTGTGGGTCATAAATGTAAAAAATTCCCTTGTCTGTCTCTACACATATCCCCAGGTGTCCAAAGGCATATTTAATTGGCCTCACCTTCCACAAATCTCCATCATGATTAAATATTGTAATTTCTTCCGGGATTTCGATAGATTCTCTTCTCCATTCCGCGAAAATCTCAGAAAATTGCGGGATGTCCTTTTGTTTGATTTGCGCATCAAGCAGAGCGTTCACGAATCGCTGACAAACTTCCCCAAGCCCGGCCACGATCCCCTCAACATCTGTTTGTTCGCTGATGCCGTTCAATAAATGTCTGAATTGAATCTGAAGCGTAAGGCAAATGCTCATCCAGCCTGCAAACGGGATTTTATCCGGGATTGATTTCAATAACCCATCGCTAATGCGATCAATAGCGTCTTTCGTATGTTCCGAATCGGGCAGAATATTCCTCTGTGGTGAACATAGCTGGAAAAGATCAAAATCATCGGGCAATTTAAGCAGGCATCGGAATTCCTGAACAGGAATGAGGGAAAAAGCGGAATCAGCCCTGTCTACGGTGCGCATATTTACTCCTTTGGTGTGGGGACATTTTAGGTTGTATTGCTGCCCCATGACATACGGAAATTTACGTAATTCATGGGCAGAACATTAACTCCAGCGTCTTCATTTAAATCCAGGGAATGGCACACCCTGAAGATGCGCCATTTTGGATTGGATCGCACTATCAGGGCGTAACCGTACCGGAAATCGCTGTAGGCGCAGGCGCGATTATTGGGGTGACAGAAACAGAAGTGGTCGAAACAGGTGCGCCTATCGTACCGCCAAGCCCTGCGGCGATTGCGCCCAGAAGCATCGCACCAAAAGCAGTCAGGGCAAGCTGAGAAATAGCTTTGGCTGTTGCATCTGCCACATTACGAGCAACGCGATCCGCTTCATAACGCGCCTCGGCAATTTTATACTGTGCTTCCTGTTTAATTTCCTGCCCTTTACGCTGTACTTCCTGAACTGTTTGTTCAGCCTGCGAACGTACTCTGCTTAACGTGTCTTCCCAGCGCCGTACCGTTTGTTCGGCCTGTTCACGACTTACGTGGGTTCGTTCGGAAATGGTCTGTACTACCGCGTCCCGATCTACCTGGTTCGCCATCGCTTGTGTACGGTTCAACACACGTGTGAGCGTATCCGTAAAAATCTTCTCAGCCTCTGCGGGATTCTGTACCGCAGCTTTTACTGCTACCGTCGCATCTTGTGCTGCATTCTGGATATTGTTGCGGACGCTATCAGGATTGATGCCTGCTGATTGGAGTAACTGACGCCCCTCAGCGAGAATATCCTGTAGCACCTGATCGCGTTGCCGCGTGAAATTGTCGAGTTCAGGACGTGATGCAACGGCATCCTCCACCCGGTCTGCGGCTTGCTGTGCCGTATTTTGCAGAGTTGTCCCTGCGCGCTGCGCCGCATTTTCTGCGCTTTGCGCAACCGTTTGGGCGACTCCTGCCGCGCCACGTACCACCCCGCCTGCGGTCATACCGGCAAGCGTCAATCCATGACTGATTAACCCGGTCATTCCACTGAGAAGGCGTCCCGCAGTGGTCGTCAGCAAGGCTACCGAAACCAGTGTGACCAATGCCCATGTCACAACTCCATGCAGCAAACCATCTATATTGTTGGGAATGCCCGCAAAACGCGCCGCCAGCCACCCACCTGCGAACAGAGAAACCAATGTGCTGAGTGCAATCCATCCAACCGCTCCAGCGCCAAGTTCCTGCGGCGTAGCTGAATCCTCTCCATATTTGGGGTTAATTGTGCTTGCGCCAATCGCTATGCCCAACAAATTCAGAGCCAGTTCCACGATCAGCGCAACAAGACTTGCGGCTAGAATCGCCCCGATATTCAGGCGGCTAATTGTTCCAGGCAATGTGGTGGTTTCCACAATCTGTCCCAGCAAGGAGTGGGTTGTATTTGCCTTAACCACAAGAGTGCCAACAAATAGCGTACCTGCAAACGAGCAAACCCCTATGCTCATCTTCCGAATATTTCTTCTCATATTTACGTGCCTTTTTCTTGTCATCTTTTCGTGTCCGCTCATTTGTATCTGAAACAATATGGGCGGGTCAGAAATCATGACAAACCATAGCATGTACGCTCTCAATAAATACTAAAACCATTTCAGAGGAATGGTAAAATACGTAACAATACTTAGACGAGATTAAAGTGAAGGCCCTGACTGATTGGATGGTGTCAGAGCCTTTGCATTCCATGATTTGCGGAAAAGATTTACCGGGAGGCGGGGGGAGTTATATGATTGTGATTGGGCGTCTTCCTGCTCGATGGGCGCTCGTTTGTATGAATCCGACCATGCCCGCTGACTGCGCGCAGTGGCTTTTCTTTCGCCTTTAACAGGCTAGTGACTTCGGGGATAGACAAACTGCTTTCGATGCCGGGTTGTACCCTGAAGTTTTTCCATGTCAATTCATTCTCGCCAAGCAACCAGTGATTGACAAGTTCTACGCCCTGCATCACGGAATGATCCATATTCCCGATTTCATATTCCCATGCTCCGAAACGCCCGCGACTATAGATACTGTTACGCATGAGCCAGGGCTGGATTGTGCCAAGTGCGTTGTTACGATCAACCGTAGGAACAGGATAACTGTAATCAACATCAATCATATAGGTGGTGACAATCCTGTTTATATCTTCCGGTTCGAGAATGTGTGTATTGAGCAGACCCGTTATGACGCGATCCACAATATCTGTTTTGTTTTCGGGTTTATGTTCGCTATAGCTTGTTTCCGTGAGCAGGAGAAAATGATTATCGTCCGGGACAATGTGAGGAGAATAGTTGGAGAGATAGGTTACGCGATAAAATGGACTGTCAGTTTCCGGGAAATAAAGCCAGCACTTCTCACTGGGGCAGGGGCGATTTACGCCAATACCAATAATCAACCCGCTGGAATGATGCAGGCCAGTGGTTGATTGCCGAATGGAGTCTGGTGCATGATGTAATCGCTTCACCAGTAAATCGAGGGGCATGGTTGAGAGGAGATAATCATAATCGGTGACATCTCCATCGTTGAAATAGATGAGCTTTTCATCTTCATCAATGGAAATTGCTGTTTTACCGAGGTGCAGATGATCCCCGACATACTTTATCATCGGCGCATATAAGCCGCCTGTCCCTCCGTAAAGCGGATATTTGAATTTGTTGTTTGGCCCCCAGCCCACATCATCCTGGCCTAGCAGGATATTTCGCATCAGACGATTAACGTCTGGAATGGAAACACGTTCCCCCAGCCAATCACGGCTCATATGCGTGATCGGATGCGCCCACACTTTGAAGTTGTACGGCTTCATGAAGTATTTGGCAATACCTTCGCCAAACTGTGCATCAATCAGATCATTGAAAGTATTGGCCTGCGTCACACGCTCAGGATGCTTTATCGCCTCGATTAGCCCAAGCACACATTCGAGCAGTGTTTCCGCTGGGAGATGCCGAATATTGTTCTGGAAAGGATAGGGAATAAAGCGCCCCATCATCCAGACCCATGCCTCACGCATGATCTCCGTGTAGTTATCGCCAAGCAGTTTATCAACCAGAGCATCGAAATACTTGTAATGCGAGAACATCACGTGACCGCCTATATCGTAGGTGAACCCGGCGCTATCCCGAAAGCTGGTTGCCAGACCGCCAATATAGGAGTGGCGTTCGTACATATGCCAGTTTCGATAGCCCAGTTCCTGTAACCGATAGCCAGCGCCAAGACCTGTCGGGCCAGCGCCAAGAATAACTATCTTCTTTTCGAGGTTGTCTTTTGTTATCACAATTTCCCCTTCGTACAGGATATTGGTTTACGGTCAATTGGCCGGGATAAATTGCATTGTTTCGGTGATGATTTCCTGCATTCGATTTGCGATGTGATCCCATGTATTTGCATCCAGAATGGCTTCTTCCTGCGCTCGACGCGCGCCGTTGTTTTGTTTCAGGGCGTGTTCCACTTCATTCACGAACTCATCGTGATCGAATGCAATGCGCACCACTAATCCATAGGATGTGATGACATCCTGAATTGCGGTAGAAACAATGGGCTTGTGTGCTGCCATATATTCCAGCGTCTTGGTGGGGCTGATATAGCGGGTCGATTCGTTGAGCGCAAACGGTAGCAGGGCTACATCGAACCACGCAAGATAGGCTGGAAGATGCAGATATTCCTTGCTGCCAAGATAATGAATGTTGGAATGGTGTGGCAGGTGTGCCGGATCAATTTTGATAATTGGTCCGATCATCACGATGTGCCACTCTGGATGCGTGGTCGCCAGGTGATCAAGCAAGGCCAAATCCATACGTTCGTCGATTACACCAAAATAGCCGAGGATAGGCGCAGGGATGTTTTCCAGATCGGCGGGATGTGGGAAGTTTTCCCGATTGGCAGCACGGGAAAAATGCTCAACTTCCACGCCGCTTGGGAAAAGATAGGTATTTGGATTCAACTGCTGTTTGGATTTGAATAAACTCACCCCGCCCGTAAACACCACATGGGATCGCGCCAATACGTCCCGTTCACGTTCGACCAGTTCCGGCGGCGCACCCGCAAAGGCCGAAAGTTGATCCATCGCATCGAAGATGAGCAGCGAATGTGGAATGGCATCAATAAAATTCTGCGCCATCGGCGTGTACAGCCAAATAATCGGGCTTTCTACTCCTTCGCACTTCAGCCAGTCGAGCAATAACGTTTCATAGATATGTTGTGTGGTCGGGTCACCGTGACCGATCCAGTGATGATGATTTGCGGGTTGGGACAGGCGGATCACCGTCACGTTTTTTGCCTTTGCGCCAGGAAAAACTTCCAGATAAGGACGCTTCTGATCGGTGTTTGTCACGGGTTCTTCAACAAAAATTACACGGTACTGTTTTGCGAGGCGTCCCAGCAAATGCTGCGGACGTTGCCAGACAAAATCCCAACGGAGATGACTGATGCAGACCAGCGTATCGCTCATGGTCTTTACTCTTTCTATAATAAACTCTGTAAGCAAACGAGAATATTTTGAGTGTACGGGTTTGTTATAAATAACGCCTAAATAAGTTTTCAAAAGTCTTGTCAAGGCATAACGTTTGTCACTATGATTGATATATGCTAACTGGCGGAAACTGCGTCAATATGTTTCCGCTTTTAGAAGTCATCTTCCCATCCGTCTTTGCCCAAATGTAATCATCCCTACCACGTCAATCTGGAACTGTAAAACCGATTCATATCACAAATGGAAGGGGTACGTATTCGTGCCACAAGACCCGATCTTCAATAGTTTCTGGATTGGTGGTCTGGAATGCTCTACGCATCGCTTGCGCTCCGGGAAACGCCTGGATTTGCTGGCCGCGACGCGACACAATGAATTCTGTCAAACCGATTACATGCGCCTGAAAGCGCAAGGCTTTTCAACAATTCGCAGTGGAATACGCTGGCATCTGATCGAATCGAAACCGGAGCAATATGATTTTTCCAGTGTGATTCCCATGCTGCGGGCTGCACAAACACAGGACATTCAAGTGATTTGGGATATTTGTCACTATGGCTGGCCTGATGACATCGACCTGATGAAACCGGAGTTTGTGCGACGTTTCGCACGTTTTGCCGGAGCGTTTGCCCATGTGATACGAGAGGAAACGGATAGCAGCCCGCTCTTTTGCCCTATCAATGAAATTTCATTCTTTTCGTGGGCAGCAGGGGACGTAGCTTATCTGAATCCTTTCTATCACGAGCGCAGCTTTGAATTAAAAGTGCAGCTTGTTCGCGCCGCAATTGAAGGGATCGAAGCGATCTGGAAGGAATTACCCGGCGCACGCATTGTCCATGTCGATCCGGTGATCAATATCATTCCCGACCCGCAGCGCCCAAACGATCTGCCAGAGGCAGAAGGGTATCGGCTGGCACAGTATCAGGCCTGGGATATGCTTGCCGGACGTATCTGGCCCCAGGTTGGTGGACATCCAAAATATCTGGACATCATCGGCGTCAATTACTATCCCAACAATCAGTGGATACATGAAGGTTCAATGCTCGATTATCACCATAGCCTTTATCGTCCATTTCGCCAGATATTGCTTGAGGTCTGGGAGCGTTATCAACGCCCGATGTTCATCGGGGAGACAGGCGCAGAGGGTGATTTTCGGGGTGAATGGCTGCGCTATATCGGAGAGGAGGTTGCGGCAGCAATTCGGGCGGGTGTCCCATTACATGGATTGTGCTTATATCCTATCCTGAACCATCCCGGCTGGGATGATGATCGCCATTGCTGCAACGGACTGTGGGATTATGCAGACGAGAATGGCGAACGCTCCATATTTCAGCCGCTGGCAGACGAAATCCGGCGCGTTGATGTGCTGGTGCGTGCGGCGCAGGTGGCACACAAGGCAAAGCGTGAAACGAGCATTGTTCGGATGCAGAGTATCGCGTTTGGAATCGACCAGCCACGTGTCTGCCTCTTCACCGATAGTCTCGAAGCCTCCGGTATGGGCGAACATATGCTTACGCTGGCGAACGAACTGCGAAATGATCACGTAATTACGCTAGTCATGCCATCAAACGAAGCCAATTCGGGGTTACTCAGCCGTGCCGAAAAATCGGGGATTCGCGTCTTGCCCCTACAGGTGCGCGGCGAGGATCGGCAGCAATGGGAATCTCTGCGTGACTTCTTGCGTTCGGAACGAATTGATATATTTCATGCCCATGCCGGGATTGGCTGGGAAGGACACGCGGGGATACACGCCGCATGGTTTGCTAACGTTCCTCTACGTATCCGTACCGAGCATCTCCCTTGGCTGATCACTAAATCTGACGAGAAACACCAATATCTAAAACTGCTCCACAAATTGCATCATGTTATTTGTGTTTCGGAAGAGTCGCGCCAGAGTTATTTGAAAGCAGGGATTGCGCCGGAACGAATGAACGTGATTCGTAATGGAATTACGTTCATTCCACCGCGTCTATCTTCTGCCGTTGTCCGAATGCGGCTTGGCGTTGCCCCTGAAGCGCCCATAATCCTGACCGTTGGACGACTCACAGAACAAAAGGGGCATCGCTATTTGCTGGAGGCTATTCCATCTATCCTTGCAGAGTTTCCAGATGCCCGCTTTGTCTGGGTCGGTGACGGACCGCTACACGATGAACTCTGCGCGCGCCTCGAACAACTGCGTCTTGCAGAGCAGGTCTTGATGCTAGGCAGGCGGAACGATGTTCCTGATCTGATGGCGGCCTCCGATTTATTTGTGCTGCCTTCCTTGTTTGAAGGGCTGCCACTGGTGATTCTGGAGGCACTCGCAGCTGGCAAACCTGTAATCGCAACCAGAGCAGGTGGCACACCCGAAATTTTCGCCAGGGCTGATGAGGGGATACTTGTCGCACCTGGCGATTCCAGAGCGCTGTCTGCTGCGATCTGTATGGCGTTGCAACAGCCGGAATTACGCCAGACCTGGGCAACTGCGGGACAAAGGAGATTTGCACAGGCATTCAGCGCGACACGTATGGCTGCCGAGACTGGAACGCTGTACCGTCGTCTGTTATTTGAAACGCATCCTGTCGCTATCAATTGATATGGACTTATCGGGGAAAATCTATGGCTAAGACACATATTGGTTTTATCGGAGCGGGTGGCATCGCCAATCGTCATGTGGATGTCTTGCGCGGCTTTGAGGATGTGCAACTTGTTGCGTTTAGCGATCCAGCGCTGAATCGCGCCGAAGAACTTGCCGGACGTTGCGACGCACGCCCATATGCAGACTATCGCGCGATGCTGGATGCGGAACAACTCGACGCGGTGTACGTTTGCGTACCACCTTTTGCACACGGTGAGATTGAAACAACTTTGGTAGCGCGCAAGCTGCCGTTTTTTGTGGAAAAGCCACTGGCTGTGGATTTGGAGACGGCGGAGCAGATCGCCGCTTCTGTAGAGACAAGCAATCTGATAACAGCAGTGGGGTATCACTGGCGCTATATGGATACAACCGAAGAAGCGCAGGCACTTCTGCGCGATAATCCTGCCCGTTTGGTACTTGGCTACTGGCTGGATAGTACGCCGCCACCTGCATGGTGGGGACGCAAGTCTCAATCTGGCGGACAGATGATTGAACAAACCACCCATATTTTCGATCTGGTGCGGGTGCTGGTCGGAGAAGTGGATAAGGTTTTTGCATTTGGCTCCAGTATGCGCCGTGAGCGTTTCCCGGAACTGGATATTTTCGATGTAACAACCGCTTCTCTGCAATTCAAAAACGGCGCAGTGGGTACGCTGGCTTCGACCTGTTTGCTTAACTGGCAGCATCGCGTTGGATTACATCTGTTTTGCGACGGTATGGCGATTGAACTGTCAGCCTTTGACATCATGGTGGATGTCGGGCGCGGACGACCAGTACGCGCAGCGCAAGGCGATCCGGTAGTTCGGGAAGATCGAGATTTCATTGATGCGGTGCAAGGGAAGGAAAATCGCATTCGTTCGCCTTATGCAGAGGCATTCAATACGCACCGTCTCACGCTTGCAGCAACACAATCTGCTCATATCGGTATTCCAGTGGAATTAGAGGCAATTCATGGTTGAACGTAGCGAATGGCGCAAAATCCGCTCTATTGGAATTGAAGCGGAACAGCAGGTTTACTTTTTTGAATATGATGAAGGGCCGCCTAACCCCGGTCAGTTTCGCGTAGAAACGCTTTATACCGGTCTCTCGGCGGGAACGGAACTCACTTTTTACAACGGCACAAACCCCTATTTGCGTAGTCGTTGGGATGAGGAGTTTGGCGTTTTTCGGACGGCTGAACCTTCGGCGCATTACCCTATCCCGTTCCTCGGCTATATGGAAGTAGGGCGCGTCACCGAAAGTCTCACCCCGGAAGTCAGGGAGGGTCAGATTCTGGGGATGAATTATGGACATAAAACCGGGCATGTAGGTCATCCTCACTTTGATTTTTATGTGCCATTGCCAGACGACATTGATCCAATTCTTGGAATCTATGCGCAACAGATGGGGCCAATTTGTGCTAATGGGCTGCTACACGCGGCGGCAGATAGTGCAGGTACAAATGTACAAACGCTTGGCGATGGGGTACGTGGAAGGAATGTGTTGGTAGAAGGGGCTGGCGTCGTTGGCCTGCTGACCGCTCTGTTTGCCAAATTACATGGTGCAGCACAAGTTGTCATTGTAAACAGCATATCAAATCGTCTGGACGCCGCGCGTGAACTTGGCATTTTGGCATTGGATGATAATGAAGTTGAAGCGTGGCGCTGGTGCAAGGAAAACTGGCATCATGGCGGGAATGATCGCGGAGCCGATGTTGTGTTTCAATGCCGGGCATCCAGTCAGAGCCTTGCCGATGCGCTGCGGGCGTTGCGTCCACAAGGAACGGTAATTGATCTGGCATTCTATCAGGGAAGTGCAACAGAGCTACGGCTCGGAGAAGAATTTCACCATAACGGTCTGAGTATTCGCTGCGCCCAGATCAGTCGTGTTCCACGCGGTTTAAACTACACATGGACCCGGCGTCGGCTTTCAGAGGAAACACTCCATCTTCTGCGCGAATATGGACGCGCAATACGCAAACATATCATCACCGATGTTATACCCTACGAAGATGCTCCCGTTGTTTTTGAAGAACTTTCAAGTCGTCGGCGTAATGCTATTCAGGTTGTATTCAAGGTATAGGTTATATGCGGCATATCCTTTTCGTATTTTCGTGGCTGGTGGTCGGTGGCGAAGAAACTGAATTGCGCCTGTTGGCACGTAATCTTGATCGGACAAAGTATCAGCTTGATGTGATTCCCTGTTTCCGCAAAGACAACATGACGGAACAGACGCATTTTCAACTCGAAGCGCTTGGCATCCATGTAGATCGAACGGCTTATAAACTCTCATTTGAAGATACGGTAGCATATCTGGCAGAACGCCTTCCCCACTATGATGTGGTAGTCGCATGTCAGGCTGTTCCAGACATCTATCCAGCCTATGAACGGCTTATCGCACAGGGAATAAAGCCTCCTCCTTTGATTGAACATGGAGGGCTGGTTTCAGAAGCGCTTAAGGGGCCAAAGCATCTGACTGCCCGCTACGTTGGGGTATGTGCTTCAATTCGAGATGCTGCGGCTTCTCAAATGCCGAATTGCCCGCACCACGCTCTTGCGATTCCATCAATGGTCGATTTATCAGAATTTGATCCGGATTATCGGAATGTGGTACGCGCAGAATGGGGGATTTTCGATGATAGACCTGTTATCGGCTGGATTGGACGGTTGGATCGCAAAAAACGTGTTGAAGACTTCATCTATGCGGCAGGCCTGCTTATACGCGAATTCCCGCAAGCTCGCTGGATAGTTATTGGCGGCTCGGACGCATTCATGCCTGAATATGCAGATGAACTACAGGGCATATCCAATTCTCTCGGCCTGACGAGCAATCTGCGATTTTTGGGAGATCAGCCGGACATTCCCCGGCTTCTTTCCGGGTTGGATGTATTGGTCTGGCTCTCCGAAGGAGAAGGAATGCCCCATGTAATTAGTGAGGCAGGGGCGGCAAGACTGGCTGTCGTAGCGACGCGCGATAACGGTTCTATGGAACAAATTCAGGACGAAATCAGCGGAATCTTCGTACCTCATCGAGCGCCAACAAAAGTTGCCAGCGCAATTCGGCGGTTGATCTGTGATCCAGCACTGCGAAAGCGACTCGGCAACAGCCTGTTTGCAAAAGTTGAACAGGAATTCAGCACGCAATCCGTTATTCCACGTTGGGAATCGCTCTTTGAAGAAGTTGTCAGAGAGGCAAATCCCTTTCCGTATTGAGGAACGCATCCTGTCTATAAAAGCAGTTAACCCTATGAAGTTCACGGGGTTAGCTGTTGCGATCTATCTATATTGTCTATCTATTCGTAGATTATCCTGTATGCGCGTCTCCCACCAGTTTGCTGACTCTGGCCCTCTCATCCGCACTGAACACTTCCGGTTTGAGGACAACCTTTATGCAGCCGTCTCGTTTGTTCTTGAACATGCGATAGGCTTTGGGTGCTTCGTCCAGTGGCAGAACATGCGAGATGACGAATGAGGGATCAATTTCCCCATTCTGAATGCGCTCCATAAGGGGACGGATGTAACGGTGAACATGCGTTTGCCCCATTTTGAACGTAAGTCCTTTGGCAAATGCCGCCCCGATATTGACGGTATCAATCACGCCGCCATAAACACCGGGAATTGATACTGTTCCTCCTTTGCGGCACGCCTGAATTGCCGCGCGCAACGCATGAGGCCGATCCGTTTCCATCCGCAACGTTTGTTTGCTGCGGTCATAAAAACCGGGAAGTCCGGTAGCGTGCGCTTCCATTCCAACCGCATCGATTACGGAGTCCGGCCCGCGTCCGCCTGTTCTCTCCTTGAGGATTGCCATTGCATCTTCTTTTTCATAGTTAATTGGAATGGCACGGCAGTTCTGTTCTGCTTTTTCCAGCCGTTCCGGGATGCGATCTATGCCAAAGACTTGTCCCGCGCCAAGCATATAGGCGCTGGCAATGGCAAATAATCCCACCGGGCCACATCCCCACACGGCAACAGTATCGCCGGGTTTGATGTTGCAGTTCTCAGCCGCCATATAACCTGTCGGGAAAATATCAGTCAGGAAGAGTACCTGTTCATCTTCCAGTCCTTCGAGTATGCGCGTCGGGCCAACATCGGCGAACGGAACACGTACATACTCAGCCTGCCCGCCTGCATAACCACCGTAAAGATGCGAGTAGCCGAACAAGCCGCCGCCAGATGCGCCATAAACAGTATCCAATGCTGCCGCGCCTTCGGCGGTATTGGAGTTATCACAGAGCGACCAGAGATCATGTTTGCAGTAGTAGCATTGCCCGCACGCGATATTGAACGGGACGACCACCCGATGCCCAACTTTCAGATTTTTAACACCGCGTCCGATCTCCACTACTTCGCCCATAAATTCATGACCGAGAATATCGCCGGGTTTCATTCCGGGAATGAAACCATCGAACAGGTGTAAATCTGAACCACAGATTGCTGTCGAAGTGACTTTTATGATGGCATCGCGGGGATTGATGATAACGGGGTCGGGGACACGCTCGATATTGACGTTGTTCGGGCCGTTCCAGCATAAAGCTCGCATTGCGTTCTCCTATACTCCCCACGATTGTGTTACTTTGTTGTTCTCATCTTCGGCAGCCAACCGTTGCAGATCAACATCCTTATCGCGCCCGGAAGTCTGGCCTGCGGTGCTGGCAATTTCGCCTGCCTCAATCAGTTGGCGGAACCGATATAAATCCTGTTGAATTTGCAATGCTGCATCACCGCCAAACAATTTGGCGATTGCCGCGCCGATAGCACCGCCGGGCGGGTCATATTTCAGCGAAATCCGCAGTTCAGTCCCCTGCCCTTCCGGTGCAGGACGGAAGATGACTGCACCAGCGTTT
Organism: uncultured Anaerolineaceae bacterium; assembly: GCA_964432445.1. Classification (GTDB taxonomy): domain Bacteria; phylum Chloroflexota; class Anaerolineae; order Aggregatilineales; family UBA2796; genus JBBRMW01. Next base: position 41,527 of record CAYSOC010000019.1, read on the forward strand.
TGCACGGAAGCGCCTTCCAGCGAACGCCAGCCGATGCGTTCGCCCGGTACGTCATTAATAATCTCTGCGTCCCATTCCATTTTCAGCCCGGCGGGTGCTTTGGTGACCCAGTGCGAACGTTTGCCATCGAGCATGGACACACTTTCGAGGTGATACATCACACGCGGCAGGTTAGTCAGGTTGCGCCAGAAACTGTACAGTTCATCGGCAGAACGATTGATTGTGATGGCTTTATCTACACGAACGCCCTGTTGATGCGGTACACTAACTTTTTTGCCGGGTTCACGTTCAGCGGTGTTGAGATTCAAGGCTTCGTTGATATAACAGTGTCCAGTTGCGCCGCGATAGCCCAGATAGCCGCCGACGGCAATCATCAGCAGCCCCGGTATATCCCGCCGATATAACCCTCCTGCGATTGCGGCGGCTGCGCCTAAAATGGAAAGAGTACGTTCCTCCTGGCTGACATTGATGTCGTGCGCTGCGCTATATTTCCAGTCGGCGTCGGTCTGTATTTTTTCTCTGCCATCTGGTTGATAGAACATTCCGTTTCGCTGATTCATGTGGTTGACCTTTCCTTGTGTCATTCACAGCATAGAACCATGTGGCTCAAAAAGTTCTAATCACAATTTGCCCCAGCAGTAACAAAGAAGAGGACAATTATCGCATTGATACTGCTGTTTCCTCGCAACATAAATCAGCCTCCACAGTTACCATTGAAACACTGTAATCTGTCTTGGCGCTGTTAACTATCCGTAAGGTTACGTAGCTTTCGCCTGGCGCTGTCTACTGGACCTCGACCTCCCGGAGGCTTGTGGATCAGGGAAGGGTATCACCTGCCATGAAAATACGTAAAACTACTTAATTCTATTTAGGAATAATTTAGATAAGATACGGTACACATGGCGGCACAAAGCAAAAAATGAACACGCAAGAAAATTTTATTCATGCGATTCACCTGAAACAATGGATCAGAATAAACTTTTTCTCGATGGAAAAAGGAATCCCTTTTATACTCGTTTGTATTCCTCTGGATTTTGGCCCGACTGAACACAGCTATTATGGGGAATCCCTTTTTCACTGCATGTATTTTAATGGGGATGGATCAATTCAGGTCGTCCGAATACGTCCCAAGCTGGTTAATGGAATTGAAATTTTAGAGCAGAGTTTCAACCCGGAAGAGTTTATAGATCGAGATACAATACGTGACGTGTGGTCTATCAAAAGGGAATGGGGAAAATCAATCCTGGATGAGCCTGGCAAATAAAGCCGCTGATTGCCAACCCAAAAATCGTTTTTCCCAATCCCGCGATTTGTTCGTAGAAAAACGCAAATTGCATAGTTTGGTGCGTTTATATTTTTCTATCCTCTCAATTGCGCAGAACCGGCAGTGGCAAACCGGATGGCTTCTGGTGCATAGACCGCAATCCGCAAACGATTATGTTTTGCCAGCTGTATGTTGTGCCTGAAACTGCCCTTCCCGGTTTGCAGCGGGAGATAGCCCGGCGGCCTCAACAGAAACGCCTGCGTTCCACCATTGTCTATGGTGGGCGCAAGTACCGCAGTATAGGAAAAGCGCCCCAGATGAATTATCTTTTCAATATGTTCATGGGTAACCAACGCCGATCCCATTGACATGGTGAGGATAGAACGCGCGCCCTGTACGCGCAGGATAGAGGCGATATTTTGTATACAGTGAGCCTGGGGCGTGTTACTATTGCTCTGAAAGGTTTTTGCCCCATACGAGCGTGCAATCGTTAGCGCATCAAGGTTATGACTTATAACAAATGTGCCTGTAATTTTTTCTTCGGTAAATAGCGTCTGTAAAGCTCCGTGAAGCCTTCTAAAGAATGAATGCCGTTCCTCTCCCTTGCCAATATCATCCTGATCAATTGGAAGTACCGCCCATACTTCATCGTTATTATTCAACTCTGCCAGACGGCTCAGATAGTTTTGACTGTTGTCATGGCTTTCATCGGCAAACACGTTAACCTCCTTTGGCTATCAAGCTGATACCCGGATTCTATAAACCTTCCAGCATCTACACTATAAGTAGTCATGCGTATTTCTAAACAAATCGAAAATAATTCCGGGAAACCTGGCTATATCCTGTGTTAGTGGCTAGGATCAATAAGCAACCGTAACCATCTCCGGCAGTTAACTTGCTTTCACTGAATATCACATAGCAAAAGTTGTGCTGTTCTTGTGATGTGTGGATTTTGGGGAAGTTGCGTGAATACATTACGGGCAGTGGGAAATAGTCCCGATTCGCAAACAACACAACTGATTGAAACCACGAGGCAGACGGAACAGGAACGCCAACGTGATAAGGCATTGTCCGAATTTGCCCCGGATGGATATATCATTACCGACTCCTATGGTGTCATTCTGGAAGCAAATCTTTCGATGGCACATATGCTCAATATCCCCTGGCAATTTCTGAGTCGAAAACCATTCATTGTATTTGTGTCCTTGCAGGATCGTCGAACTTTCCGCACTAATTTGGGTCGTCTCAGGCATCAAAATGAGGAAATTGTTTGGTCTGCTATGCTGTTGCCACGTCAACGACCTCTCCTTTCGGTGCAATTTCGCGTTGCGCCGATAACGGCTCGAACTCATTCTTCCGAATTGCGCTGGATGGTTCGGGATATAAGCCAGGAGACGATTCTGGAAGAGGTGCTTCAGGTAGAAAGGCGACGCCTTCAACTGCTTTCACATCGTCTGGTCGAGATGCAGGAAACAGAACGTCGGAATCTGGCACGAGAACTTCATGATGAAGTAGGTCAGCTTCTCACAGGGCTAAAAATGACGCTCGAATATAGCAATCAGCAGGAGTTTGTGGTACAGACCAAGATCGGGGAGGCGATCGGTATTGCAATGCGACTCATGGAACAAATCCGCACTCTATCACTGCAATTGCGTCCCCCGATGCTGGATACGCTCGGATTGATACCAACCCTGCGCTGGCATTTTGAGCGTTACACCGCGCAAACTCGCATCAAGGTTCATTTCAAATGTGATCAACCTGAACGGCGTTATGATCCTCAAATCGAGCTTACGGCCTATCGGGTGATCCAGGAAGCGCTGACCAATATCGCGCGTTACGCCGGGGTACAAGACGCCTGGGTTCATATTTCAGTCGTTAACTGTGTCCTTCATATTTCTATTGAAGACTTCGGGGTCGGATTCGACTATCAGCAAATCCGGAACAACTCCTTCAGCAGCGGTTTGTCTGGAATGCAGGAGCGTGTGGCGCTCGTCGGCGGACACCTGTCTATCGAATCAACGCCCGGTTCAGGGACACGGGTACAAGCAAGTTTGTTTTTAGGACAAATTGAGTAAAGGACTGGTATGGTATAGATGTGAATGCCAATCGGGGGCAATTGTGAGGAACTTCACCACAAACAGCGAGTATTCAATCAAATCCAGGCTGGTAAACGTTGCTATTGCGGATGACCATGCGGTTGTGCGACAAGGTATCCGTTCGCTCCTTGAACGGACATTTTGTATTGTCGGAGAAGCCGTCGATGGGCTGGAAGCGCTACGGCTGGTAGAACGCGAAAAACCAGACGTGCTGATTGTCGACATGATGATGCCGAATATGAATGGCATTGAAACGATCCGTCAAGTCAAAAGACGTGTGCCTTCAACCCGGATCATCATCATGTCCATGCACAGCGATGATGCTTTTGTGGCACAGGCAATAGTGAATGGGGCGCATGGATACGTTCTCAAACAAGCCAGCAGCACAGATTTGTCGGATGCAATCTATGCCGCCTTCCGGGGGGAGTATTTTTTCAGCAAACCAATCTGTGAAGACCACATTGCGAACTATATTCAGGATTCAAAGGCCATCAGCGACGATCCACATGAAACCCTGACTCCACGCGAACGCGAGATACTTCAACTCGTGGCAGAGGGAAAAACCAGTCACCAGATTGGTCAGATACTGTTCATCAGCCCGCGTACTGTCGAAGTGCATCGCGCGAACCTGATGCGAAAACTCAATTTCAGTACAAAAAGTGATCTCATTCGCCACGCGCTAAAGCACGGGTTAATCACTCAGTGATTGCACTGGCTGTGTCGTGGATGGGGTATCTTCCAGTTCTTCGATCAGGAGGATAACCCCTCGCGTTGTCTGGTCGGAACTTTTGAGAGCAGTACAATTTACGCGACAGCGGATATGTTTACCACGTCGGCTTGTTGCCCTCAGAATGAGTTCCTGATATTCGGATTCCTGGGTCAGGCACGCCCGGATAGGTTGCTTGAGGTCATCCACCGGCAGACCAATATCAAGCGCGAGGAAATTCTTGTTTTGCGCTTCATCGGCGCGTAAACCCCATAAATCCTCTGCCTTGCGACTCCAAATCTGGATTTGCAGATTTCGATCTACCACGACGACGCCAACGCGCAAATTGGTCAGGATGGATTCGAGAAACCCGTTCACCTGATTTAGTTCTTCGGTGCGCCGCCGCAATTCCTCATTGATGGTTTGCAATTCCTCGTTGGTGGATTGCAATTCCTCGTTCATCGTTTCCAGTTCTTCGTTGGTGGACTGTAGTTCCTCGTTGGTCGTTTCCAGTTCTTCAACGGTAGACTGAAGTTCTTCGTTGGTCGTTTCCAGTTCTTCGTTGGTAGACTGTAATTCCTCATAGGCAGTTTCGAGTTCCTGATTGGAATGTTCCAGTTCCTCCTGGAGGCGCTTATAGCGCGTAATGTCTGTGAAGGTGATACTGACACCAAGGATCATCCCGCTGGAATCGGAGAGTGGAAAAATCTGTAGTTCGAGTTCGCGCACGTCACCAGATGTTGTTGTCCACTGGACATCTTTGACGGTGGCGGGGCGGTGTTCGGCGTAGGCTTCATCGATCCGCGCGCGTAATTCCGGGATGCGATAGGAGAGTTCCAAATCCTGTAAACTGCGGCTCGTATCGCGCGTCGATAGATTGAAGAAAATTCGTGCGCGTTCATTAGCCAGCGCCAGAAAGCCATTCAGATCGACAACAATTTGTGCAATCGGGTTCGCATCGAAGGCTGCTTCACGAAAGCGTATGAATTTCGCTATATTGTTGACGTTAACTTCGTCGTCTGTTTGAGCCATGATTGAGAATCGATCTCGAAAGCTCGTTTTCTGAACCTTCGTAAAAATCCGTCGTTTCAAATCAATGGGAGTGAAAAGACTGGTATGTGTCAGAAGCATTTCTGCTTTGCCCAGAAACAGAAATGCGCCTTCGGTCAAGGCAAAGTGAAACCGGGTCAGAATCCGGTTCTGCGCCTCTGCATTGAAATACATAAGCGTGTTCCGACAGATCAACAGATCGATCCGGGAAATAGGTGAATCCTGAAGCAGGTCGTGGCGACCAAAAATCACCGAGCGGCGTAAATCCTTACGGAAAACAAAGCGATGATCGACATGCTCGAAGTATCGTTCCCGCAGTTCATTGGGGAGTGTTGCCAAGTCGCGGGCGGTATAAGTCGCCTGGCGCGCATGATCCAGCGCGTTGTCATCTATATCTGTAGCGTAAATTTTGACGCGCTCCCGGAATTTATCATTGCCAAGCGCTTCTGCGAGCGCAATTGCAATGGTATAGGGTTCCTCACCAGAGGCACATCCGGCACTCCAGATACGAATTGGCGCACTCCCATCTTTTTTGGCAATAATTTGAGGAATCACATCGGCACGGATGTAATCCCATGTTGCCTGATCCCGGAAGAAACTGGATACGTTAATCAGTATTGCATTAAATAGAATTGAAAACTCATCGGGGTGTACTTCGAGGAAATCCTGATATTCGCTATAACTTTCTACCGATACGGATTGCATCCGCTTTTGAAAGCGCCGCATCAGGCTGGTACGCTTGTAGCCGGAGAAGTCGAAGCCGCGACTGCGCTTTAAATATTCCAGCAGGATTTCAAAGCTGGTGTCCTGAATTTCCCCACTTGTGACGTGTTTGTTGACATCCATCAAATTCTCTTGCTATCCTTACAGTGCTATCCAGCGTTTGTTCGTTTTTCATCGCCGGGTTCATTTCTGGTTCCAACAATCTTTAGAAGTACCTTGCGCACTACTTCAGCGCGTATCGAAGCGTCTCGCGCTTCTTCATCGAAACGCGCAGCAGTCAGAGTTTGTCCCTGTTCCTTGCCGCGCTCTGCCAGACGTGCAGAGAGAGCAGCACGCTCTTCCAGCGCGCGTAGCGCCACCCATAGCGCTTCTTCCAGCGCATCCGATTGCTGTGCCAGCAGCGTTTCCGGCGAGTAGGCATGACCTACCCGACATCGAAACCGAATAAGTTTGCCATCGTGCAATTCCCACAACGCGCCACCGCATTCTGGACAGGCGAAACCGGATGGTGTTCCGGGGCGCTCATGTTTGGCGACAGCTTCAGGCTCTAACTCTGCCATATCTGCCTCTATCTCCATCTCCTGAGATGGGTTCATATCATTTTCGCTGTAGACTGGTTGATGCACTAACTCAACAATCTTGTGGGCGATCTGTTCAATCGTTAATATATGATCGATCTGCACATGTTCGATAGCGCTGCGCGGCATTTGTGGATACATTGCTTCTTCGGGTGATTGTGCGATGGTAACACCATTGCGCATTTTGATCGCCGCGAGTCCCGCTGTTCCGTCATCGAGCGTACCTGTGAGTACAACGCCTATAACCTGCCTGCTGTAACTGCGTGCTGCTGTTCGGAACAGCGGATCAATAGCAGGTCGATGTCCATTTTCGCGTGGGCCGTGCGTCAGTCGAACAAATCCGTCTTTCACCAGCAAATGCAGATTTGGCGGTGCGACATAAACCAAACCACTTCTGATGAGGTCTCGATCCGCAGGATGATAGGCGTGCAGGTTGCCGTGACGGTTGATGATAGAAGGAAGCGCGCTATGGCTGTGGCCTGGAATATGGACGACAAGAAATAATGCAGCGGGCAAATCTCCCGGTAAATATTGTACCAACCGACTGATTGCTTCCACGCCCCCTGCGGATGCGCCAATCACAATAATATCGTGTCCGGGCATAATATTTGCTCACAGGTATAGGCGATACCTGCTAATCATAGCACCAATGAATGAGGGCGTAAACAAATCGCTGATCGGCGGGATGTCTGGAATAGGGGGAATTTAAGAAGTAGCAGTTGGAGATGGCAGCTTTCTATAGAACTGCTTCCTGCGCACCGCTTTCGTTTTCCTGCGACAAACTAACAAAAACCGAGGGCTTCAAAAGTGTCTTTTTATACCGCGCAAGAAACGGCAGGAGATTTATGAAACCAGTGGATATGAGCGCACAAAGAAAAACGAGTGGAATCCCATATGCCGGATCGTCATCCCGAAAAATAAACGGCGGGCGTTCTATCATCTCATTGAGATACAACACGAATGGTAAAATATATCCGATCACAATCCCCGCTATTCCAAACACAGAACGGACTACAGGATGCTCATTGGCTGTCCATATGAACCCCGCGCTGTAAAGAATTGCGGCAAACCAGGCGACCCCAAACTCCAGCGTATCCAGATAAAACAGCTTCTGAAAAAAGATAAACGTGATGGCGATGATCAGGCTGCTGATCAACCACCCTGCTGCTGCCGCGCCAGGCAATGACAACAGGCGCCATCTTCGCGCGATATGAATCCCCGTGAAAAGACCAATCCCGATGAATAGCCCAAATAGCAAGCCGTTCCCTGCGGCATTTAGCAATCTTACGTCGCCTGTCACCGGGTTAGGGGTGATCACCATATATAGCTGGAGCGCAAAAGCCAGCACACTTCCGACAATAGAGCGGAGAAACAAAGAGCGATATTCATGGGGATTGATCAAAAGTTCGCGTGCTATCAGCCGTATAAACATTTCCAGCCGCGTTTGTGGCGACGCTTCGACAGAAGTTCGCAGCCAGTGATTGCCCCAGCGCTCTACCCCACGATTGTAGTGTAAAGCCGTTTTCAAAATGATAGTTGATGCCGCTGGCGATAGCGCCTCCGGGTCAGACTGCAAATAGGTATCCAGCACAAGAAAATCTGTCAGCGAAAGAGGCTCTGTATCATTTTTTGATTTGGCTGCACTTTCCAGTTTGTCGAGCAGTTCAAGGGCATTATAGGGGTCTTTGCTTCCTGTTTCGTTCGCTGTCCTATTGGAGGCTGGAAGGGTTATAGTCAGGCCACGATCCCGGATGCCCAAAACAGCCGACATTTCCTCTACGAAAGGGGATAACTGTTTCGGACGCTTATCGGGTTCCTGATGGGTCAGATGTTGCAGAAAAGGATTGATCTCTCTGGATAATCCCGGATTTGCTATCTGGATATCGGGCAAAGTAGCCTCACCAGTGAGCATCGCCATCCCAAGTGCCTGATTATCCCCGAATGGCAGGCTTCCCGTCAGCATCTGATAAAACATCACGCCGAAGGCAAAAACATCGCTGGCCGCAGAAACACGCCCAACGAGTTGCTCCGGAGCCATAAAATTCAAAGTACCGGAGATCGACTGATCTTCTGCGTGACCAACGGCAACCTTTGCCAATCCAAAATCTGCCAGATAAGGCATCGCCTGTGCATCCAGCAGAATATTTCCGGGTTTCAAATCACGGTGCAGAATATTCTTTTCGTGAATGTAATCCAGCGCGAGCGCAATTCGAGACATACAATTAATTGCCTCGGCGGGTTCAAGTGCTTCCTTATACAATCTCTCGGAAAGCGTGCCACCGGTTAAATACCGCGTGACTAAAAAACAGGTGTTTGTACCAAACCCGTAGTCATACAACGGAACGATATGAGGATGTTCCAGCGTACAAATCAGGCTGGCTTCTCTTTCAAAGAGTGTTGTATCGAATCTTCCTGTGCCGCGCTGAATCAGCTTCAACGCGACAATTCTCCTCAAGTGTGTATCCCATGCCGACCAAACGACAGCGGTAGCGCCACGACCAACAACATCAAGCAATTGATAACGATCATTGAGCATCGAATGCGGCGCAAAATCTGGAAACGACGGTACAGTATTGGGTTTGGCAGACATAATTAATGATTTCCCCAGTGCCAGCCATGCCAATGATGGTCATGTCCATAGTGATTGCCATTGTTCCCCTTGGCGGGTTTCGGCGCTTTGTTGCCGCCGTTGTTATTGTTCTGCGCCGGTACAGGAGCGGCGGGTTTGGCGGGTGAGGTCACCACCCCCCAGATGCGAGGAGCCATGTTGAGAAACCGCTGTTGGGCAGCGTTAACTGGTCTCTGGAATGGCGCGGAGGGTTCCCCCACTGCCTGCAATCCGTCAATACCACCAAGCGGTACAGCTACCGACTGTCCCGGCGTCAGCGACATTGTTCTATTGTCGGCAGTGACGTTGGCGCTCCCCTCAAGCAACTGCACAGTCAATTGTTGATTCCTGACAGCCTGTAAAACAACGGTTGAGCCAATATCAATATTGACGCCATTGGCATTGAACTGCACCCGCATCCCTTTTGGAGAACGAATCATAATGCCATCTGCCGGGGCATTCTTGCAGACAGGTTGCCCCAGACCGGATGTGAAATAGAAAGCGGACATTTTTCCTTCATCATCGGCGTTCGAGAGATGAACATCCCCGTATAGTACAAACACTACATTTTGCCCCGGTGCGGTATCCGGGAGATTGGTCTGCACTTTCATCATGGAGAGACCCCAGGTTTGGGATTGAACATCCATCGGCAATGTATATAACTCACGGATCGCCGCGACAGGTGCTTTGTCCCCTTCCTTCAGGAAAATATCCGGCTTATAAGGCGGGTTGAACTCACTACGAACGGCATCATTTCCATAGCACGCCTGATTACGTCCTATCGTGCTACAGAGGGTGTCCAGTTGTTTGTATGCCTGATCAATGATTGTTTCACAAGTAGCCGCTGCGCTTGCAGTTCCCGTAACGGTCAGGCAAGCAATCAAACCAATTGCAATAGACTTGACATAATTTCGTGCAAGGATCGATTTCAGAAAAAGATGAAGCGTCATATGGCATACTCCGGTTATTGCTCGGTGACCATCAGCATATAACACACAGCCTATAAATGTTATAAATATCCGTGCGGCTTTGAAGCAGTTTGTCAAAATAGGTAGTTATACCTATCAGGACATCCACAAAATACAGAAATATCCCAATTATTTTTAGAACATTTTTAGCTTGTATTTAGTTCTGCGAGAGACACGAACAATACAATGAACTATATCGTTTAGTCCTCTTGCAATCCTTTCTATTGGAATCAATATGCAAGCGGGACAGATATTATTCCTGGTAGGAATATCGTGAGGTCTGAAGTATGGCAACAAAAGCCACATGGAAACCACATACGGTGCATGGAGAGCTAGACACCAGAGATCGGGAAGATTTACCAGACAGTGTGTACGCCTTCCCCAAACAGAGAAAAGAACCGCTCACCGATGCTGCTCACGTACAAAATGCGCTGGCACGCTTTGATCAAGTGAAAGGTGTCTCGGACGAAGAACGCGAACAAGCGTTTGCCAACATCAGGGCAGCGGCGAAGCATTACGATGTTGAAATAAAGGAGGATGACTGGCGTCAACCCGGCAAACATCCTCACACCAAAAATTCCGCGCAGTAAATCCAGTCGATGAATTTGCACAGGAAAAGGCACTGGAACGTTTTCAGCGCCTCGATCCGGCGTTGTGCAGCGCAGGTTTGGACGCGACCAGGGTAGCACAGTGTTATCAGCGAATACGTAGTTATGCGTATTGTCTGGAGGTATTAGCGTGCTACTGTTAGGCATATGGATTCTCTTTCGCGGAGGCAATTGATGGAAAACCAGGTTAATACAAGCGCGTACACAAATTTGATAAAAGTTGCAGCTTCCTCTCGTACAACCGCCGTTGCTGGTGCAATTGCGGGAATTATGCGCCAAAACCCTTCGGCAAAGGTACAAGCTGTCGGGGCGGGCGCTATCAATCAGGCTATCAAGGCAATTGCAATCGCACACCGTTATCTATTGATGGATGGAATCCATATCATTTTTATTCCATCATTTGTGGATGTGCAGATTGGCACAGAGGAAAAGACAGCGATGTGTTTCCTGATTGAAATCAGTAACACAACGAAAGCAAACTAGAGAGACCAGGTTGGCATCGCTCTCGTGCCAGCCTGGTTTCGGTTCTTTCATGCCACAGTTCATATCAGAAATGGAGATTATTTTGAAACTGACCAGGATGCTACTGTTCCTTACTGTCTGGCTGTTATCTACTCTATCTCCTGTATCCGCCGCAAATGCCAGCAGCTTGCCGAGCGTTTATGTACAGTTCGCCACCAACAGCATATCCACCTATCCCGGCGATCATAAACGTGTCATTGTCCAGTATGGCAATAACACCAGCGCGCCTGTTCATATTCAATATCTTACGTGTGCATATTCATACCAGTACGGAGATATTGGCTCGATTTATAAAGGCTATTTTCAGACAGCTTTTCCAACTTCGGGCAAGTTCCTGCGGGCTGTAATTTATCAGGAACACACGATGGTACGCTATCAGAGTACGAGCGTATCTTTCGTCATCGACATTAGCCCGACCCCCAACATCCTGCACGAGGGTCAGCCAACCAGCGCCACCTGCGATCTGCATCTTGATGATGGTGTTCTATCGGCCTCTGCGCCAATCGTCGGGCCGTTCCAGCCTGCCGACGGCCCATAGGCTGACTACCTGCCCCGTTCCATTTCTTCCGGGATTTTGATATGGGGTTCCGGGTAGATCAAATCCTCATCATATTCGGGCAACATCGCCATATCCCTGTCACGGTATAAAATATATTCAAAACTACCCTTGTAGGAAATAACCTCGGCAGGAATCCCTACCGCTACAGCACGATCCGGGAGAGAGCGGGTTACTACCGCATTTGCGCCGATGGCAACATCGTCTCCAATCGTAATCTTGCCAAACAGCTTTGCACCCGCTGCGATATATACCCGATCTCCAATCACCGGACGCCCCTTTTTTGAGCCGCGTACTGCCTGCCCTAGCACAACCCCCGGCGAAAGGTTGCAGTTGCTCCCCATTTTGACTTCTCCCAGAATCACCCCGCCGAAGTGTCCGATATACAATCCGGGTCCAATGTCTGCCAATGGTGAAATCCAGATTCCGGTATAAATTTCAACAAATCGCCCTAGAATCATCAACACCGCCTTGAGAATCGGGACAAAAAAGCGAAGCCGTCCCCGATAGCACCAAACCGCGTGTTGAAAGCGGTACATCACACAGGAAAGTACCGCCGGACACATCAAAGGCATTGTCCAGATCGAACGATGATCAGTAATACGGAAACGGTCAATATCTGCTGCTATATCTTTCCACAGTGTGCGTTTCATCGGAATCCTTCATTCCAGTTCGCCAACAATCAGGGATGGGTGAGGAAGATTTACCATGCGAATGTGCAGACGCCCTGCCAGATAACCTGCGGTAGTGATGAACAGTCCTGCAATGATTGCAAGGGCGCGTTGCAGACCATGTACATCCCGTCGCAGGAATAAATCGCGCAATCCATACATGACCCCCGTTGGCAAGATACGAACGGTATACACACTCTCGGAAGCTAATCCGTCTCGCGTACCGACAAGCCGGGCAATGAGCGCTTTGGATAATCCCTCGGCATAGCAGCGCGAACGGAAGTAGCGCCATGTGGTACGTCTCGACGGCACTTCATGGTGCATCCTTGCGTCCGGCTCATAGAGAAATTTGCCGTTTGGGTTTGCCTGATGTGCGCGAATGCAAAATTCGGTTTCCTCCCCACCAAGCGGAATTGTGCCGATCCGTCCGATTTCGCTACGGAAGCCACCTACCTGATTGAATATCTCTGCGCGAACACACATGCAGCCGCCGATCAGGTTACGCACTTCACTACGCTGGATCGGTACGCCGCGATAGGTACAGCCAAACACCCAGTAAAACTCCTTTGGAAACCACGCAGGATACTTGCCCAGCCACTTCGGAATGATATTTCCAACCACTCCCATGACGTTGGGATCGTCCATTGGGTCGCACAGGCTCTGTAACCATTGTGGTTCGGCAACTGCATCGTCATCCAGAAAGGCGATATAGCGCGCATTGGCGGTACGAATCCCGGTATTACGCGCACCAGACAGCCCCTTTTTGCCACGATTTTCGATGACTCTGACACTCGGAAACTGATCAACAATGCGCCATTGTAGTGGCGGGTTGTAATCCACAACGACAATCACGCTGAAATCATGATATTTTTGTGCGAGCGCAGAACTAATCGACGCACAGAGCGCATCCCAGCGATCTTCGGTATAACAGCAAATGATAATTGCAGCTTGTTTCAACTGTGTATTCATGTTGAATCCTTTCACTGGCTCAGAAGTTGCGAATAGACCTGTTCAATTTGGGGAACTACCGCGCTTGTATAAAAATTTGTCGCACGTTCGGCGGCAGCTTTTCCCATCTGTTCACGTTGCTGTGAGTCTTCCAGCAGAATGCGAATTTTATTGCGGAATGCCTCTACATCTCCCGGCGGCACAAGGAAGCCGCTTTCCCGATCAACAATGATTTCCGGCAGGCCACCGCTATCCGACGCGATAACCGGACGCCCGGAAATAAGCGCCTCGATCACAACGATACCGAACGGCTCAGGCCAGCGCGACGGTGCAAGGGTGAACAGGCTGCGCTGGAAAGCCTGCATCACTGCATCGTGAGGCCAGCTTTTCAGAACATAAACGTTGTGAGGAAGATTCTTTGGTGTTTCGGGAAATTCACGTCCGATCAATACCAGCGGTGGCGCATCTGGCAACCCTGCATAGGCTTCTACTGCAATGTCTGCTCCTTTGGTAGAATTGAGATCGCCCACGAACAATACAAAGGGTTCGTCTGGCAACTGCTCAAGCTCCGGAAAATGCCCATATTTGCGGGTTGCTATGTCATCGGCAACAAAATTGGGAATCACCCGATAGTTCAGGTTTTTACGGCAGATACCGTTTCCTTCGGCGACTGCCTCGCTCACAGGCAAAAACATATCGACAGCGGCACGTTCCGCGAACCCCATCAACCAGTTGGCGGCAGCAACAGGTGGCCCCTTTAGACCGAAGTGATTCCGGGCGCAACTAAAACATTTATCAAGTCTTGGTCCATCACAAACTGTTTCGCCCATATACATCAGTTTTTTGGTGGAGCAGCGCAGACTGTAATCGTGCAGGGAGACCACAAATTTCGCATTGCTGCGCGATTTGAGCGGAATAAATGAATGCAGCATCCAGTTATGACCATGCACGATCTGCGGTTGTTCAGCCTTGATATGCGCCTGAATAGCGCTCACTACCGCCGGATCGGGAAAAGGAGGCGCGTGTCGGCGGGATGTTTGAAAGACCGCGCTACCACCACGCTGCGTAGTGCTTTTGATACGTGAAATACGTACTCCGTTGTCGTCATCTTTGGCTGGCAGATTGTCGTGCGCCAGCGTGATCACAGACACCTCATGTCCGCGTTCATGCAGGGCATGGCACAGGCTATGAACGTGCTGTTCTTCACCACCAATTACAGGTGGATAAAATTGGGCAAGCATCAAAATACGCATTGCCGGATTTGCTCCTTATGGCAGCCAGATAATTGCTGATCGGTAGATGTTTTCCGGCGCTGCTGCCTTTGATAATATGATTTCGAGTTTGCCGGATGCCCCTTCGGACAAATGAAATAGCATTTTGCTGGTGGCTTCCTTTTCCACCAGAAACGGATCGACGCGCTTGATCTCAACGCCATTGAGGACGAGCGTAAGTTGATATGAAGTCGCTACCTGCTCCTCATTGATCACGCTGACATCCATCGTGTTATCGGCCTGCCGAAGAACGGAAAGCGCGCTAAAGCTGGTACGCGGCTGCGAAGCCTCGCCCCGACGCGCCAGCGCAATTGCCACGACGCCGAAGCACAGCACCACCAGCACGAGCGCAGCATAACGGCGCAGCAGCGGCGACCTGAACGAAACGCTATCCGGCATCACGATAAATCGCCGTACTGCCGCAATCAGGCACGCGCCCCATGTAATTCCTGGTAATGTGACCAGCCATGTCCAATCGGTCAGACCAGATGCTGTGTAATTCAGCAACAAGCCAGCAATCGCCGTGCTTGCCACACTGAGAGCCAGTGTCATTACCAGTCGCTCCGTCGGGCATGGCAACCGACGCGGAAATATCGCGGCAACCAGTGCGTACCCCGGCAGTAGGAGTACAAGTGGCAAGGTGAGTATCACACGCAACAGCGGGATCGGCGGTTTGATGACTACAGTGATAAAGCCAATGAGCGTATAGAGTGCCACAAACAGGAGATCGTTATATTTACGGAGCATGGGAAATCCTGTTCACATCATAGATTTTGATGTCGCTGCTGTCATAGATGCGGTCAACGCCCACCATATCCCCAAACTTCAACAGTGCTTTCAGGTCAAGCGGTGCAGTATGTGGTTTGCCGTTATTTTCGGTGGATTCAAAATATGTTCCCATGATGGGTAACGCAGTAGATAATCTGGCGTCAACGACCAGATAACGGGCATCGACACTTTTGAGCAACGCGCGTTCCTTATCACCTATCTGTTTGGCAAAGTAGATATTGGATATATCAATACCATCGCTCAGGTGCGTGACTGGACGTTGTTTGCCCCAAATTGCCATGAGCAGCATATTGACCCGATCCGCGCCGATCCGCGAATTAGCGGGTAAATTCGCGCCGACCCATGTGGCTGCGGTGATGCTCTGCGGTTCGATGGCACGCGGATCGCCGGAGACGATGTACGAACCCGGCAATCTGCTCCAACCCGGCCAGCCGGAAAGCGCACCGCCCACGAAAATCACCGTGATATACACCCCGGCAAGGATATGAGTGGCACGGTTATTGAGCCATGAGCGCCCCGAAAGCAGATTCACAAACCCAACC
>CAYSOC010000020.1:0-55571 GCA_964432445.1 uncultured Anaerolineaceae bacterium
CTACGTCCGGCGGCCTGTCGCAGTAAATCCTGTAGTTCTGCGTTTTCTGCATCTTGTTCAAGAGCGCCTGCGAGAATGTCTATCGCAGCATCGTAATCGTCTTCGTCGCCCGCCAGTTCCATACGGATACGAGCGCGACGCAATATTCCACGCATCACGCCGCTTTCCGGGACGGGAGCAGGGCGCGCGCTCCGCTGTGCCAACTCTGCGAAGAGCGCTCTGGCTTCTTCCTCATAGGGGGTGTTTTTGCTGGCGGTCAGCAAGGCGCGAGCGTCGGCCTCAAGAGGTGTCAACTCGGCGGCACGTGCATCCGCTGGGAGAGCGCTCAATCGGCGGCGCAAATCAGCGATCTGTTGTTGAAGCGTTGCCATATCAAATTACGCCGCACTCCTCAACTTTCAGGAGGATGCGTAGCGCGTCCCTTTCTCTGTGATATTGAGCAAATGGCGCATACTATAGCGGGAAAATGGACGGCTTGCCATGTCATTAGGTAAGAATAAGGTTGAAGCATGGCGGCGGTTGTGATTCCTGCCATTTCCCGCTAACATTCGATTTATTCGTGGAGATGTATTGAAATGCCAGAAAGACTGCAACGCATCACAATCGACGGTTATAAATCGATCAAATATGCTGAGGTTGAACTTTCAGGGTTGAACGTGTTGATCGGGGCAAACGGGGCTGGCAAGAGTAATTTTATTTCGGTATTTCGGCTTTTGAATGCAATCATCGAACAGCGTTTACAAATATATTCGGCACAGGAACGCGCTAGTACCATGTTTTATAATGGAACAAAAAAAACGGCGGCGCTATATTTTCGATTTTGGTTTAGTCAAGCTAGATATGAAATTTCTTTATTGCGGAATAACCAGGATACATTATTTTTAGGATACGAACGAATCTTTTCCCGTTCTGCTCATATCTCCTCGGAAACGGAAACCCTTTATGACTTAACTGGTAAGGGGCTTGACATGGGACACCTTGAAACTCGTTTGTATGAAGAAAATAATGATACGTCAGGCTATATGCGTGAAACTCTGGAGAGTTGGAAAGTCTATCATTTCCACGATACAAGCCGAAACGCACCCGTCAAAATGCAAGGCGATATAAACGATAACCGTTTCTTTCGCCCGGATGCCTCCAATCTTGCGGCTTATTTGTATTATCTCCAGGAAAAGCAGCCTTTCTATTTTGAACGCATCGTGAAAACGATTCGACTGGTTGCTCCATTTTTCGATACCTTCACGCTCGAACCTCTGCGGCTTGATCCTTCGCAAATCCGCCTGGAATGGCGGGATCGTTCCTCGGATACCTTATTCGATGCTCATGCGCTGTCGGATGGCACTCTGCGCTTTATTTGTCTGGCAACATTGCTTTTGCAGCCAGATTTGCCTTCTGTGGTGTTGATCGATGAGCCGGAGTTGGGATTGCATCCCTTCGCTATTCAAATATTGGCTGATCTATTGAAAAGCGCAGCAGCACAAACGCAGGTGATTGTTTCAACACAATCTGTCCCGCTGGTCAACCAGTTTGCGCCGGAGGATATTCTAGTGGTGGATCGCATTGACGGGCAATCGACGTTCCGTCGGCTGGGTTCAGCCTCGCTCTCCGATTGGCTGGAAGAGTATCGTATGGGCGAACTCTGGGAGAAAAACATTCTCGGTGGGCGTCCACAGCGAGAAACGTCTGGCACATGAAATTTGTCTATATTTTGGTCGAAGGTCAAACAGAAGAAATTTTTGTCCGCGATGTTCTACCGCTTGCATTCGATACCAATAAAATTTCATTCACTCCTGTACTTGTAAAAACAAGGCTGGCGCATGGCAGCAATCCGGCGCACAAAGGAGGTGTTGTTTCCTATGAGAAGGTCGCTGGTGATGTACGCCGATTGCTCAAAGATTCAAGTTTCAGTTGCGTTACCACAATGCTGGATTTTTATGGGATTGCAAGTCTCGGCTTTCCGGGCTGGGGAGAATGGAACCAAAATTCAACAAGCGCGCAAAAAGTACAGCACCTGGAAAAGGCATTTGAGAAAGATATAAATCATCCCCGTTTTCATGCTTATTTTTCACTTCATGAAATTGAAGCACTTCTTTTTTCCGATATTTCCAAACTGGCGAAAATTATTCCCAACAGCGATAAAGCGCTCTCGAAATTGGAAAAGGTTCGCAATGACTATCCAACTCCAGAAGATATTAACGAGAAAAAGCCACCGTCTTTTCATTTAATAGAGCATTTACCGGGTTATACCAAAACGGACGCTGCGTTGATTGCTATCGAAATTGGCTTTGAACGAATGCGCCACGATTGTCTACATTTCAACGAATGGATCACCTTTCTCGAAGACCTCTAAACAACCAGCGGCGGTTGTGATTCCTGCCATTTCCCGCTAACATTCATGTGAATGTTTTTGCAAGGGATTGATCTAACATTTTGAAAGTTGCGACTCTGATTCTGGCCGCCGGGCATGGAACGCGGATGAAATCCAGACTGGCGAAGGTTTTGCACACTGTCGGCGGAAAGGCAATGATCGCCCGTTGCGTGGATACAGCCTGGGAACTGGATGGAGAGCCACCCATTGTAGTTGTCGGACACGACGCGGACGCGATTAAGGAACATCTCGGAACACGCGCCACATACATTTTTCAGCAGGAACGCAAAGGCACAGGACACGCAGTCGCACAAGCGGCTGATGTGATGCGGGGCAAATCCGACCTGGTGGTTGTGTATTACGGCGATATGCCGTTGCTGACTGCTGTCACGCTGCAAAATCTGATTGCGGAACAGAAAAAACACGATGGCCCATTTACGCTGCTCACGTCGGATAATCCGAATCCGCGCGGGTTTGGTCGGATCATCAAGAATGACGGGCATGTTGTAAAGATTGTCGAAGAGTCGGACGCCAGCGAACAGGAACGAAAAATCACCGAGTTGAACGTCGGCGTATATGTTTTCAAAGCCGATTGGCTATGGGATCATATCGGTGATATTCAGCCGAATGCGAAAAATGGTGAATATTATCTGACCGATTTGGTGCAGATTGCGGTAGATCGTGGCGAACACGTTTATGCCCTCCAGATTGAGGATTTAGAGGAAGTGATCGGTGTGAATACGCGCATCGATCTGGCGGACGCCGAAACCACCCTGCGCAAACGAATTTGCAAAAAATGGCAGTTGGAAGGTGTCACAATCATTGACCCGGCAACCGCCTACATCAGCGAAGAAGCAGTGATCGGGCAGGACACAGTAATCGCGCCGAATACGCATATCATCGGAAAGTCGGTGATCGGTACGGATTGCAAAATCGGACCAAACAGCATTATCCGGGATAGCAATATTGGCGATTATTGTGTCGTTAATGCTTCTGTGGTAGAAGAAGCTACGATGGAAAATCATGTCGATATTGGCCCGTTCGCGCACTTGCGCCCAAAGGCGTATCTGTGTGAAGGCGTTCATATGGGCAATTTCGGTGAAGTGAAAGCGTCGCGGCTTGGGCCGGGAACGCGCATGGGTCATTTCAGCTACGTTGGAGATGCCGAAGTCGGCGCAGATGTGAATATTGGCGCTGGCGTCATCACCGCGAATTACGATGGTAAGAATAAACATCGCACGAACATCGGGGATCATGCGTTTATTGGTAGTGATACAATGCTGCGTGCGCCTGTAACCGTCGGGGAGCGCAGCCGTACCGGAGCAGGGTCTGTTATCACCCATGATGTCCCACCAGATTATCTGGCGGTTGGCGTCCCGGCGCGAATGCGTCCCCTCTCGAATGGCACAGAAGAATCGGAAAAGGAATAACACAACACGATGGAACCGGGCAGTACGATAGGTGTGTCTGTCCTGATAGGTCTGGTGATTCTGAACGCGGCGCTTTCGCTGGCACATGCTGCACTCGTCAACGCCCACAAAACCAAACTGCGCACGCTGGCCGATGGTGGCGATGAAAACGCAGCGTATACTCTGAAAATTGCGGAAGACGCCACCCGTCTGCTTGCCTCGCATCAACTCGCCAGCATCCTGATCCGATTCATCGCTGCTTCGGTGCTGACGCTTACGCTCGGTCAGGTAGAAGTGCGCTGGCTGGAAAGCCTGAATATTGCGAAGGACTGGGCCGGCTGGCTCGGATATGGTTCGGCGATCCTGGTTGGTGCGCTCCTGATGGTGTTGTTCGGGGACATGATTCCATCAGCAATTGCAAGTTCACGCCCGGATACCCTCGCAATGCTGGCGGCGCGTCCGATGGGTGTACTAATGACGCTGCTCTCGCCCCTCTCGCGCCTGATGCTATGGGTATCCAACCGCGTCGCCGGAATGTTCGGCGGCAAAGGTGATATTACCTATGTGACCGAGGAAGAGATCAAAACGCTGGTCGATGCCGGGTCGGAGGAAGGCGTCCTCGAAGACGAAGAAAAAGAGATGATCTATTCGATCTTCCAGTTCGGCGATACGATTGCGCGCGAAATCATGATCCCGCGTATCGACATCATGGCGCTGGAAGCCGAAGAGAGTCTTGACGCTGCGCTGGACGTAATCCTGAAAAAGGGGCATTCACGTATCCCGATCTATGAAGATTCGATTGATAACATCATCGGACTAATCTACGCCAAAGACCTGCTCAAACTCTGGCGCGATCAGAAAGGAACCACCGGACGCAAAGTCCGCGAGGTGATCCGTCCCGCCTACTTCGTCCCCGAATCCAAGAAAGCGGGCGATCTGCTGGCAGACCTGCAACAGCGCAAAATCCATCTGGCGATTGTGGTGGATGAATACGGCGGCACAGCGGGCCTGGTCACGATTGAAGACCTGATCGAAGAGATCGTCGGGGATATTCAGGACGAATACGACCCGGACGAAGAGGCCGAGTACACTAAAATCACCGACGATGAAATTCTCTTTGATGCGGGAATCAATCTCGGTGAGGTGAACGATTTGCTGGATGTTGAACTACCGACAGACGAGAGTGATACGCTTGGCGGTTATGTGTTCAGCGTCATGGGCAAAGTCCCCCTCGCGGGCGAAGTCATCCGCGAAAACAATCTGGTGATCACTGTCGAAACCATCACCGGGCGGCGCATTCGCAAGGTGCGTGTACAGAAATTGCCCACGCCCGCCGAAATTGAAAAGGAACGTGAAGCTGAAGCCGCCCGCGAGAAGGAAAAAGAGAAAGAGCCGGAAAAGGAAACCGGAACTCATTCTCAGGTACAAGCAACCAATACCCCCGTTCCTCCTGTGACTGACGAGGCCGTTTAGAGGAATGCCCGCGTCTAAAAAAACATCCAAAGGGATGTATAGTGTCGAGTTTAAAGGGACGACGATTCCCTTTGAATTACTCTATTCCAGGCGAAAAACACTCACCCTGCGCATTCATCCAGACAGGCGCATTACAGTAGATGCGCCGACACGCACGGCGATTAAGGATGTGACTGCGTTTGTCCTGAAACACGGCGCGTGGGTGATGAAAAAACTGGCAGTGATCAATACCATCCCCGCAAAAACGCCGCGCCAGTTCATCAGCGGCGAAACCTTCCGCTATATGGGGCAGGAGGTAGTGCTACAGGTGGAAGCAGACCGAATCGAACGGGTACGTTTGATTGAAGGAACGCTGTTTGTTGGCCTGCACGAGCCAGCAAATCAGGCGCGCGTTGGTCAGTTGATTGAGCGCTGGTATCGTCGCCGCGCAAAAATTGTCTTTTCAGAGATGTTCGCTCAATCCTGGCAGCACATGCAACCGCTGGGTATCAATCGCGCGCCGTTGAAACTGCGGTTGATGCGTAGCCGTTGGGGGAGTTGCAGCAGCAAGGGCAACATCACGCTCAACCTGAAATTGATTCAGGTAGCTGAACCGCTGATTCGCTATGTGATCCTGCATGAACTCTGCCACCTGATCGAGTTCAATCATAGTCCGCGTTTCTGGGCGTTGATGGATCACGTCATGCCGGGGTGGAAGGCGCATCGCAAGGCGCTCAAAACTGTCGAAGTATGGGATATGAAGCCATAGTCAATTTCGGATTGCGGCACTATATGTTCCATGACGAATCTTACAAATAACCCTCACGCGAGTTATCGCATTTCTATTGTCAGTTTATTGTTAGATACGCAAGTCGGACACATTGTAAAATAGAGCGAACGTTCAAAACAGTTTCGCTGGAATAACTGCAATGCGCCTGATACGTCGCTTATTCATTATTACGGGATTCCTTTTCCTGCTGGGCAGTATTATCATTTTATTAAACTTTACCGCACCAAATCCCACCGGGAGAAGATATTCAAGCCGTCCTGTTCTCCGGCAGGGAAGTTCCGGTGCTGTCGGGAATGACGGAGAAACGGTACTTGCTGCGGATTTGCGTTTAGTGTCAAACAATGATGGCTCACAGTTGGTCTGTTTTTGTAAATATGGCAACACAAAAACAAGTTCCCAATGCCGCTCCTGTGCTGGACAGTACAATATTAGCTCCAATCGACTTCCTGATTTTTTGACGGATCGATTGATCATAGATTCAAAGAATGTACGCGATTTGGGTGATTATGATCAACTTTCGGATTTTGCCATCGTCGCCAGACAAACCGGGCGCGCTTTGTGGATTTATACCCGTGTGGATAGCACAGTTGCACCTAAATATCATACCCTCATAGAAAGTACGGGTGGGAAAATCGTACCTTACTTCACTTATGCAGGATACGAAGATACAGCCGATCAGTGGGCAAAACGCGGATTGCTGGTTTCCGGGCTGTTGTTTGCCGGTTCATTTATCAGGATAAAACGTCCAACGGTTAGAATCCCTGTCAGGCCAGCAAAACAACCTCAGACGCCATTAAACAAAACTGCCGAGTCCATTCAAAGGGCGCAAGACCATCTGGATAAATCGCGGGATGAATTGAATTAGTTGGAGCGGCAGTAAAAGGCTTTTCACTCCGTTTTTCCGCGTGCCGCCAGTCGTTGATACAACGCATAGACTGGCGGCAGATAGACCTTATCCCATGCGCCAACGCTCCGTACAATCTGCCCGCCCCAACCGCGTTTGAAGCCATACACACCCCATAGCCCGTCGCGGCGGTTTTCAAACTCCGCTTCCAGTGTTTCTTCTGGGGCATCGGGAATGCCCCAGAAATCATAATATTTCGCGCCGTGTCGGTGCGCCCATTGAATTGCCGCCCACTGTGCAATATAGGTGGGCATCCGATTACGCTCCTCGTTGCTGGATGCACCATACAAATAATATGCTTTGTCGCCGTAGCGGAAAACCATCACGCCCGCGAGATCAACGCCCGCATGTGAAGCCATCACCAGCGCACAATGATCGCCCGGAGAAAACAGTTCAAACGCACGTTCATAATAGGCTGGCTCGTGGACGCCGAATTTATCGCGCGAACCTGTCACATCCATCAGTTTCGTGAAACTCTGTACGTCGGCTTGCGTCCCGAAGCGTATATCGACTTCCTGTTTCGCGCCCATTTTGGCCTTGCGCCGTGTACTCTGATTCATCCGTTTGAGGATTTCTTCTTCGCTGCAATCCAGATCGATCACGACGGTGCGCGGTGGTTGCACGGTTTGAGCGCTTTCGCGGAAACCATTAGCCTTGAGGCGTTGCGGCAAATCCGCACGCGGGCGATACCAGTTGCACGGTTCGACCTTGAGCCATGCCGCGCCGCGTCCGCGTGCCGCCTGATCAAGCGCTTTCCACAGTTCCTGATTTACTTCTTCATTTGTGGAGAACAACGGGCCACACGGAACATAACCAATGGAAAGCGGGATCAACCGATGCGCCCGCTTATAGAGGAGCAATGCGCCTGCCTGAACCGCGCCCGCTGAATTCACGACTGTGACGATCTGCGATGACCAGCCAAATTCGGATTTGAAACGCCCCCATGCAGAAGTCTGGAGGGTATGTGCGTCTGGATGTTGCGCAACGAACGCATCCCAAACCGCATCATGAGTTGTAAATGATAATTTCGACATTCACCGGATTATAACGCACGTTTTGGCGTCTACCTCTATAATGGACATACTTAGGTAAAAGCTGAAAAGGTGGTTATATTCATGCTATTTCGCAAGAGAATACGCACGCTTCTGCTCGCGCTGATCGCTGCGGCAGCACTGGTGACGCTTTCCCCGGCGCGTGCGGATGATGCCGAACCCGGCACAGAAACCCTCGGCCTGCTCCAAAAAACGATTGTCCCCGATAACGATAAAATCGACCTTGCCAAGCGGTTGCGCGGTGTTAAAGACGTTCCACCAAACCCGACCAAACCCCTCAAGGAATATAAGGTTGGCGACCTCGAAAAATTCTGGGTGAGCAATCAGGATAAGGAAGAAGATACGCAAATCGAGGCCAAACTGCTCTATGCCACCGATCACGTTTTTGTCTGGTGGGATACGAGTGTGGAAGAACCGAAATTATCGCAGGTCAAGAAATCGGCAGATAACTTCGAGGAAAAGATTTATCCAACTGTCCGCAAATATTTTGGGTCGGAAGATTCACCCGGCGTCGATGGTGACGTTCACCTGTACATCCTGAACGCGACAGGCATGGGCGATTCAGTAGCGGGCTATTTCAGCAGTGCCAGCGGTGTCCCGCGTGCGGTCTATCCACGCTCCAATCAGTCGCAGATTTTCCTGATGAATGTGGATAATGTCGGACAGCAAATCGGGCAGAAATATTATGAAAGCGTCCTCTCGCACGAGTTCCAGCACATGGTACACGACGCAGTTGACCCGAACGAAGAAACCTGGCTCAACGAAGGCTTGAGTGAACTTTCCCGCCTGATTACGGGCTATGGAGATTCCGGCTTTGCGCGTCAGTTCCTCAGCAACCCGACCTTGCAACTCAATACGTGGGGCGACGGCGACAACGCTCCGCATTATGGCGCGGCCTATCTCTTCACCACCTATTTCCTGCAACGCACCAGCCGCGAAGCCGTGACTGACCTTGTTGCCGAAAAGGAAAACGGTCTGACCGGATTTGAACTTACCTTGAAGAAAATCGGGGCGAAGGATGCTCTGACTGGCAAGCCGCTCACCGTGATTGACCTCTTTGCCGATTGGCAGATCGCCAACCTGCTCAATGACAAGTCGGTAGGTGATGGACGTTATGCTTATACCCTTTTCACCGATAAAGTCCCAACAGCGACTGTTCCGACAGCAACGCCTGCCGCTGGCAAGAAAACCCAGCGTATCAACCAATTTGGGACGCGCTATATCCCGTTCGCTAAAGAAGGCACATATACAGTCAAGTTCACCGGCTCACCGACGGCTTCCGTTGTCGGCACAACGCCACACAGCGGCAAGAAAATGTGGTGGAGCAACCGTGCCGACAAGAGCGATACGACCCTGACCCATGAATTCGACCTGACCAGCGTCAAGTCTGCAACGCTCAACTACTGGACATGGTTCAATATCGAAAAGGGCTGGGACTATGGTTATGTGCAAGTGAGCGAAGATGGCAAAACATGGAAACTGCTTTCCACCAAAAACACCTTCGATGAAGACCCGCATGGCAACAGCTATGGCGTTGGTTATGGCGGTTCAAGCGGCAACGAAGACGAGAAGGCCGACCCCGAATGGATCGAGGAATCGGTTGACCTAAGTGCGTATGCAGGCAAGAAGATTCAGGTGCGTTTCGAGTTGGTCACAGATGATGCGTTTGTCGCGCCCGGCATGTTGATCGATGATGTCAGCATCCCGGAAATCAAGTATTCCAGCGACTTCGAGGCCGATGATGGCGGCTGGATCGCCAATGGCTGGATTCGGATGGATAACATTCTGCCACAGCGTTTCCTGATCCAGAAAGTGACATATGGTGAGAAGGTAACGGTGGAACGCCTGCTCAGTCCTGCCGATGGCAATGCGGGTGAATGGGAGTTCACTGTTGGCGGGGATGTGGAAAAAGTGGTTTTGTCCATCTCCGGCGTGACAGATTACACAACAGAACCTGCGCCCTATGAGTATGAACTAGCGATTAAGTAATCACCTCATCGTCCCGGCGCAACCGCACCGGGACTGTACAATTATTCTGGAATCAACCGTCATAACGCAAGGAATATACACGCCTACTTAGGCTTCAGGATCACAACGCGACGTTTGCCGATCTGAAAGTGATCCACGCGCCGATAACGATCATGACTGATTTTTTGTTGTTTGTTGCTGGCGATTGCTACCAGGGAATGCGGGGTCAGGATGTCACATAACGATTGGAGCATATACCATGACGGCTCAGAGTGCGCGTCGCCGGACAACCCAATCCACGAAGAATGGTTGCCGTATGGAATATCGGTAATGACCAGATCGACGGGCGTAGCAAAATGATCCGTGAGTGGATCAGCCATAATGTTGGCGTTAAATGTCCGTACCATGATAGCATGATTTTTGAGAGACTCCAGTAATCCGGCTTTGAGTCGCTGTGCGCTTTCGCAGGCTTCTTTATGCGAGGGTTTGTCGAATTGCCTGATCATTGCCTGAATGTGTTCGATGCGCCGTTGCATCCCCTCCACATTCAACAAGTCCAGATTTTGGGCTGCCACATCAAGGGCTGTTGGCGCTATGTCTGAGCCAACAATCTCTGTTATGTCCGGCCAATGCAGAAAGGCCAACGTTGCAAGCAAGTACCCGCCACCGCAACATGGATCGTAAACGCGACATGGCTCAACCTGTCCATCCTTGCGTCGTTGTTCGAGGCAGCGCTGAAAGATTTCACTGGTCAGGCGGATTGGAAACGACGGATGTCCCGGCGATGCTATAAAAACACTACCTGCCGCGAAATCCTGGTAATCGTGGCGTTCCAATGCGAAGCGATAAACCATAAGCGTCCTAATCCAGCAATTTCTTAAAAAACATGGTCGCTCACTCTAACGACTGCAAACAGAAAATCTGGCATTAATTGAATAGATGTGGAATATCTCATGTACCATACTATACATTTGCCTTGTTAAACATTGTGAGGCGTTAGCCGTTTTTCTGATTGCATAACTCTATATCATATCGTCAGGAAAACTACGTTTCTGTCGCTCATTAAAGCGCGGACACTGAAACGACAATCATACCGGGTTTGATCTCATCTTTCGTTAAATCTGAAAACAAAATTCCGATATTTTCACCTGTTGATGCACTGTTTATCGGGCGGTGAAATGCCTCCAGTCCTCTTACCTCGGTTTCGTAACGTTGCGTTCCATCCGGTAATGAGACTTGTACGCGCTGACCAACCGTAATCGTACCGCGTTCTATTTTCCCCACCACGACCAGACCGCGACCTTTGATGCCAAAAGTATCATGAATCGTTAAGTGGAATTCTGATGAATCCGGAATAGTTGGACTGAACAAAGCCATTTGCCCATCTGACTGGTCATTACGGCGGGCCTTCCAGACAAAGATAATTCCTGCAATCAGGATAAATACGACACCAATATAGATGGTTTCAGGCATGGCGTCTCCACAATTACCAAACACCCGGTTATCGCCCAGGCTTGTTTATGAGCAAAGAATCCGAAATTAACAGGGCATCCGGGACTTGAACCCGGAATCTTCAGCTTGGAAGGCTGATATTCTCACGTTGAACTATGCCCCACCGCGCGGAGACATCCGGGACTTGAACCCGAAATCCCCCGGTTGCGTAGACCGGGATTCTAACGTTGAACCATATCTCTGCACGTGGGGAATTATATCAAACAGAACATCCGGGACTTGAACCCGAAACCTTCAATTTGGCAAATTGACGTTCTCACGTTAAACCATATCCTGTCACGCAAAAACATCACGGACTTGAACCGCGAATCTTTCGGATTTGGAGTCACACTGCTCTAGCGTTGAGCTATATCTTCGCGTGGAATAATTGTAGCATGGTGGAAAATCAGAGTGAACAATGAAAAAGAGTTTTTCCTTAATTCTGCTATGCGTCTTTTGCCTGATGCCTTTTACCACCATCACCGCGTTTCCTAACCTCGAACTGACTTCCAGAGTTGCGGGCTATGGAGCAATCTCCAACATAAAATGGAATGCTCAGGGGAATCAACTCGCGGTTATTGGCACATCCGGGCTGATTTTGCACACGAAGCCAGATTTTCAACCCCAGGTTACAGGGTATTACACACCGGGACTGAGTGTTTTCTGGCATCCAGGGGGAAAACAGATTGCCATCGTAACCTATCGCGGGGACGTTGATATTTTTGATATTGGGCAGCAAGTAACGATAAAAAGCATTAAATCAGAGCAGGCCGCAACAGAGCTTGCATGGAACAGTGACGGGTTATTGTTAGCCGCAGGTTATGGGGATGGCTCTGTTAAAATTTTCGACAGGAACTGGTCAGTCTTTCACTCCTATAATCTGCATAGCAAATACATTATCAGCCTCGATTGGAGCAGAGACGGGCAATTCATTGCGACGACATCCCTGGATAACAAGGTGGGCATCTGGAATACACAGACCCGCTCCAGTCAAACCCTCAGCGTTGATGCTCCTCTTGGCGTACATTTCAATTCAACTTCACAACTTCTGGCTTTTACTCAGAAAAACAAGCTGACAATCATTGACCCTCAATCTATGAATGTCAAAAATAGGTTCAACATTGATGAATTTCGCGGTTTTGGTATGGCATGGAATCCAGGTGCAGATCAAATTGCAATCGGGCGTGGCGCAGGGAATGTTACTCTGATTGATGTGAATACTTCTCAGATAAAAGATGTACTCACCAAACACAATGGAACGGTTGATTTTCTGACATGGGGAAGCACACAGCAGATCGTCACCGTTGACCATCAGAGCACAATGCGGTTGTGGGACGCAAACAACCTGAACCTGGAAAAAACCATTGATGTCTACTGTCAAAGACCAGCTATTGCATCTCTGAGTCCTGATGGCTCAAAAATTGCCTTTTCAAGTACAGGCGCAGACCCGCAAGCCTGTGTCTTGAGTATAGATGGTACTCGTCTCATAAAACTCTCCGGCGCTGAAATAATAAATGCAACGCCGCGTTTCAGACCAGCATGGAACCCTTCCGGTACACAGGTGGCTTTTTCAACTTTCGATGAAAACCAAAGTGGAATTGCAATCTGGGATAGCGCCACTGGTCAGATTATCAAAAAGATAGCGGATGTCCGCGCAGATGACGGGATAGCATGGAATCCCGTAAAGCCGCTTTTGGCAACCGTAAGCGTGGAAGGCGTGCGGATCGTCAACATAGAAAACGGCAACATTGTCCAAAAAATCGAAATGAATACGGAAACGAAAGAGGTATATAAAAACGGCTTACCTATAGAGTTGGAAGACCGTCGGGAGCCTTTTCAAAGTGTTGCATGGAGTTCTGACGGCAGGCGATTGGCGGCCATTGCGGACAATGGATACATGGTTGTGGTGAATGTAGAATTAAACATAATTCTTTACTCCCAACAGGTTCAACCGGGGATCAATGGCGGGCAATACACTATTGGATGGACGGCTGACAATGCACGAATCATCAGTAATGGAACCGTCCTGGACGCAAGAACTGGCAAGTTTCTGGAAAATATTCCAAATATCCCTGACCTCAATTCCTATAATTCATTTACGGACAGCATTGCATACGTATCAAATCAGGACTTAATCGTTCGCGGGGTACGTAAACCGAGCGCGGAATCTGCTATAAAGCTTGGCAAAGAAATTATCAACAGCATCTCATGGGACGAAAAAGGGAAGCGGCTCATAGTCTTATATCAGAGCGGTTTGCTTGAGGTTATTGAAACAGGCACGAAAAAGTGAGATATTGGGAGCATGGGTGAGAACATCCGGGACTTGAACCCGGAATCTTCAGTCAGTGGTCAGCAAACTGATATTCTGGCGTTGAACTATATTCCCACGGTGCAAAGACGCCGAGGACTTGAACCCCGAATCAGTTGGCTTATGAGGCCGTGCTCTACCGTTGAGCTACATCTCTGCGCGAAGGTATTGTAGCATGGGCGGGAATATCCGGGACTTGAACCCGGAATTTTCAATTTGACAGATTGACGTTCTAACGTTGAACCATATTCCCAGAGTGCAAAGACACCGGGGACTTGAACCCAAAATCCATATAACTACCAGTTATCGCTCTACCGTTGAGCTATATCTCTGCACACCTGCATTATAAAAATTGTAGATGAACGCTACAAGAGGAAACCAATCTGTTTGATTATCTACCTCACCATTTTATTTTTACACTCCGCCGCTTGCACGCACCCGTAACCCTCTGATATAATGCCGACTGTTTAACAGTGATAGACCGTCGTGCCATCGCCCCGGTGCGGCAGGTGTCCGATAGAAACCAATGGGAAGCGAGATAACAACACATGCCACTCGATAAAACCGAGAAAGATTCAGTCTTCAAGGAATTCAGCCGTCACGAAGGTGATACCGGCTCTCCTGAAGTACAGATTGCGCTACTCACCACGCGCATCAACCAGCTTACCGAACACCTCAAGTCGCACCCGCATGATAATCACAGCCGTCGTGGTCTGTTGAAACTCGTCGGTCAGCGCTTGCGTCACCTGCGCTATCTGAGCGATAAGGACGCTGGTGCATACAAACAGTTGATTGAGCGTCTTGGCCTGCGCGACTACGTGAAGCGTTAGGTTTTTCAAATACAAAGCCCGGTATAATCACCGGGCTTTTGTGTGTTTTTAGCCAGGTCGAATAACGCCGTGCGATTGGTGTTGGCGCTTGGGGCTGATTTGCAGACGGTATAGAGTTTATTTTTATGCTTTTTGCGACTCCCTCGGCAGCAATCGCCAATTCCCATCCACGAGCGGTTGAACAACGGAGAAACAAAAAATTATGTCCCCATCCTATACACCGGGCAGCATGGGTACGCCCCATACCTATACAGCCAAACTCGGTAACGACGAAATAATCATTGAGACGGGCAAGCTGGCAGAACAGGCGGGCGGTGCAGTAACCGTTCGCATGGGCGATACGATGCTGCTGGCGACGGCAACCATGTCGTCTTCCGCCCGCGATGGCGTGGATTTCTTCCCGCTGTCTGTCGATTATGAAGAGCGCATTTATGCGGCTGGACGCATTCCGGGATCGTGGTTCCGGCGCGAAGGCCGCCCCGCCGAAAAGGGTATCCTCATGGCGCGCGTCACGGATCGCCCACTGCGTCCCCTCTTCCCGGACGACCTGCGTAACGAAGTGCAGGTGATCGTCATGCCGCTGGCAATTGATAACATCCACTATCTGGATATGTTGTGCATCATCGGCGCGAGTGCTGCGCTGCACATCAGCGATGTTCCCTGGGAAGGCCCCATTGGAGCGACCCGCGTCGGCCTGATCGAAGACGAACTCGTGATCAACCCGACCATCGAGCAAATGGAAAACAGCAAACTCGATCTGCGCGTCGCGGGTACATCCGATGCGATCATCATGGTCGAATGCGGCGCTGAAGAAGTCGATGAAGACACGATGGCGCGCGCACTGCAAATGGCGCACGCTGCGATTCAGGAAACAATTGCTATCCAGAACAAGATGCGCGAAGAACTCGGCAAGCCCAAAGCTGCTTATATCCCGGCGCAGAGCAACAGCGAACTGAACAAGCAGGTACAGGATCGCATTGGTGCGAAACTTGCCAGCATTGTCGCCGCAAACCTGAGCCGTGACGAGCGCCGCGCCGAACTCGATGATCTCCGTGATTCGGTGGTCTCTGATTACAGCGGTGAAGTGGACACTGCCAAGACGATCTCGAAGGTCAAGGAAGAGTTCGAGAACATCTATGCCAGCGAAGTTCGCCGCCGTATCACCGAAGATGGCATCCGTCCCGACGGGCGCAAACTCAATGAGATTCGTCCCCTTTCGGCAGAAATCGGGCTGATTCCGCGCGTACATGGCTCCGGCTTGTTCAAGCGCGGACAAACGCAGGTGATGAGCCTTGTCACCATTGGTACGCCGAAGGAAGCGCAGGTACTGGACGGTCTCGAACCAGAAACCGAAAAGCGCTATATGCACCACTACAACTTCCCGCCCTATAGCACGGGTGAAGCTGTCCCAATGCGCGGCCCGAAACGTCGTGAAATTGGTCACGGTGCGCTGGCAGAAACAGCCCTCAAATATGTAATGCCACCTGTGAATGAATTCCCATACACAGTTCGCGTCGTGAGCGAAGTTCTATCCAGCAACGGTAGTACGTCGATGGCTTCCGTCTGCGGTAGTACCCTGTCGCTGATGGATGCGGGCGTGCCGATACGTCGCCCCGTTGCGGGAATTGCGATGGGTTTGATCAAGGAAGGCGACAAGTATTCCATTCTGACCGATATTCAGGGTCTGGAAGATCACCTCGGTGATATGGATTTCAAAGTCGCCGGAACAGAACGCGGCATCACTGCCCTGCAAATGGATATCAAGATCAAGGGCATCAGCGACAAGATCATGGCAGAAGCGCTGGAACAAGCCCGCGTTGCGCGCATGGCGATTCTGGAACTGATCCTCGCTACTATTCCTGCGCCGCGCAAGTCGCTCAGTCCCTACGCGCCACGTATGCACACGCTGCATATCAACCCCGAAAAGATTGGTGCGCTCATTGGGCCGGGTGGCAAGAATGTCCGCTCCATGCAGGATAAGTATGGCGTTACTGTTGAAATCGAGCAGGATGGTACGGTGTTTGTCGCTGGTATGGACGGTGCAAACGCAGATCGCGCGGTTGAAGCTATCCTCGGCATGACCGAAGACGCCGAAATCGGACGCATCTATACCGGGAAGGTGACGCGCGTCGAACCCTATGGCGCGTTTGTCGAATTCCTGCCGGGTAAGGATGGCCTGGTTCACATCAGCCAGCTTTCCGATCACCGCATCGAAAATATTAACGATGAAGTCTCCATTGGCGACGAACTGATGGTGATGGTCACAGATGTTGATCCGACGGGTAAAGTCCGTCTGAGCCGTCAGGCTGTCCTCGAAGATTGGACGCCAGAAGAAGCCCGCGAACGCGATTCAGGCAATCGTGGCGGTGGACGCCCCGGCGGGGATCGCGGTGGGGATCGCGGCAGTGGCGGTGGACGCGGTGGCTTCGGTGGAGATCGCGGGGGTGGCAACCGTGGCGGTGGCTTCGGTGGCGGCAATCGCGGGGGTGGTAACCGGGGCGGCTATGGTGGAGATCGCGGACGCCGGGAATAGCTCCCGCTAATAGATAAAAATCTGATTTTAATGTCGGGCGGATCAACAGGTTCGCCCGATTGCTTTTATTACAATTATTCGATTTTGTCTCAAAACGTAAACAACTTCCGGGAGTATTTTGCGACTAAGGTAATACACATAAAATTATCCCACTCACATGGTGGGCAGATGAGGCAGTAGTATATGTCGCAAAGGTTCTCTTTTGAGCGCAAATCCGAAGAACCGACAGGCAGCCAATCATCAGAAAACAACATAACCGACGCCCCCGCCAACACAATCCTTCAACTCCAGCAACAAATCGGCAATCAGGCCACAATTAATCGCATCCAGCGCAAAGCAATTTCTTCTACCGGACGAATTATGATTCAGCGGGTATGGGGAACGGTCAGCGGTACGAGTCAAAGAGTTAATCTGCGCACCTTGAACGGGAAGCGTTCTGCTGCTGGCAATCAACTTTATGGGCAAGGAAGCGATGATCCTGTTTACGAATGGGAATCCGAAGATATGAATGGAAATATCACCGTTAAACCTTATAATGCCTCCAAGAACCCGCTAAAAGATGAATACGAAGGCTGGTCGACAGACAAAACGACCTCTCAGCAGATGACGACGCCTTTTGGAGAAGCCAGCGCCAGGCACAGCCGGGGAGCGCCTTTTGCTCAAACAAACGCGCAGGACTATGGCGGTTACGCGGTAGGCGATAGTTATTCGCAAATGGTCTATGGGTTGCGCGGGAACTCTAACGATGCCAGCGACGATCCGCAACTTGCCAGCGCGCTATTACAATTCAGCACCGTTGACCTCACAGATGAGATGCAAAAAAATGCTGCTGCCAAACTCACCGTGACGGTCTACCTTGCGGAAGAGTGGCGTAAACAAGGAGCAACCAAAATCTGGCGTGCGTTGCTGCGTCTGGTAGAGCAGAGCCGGATCAATATGCTCAAAGCAACCCAACTCTTTCAGTTTGTACAAAGTGCGGATGCTGGTCGCCAACAGGTTGGGCGTTTTCAGGATGTCTATGAGGGTCATACAAACCAAACCGATTTGAGCGCGAATGAGCGGATGATCTACAATGCAATGTCACCTATCCATAATGATGATTTCAGCAGCGATGATGACATGCGCGACAAAAAGGAACTCAAGAGCAAAAGCCGTTTATATGCCCATAAACATCAGGAAGAAAGCGATAGCGGTAGCGACAGTGATAGCAACAATACTTGATTGAACATCGCCCCACTATCGGAATTGGGAAGGGTGGATATTTATCCACCCTCTTGGTGTTAATCGCTCACAACCCAGGTATCCTTGCTTCCGCCACCTTGCGAACTGTTCACCACCAGTGAACCTTCTTTCAAGGCAACGCGCGTCAGGCCACCGGGAACAATCGTGATATGTTCCCCGTAAAGAACATACGGACGCAGGTCGATATGGCGCGGTGCAAACCCGTTGGCGGTGTAGGTCGGATGGGTGGAAAGTTGCACCACCGGTTGTCCGATGTAGTTGGAGGGATTATTGCGTACCTTCTCGCGGAACTCTTCAATCTGTTCGGGTTTAGCGTGTGGGCCAATGAGCATCCCATAGCCACCGGAATTGTTAATTTCCTTGATGACCAGTTCCGGCATCCGATCCAGCATATAGGCTAAATCTTCTTCGCGCCTGCCCAGATAGGTCGGCACAATATCGAGTAGTGGTTCTTCCGAAAGGTAGTAACGCACCATATCCGGCACATAGGCGTAGATCGATTTATCATCCGCGACGCCTGTCCCCGGCGCGTTCACCAGCGCGACATTCCCGGCACGATAGGCATTCATCAGACCAGCCACACCCAACACCGAATCAGGACGGAAACATAGCGGATCGAGAAAATCATCATCGACCCGACGGTACAACACATCAACAGGGCGCAGACCGTGCGTCGTTCGCATAAACACCCGGTTATCGTGTACGACCAGATCGCTACCTTCAACCAACGGCACACCCATCGCACGCGCCAGATAGGAATGTTCAAAATATGCTGAGTTGTATAATCCCGGCGTCAAGACCGCCACCTGTGGATCGCTCGTCACAGGGGAGAGCGTGCGTAACATCTTGAGCAATTCCTGCGGATAGGTTTCTACAGGCAAAACATGCGTGCCACTGAACAGCGATGGAAATGTAGTTTTCAACACGGTTCGGTTAAGCAGCATATAGCTCACGCCGGATGGTGTACGCAAGTTATCTTCAAGAACACGATACACGCCGTTATCGTCGCGGATCAAATCCGTCCCGACGATGTGGATATAAACATCGCGTGGCGGGTCAATCCCGACCATTTCCCAGCGATAATTGGGCGAACCCAACACCATTTCCACCGGAATCACGCCATCGCGCAGGATGCGGCGATCATGATAGACATCGTGAATAAACAGGTTGAGCGCTTTGATCCGCTGCTGCAAACCCGCTTCGAGATTGCGCCATTCCGACATGGGAACGATGCGCGGCGTCAGATCGAACGGGAAGATTTTTTCTACCCCTTCATCACTGGAATACACCGTAAACGTAATGCCACGCCGGAGAAAATCCAGATCGGCAACCTGTCGGCGCGGCTCAAACTGTTCTGCCGACATCTCGCTGAGAACTTCGTACAAGTGCGCATAGTGCGAGCGCGGAACCCCCGGCGACTCGAACATCTCATCATAGCAATCGGGAAATTGATATTGGTCGAACATAGTATCCATCGTTTATGCCGCGCAGGTCGATATTTACCAAAAAGAGCGTACCTGCTCACTCTGCCTTTCGCAATGGTTCTTGTAGGATCACACGAATTACTAACAAACGTTAGTTTGCCAAAATCCAGAATTCGGTGTAATATGCAAAGTAGAAAATTCTGCAAAAATGAGAGGAACCGTCACAATGGCGAGTGCGACACAGGTTCGCCCAATCAGTACCCCCGTCTATACCGAAGAGGATCACGCAGTCTGGGCGGCACTTTATACGCGACAATCCGAATTAATTCAGGGTCGCGCCTGTCGGCAATTTCTGGAAGGCATGGCACGGATGCAATATGATCCGAAGCGCCTGCCCGACCCTCTACAGGTGAGCGAGTTATTGCGCCATTACACAGGCTGGACATTGAGCGACGCCCAGAACGCCTATCTTGGCCCAACAGAATGGTTTGAAGAGGTGGTCGCGCGTCGATTTCCGGTCACAAATTACATCCGCAAAATGCAAGAACTGGAATTCACCCCGCTGCCCGATCTCTTCCACGAATATTTTGGACACCTCGCGTTCTTCACCGATCAGGAATTTGCCGACATTGCGCAGAGCTTCGGTACGCTCTATCTGGCGGCAAAGACCGAAAAGCAACAACTGGCGATTGCGCGGCTGTGGTGGTTCAGCATCGAGTTCGGTCTGATCAAGGAAGATGGCGAACTACGCATTTTCGGGGCTGGTTTGCTCTCTTCACCCGGTGAGTTGATCCATGCACTGAAAGAGGATACGCCGCGCTATCCGTTCGATATTCGCAAGGTGGCAGAGACGGCTTCTGCGCCCTATGGCTATCATGAAGGTTATTTTATCCTCGAAAATATGGATCATTTGCGGCAGATTGTGCGCGATTATGCCCAAATGGAAGGGTTAACCCTCCTAGAATAGGAAGAAAGGGGCAGAAGTAAAAACCACTGGCGAATGTTATACTGAGTGGCACTTCAGGAGATATATTCAAACAATGAGGCTGCCACTCCCCGTTCAACCCCCAACGTTCCGCGATTTTTATGCGTTTGAGGGGCATGTTCGTAATGCGCGCAAGCGGCGCGGGCTGGAAATGCTGACGGAGTGGTATGCCGCGCCCGTCTTTTATTTCTCCAATCCCTATGCGCTGTACCGTAATGGTGACGATATTCCCTATCCCACCTATACACTGGAACTGGACTACGAACTGGAAATCGCGTGCATTATCGGGAAAGGCGGCAAAAACATCCCGGCGCAAGAAGCCCACAAACATATTCGCGGCTTTACCATTCTGAACGATTGGAGCGCGCGGGATGTGCAGCGACTGGAGATGAAAGTCGGGCTTGGCCCGGCCAAAGCCAAAGATTTCGCTACGTCGTTCGGCCCGGAACTGGTGACGCTGGATGAACTCAGCGATAAACTGGTTGGTACGCCGGAAGAACTCCGCTACGACCTGACCATGACCGCCTGTGTAAACGGCAAGGAACTCTCTCACGGGAACTTCAAGGATATTTACTTCACCTTCGCCCACCTGATCGAACGTGCCAGCATCGGCGTAACGTTGCAGGAAAACGATCTGATTGGTAGTGGGACGGTTGGGACGGGTTGCCTGCTGGAAGGCGCTGTCGATACGCTGGGGCGCTGGCTGCAACGCGGGGATATGGTCGAATTGGAGATTGAGCGGTTGGGAGTCCTCCGCAACCGCATCGTGTGATATTACCTCACCTGGCTGGCAATTTTCCAGACCCGGCGCTGAAGCACCGGGCTAAACTCAAAGAGTGGACAATAGGCGAAAAAGAAATTAACGCCTGTTCAATCTGGTGGCTTTCTCTTACGCTAGATAGAAACCAGTGCTTACAACTCTAAATTTGAGTATAGCCCTCGGCTTCAGCCGGGGGTTCGTTGCTGTTTATGCTGTTTTTGCCTTGCGCTTCAACCTCGCACGAAGCGCATTCACCACCAGTTGCATTTCTTCCATCTTCAGCGCGAACGCTACTGCCGCGAATGTCCCAATCCCGACACTGCTCAAAATGCCGACCTGAATGATCTGCCCGATCTTGCCAGCATCCACCAAACGGTACACAACGACATTGACGAGTAGCACCGCTGCTGCTGCCGCGATGCTGGCGATGACAGATTTGAGCGCTGTACTCAGCAACGCACTATCATTCAAACCCTGCCAGCGTCGCCGGAGAATAATGATCAGAATGACAAGTTCCGCGCCCACTGCCACCGTATTCGCCAGTGACAGACCCGCGACACCCAGACTGGTTTGCTTCGAGAGGTATAGCGCTATTGGCAAATTGATTGCCGCCGAGAGCAACGCCACAAACAACGGAGTCACAGTATCACGGTCTGCATAGAAGCTGCGTGCGACGATTTCCACCATACTGTGGACAATAACGCCGGGAGCAAACCAGACCAATACGCCATAGATAATATCGGCGGCGCTGGCTTCCATCGCCCCACCTTCCAGCAACCGAAGCGCCGGACGCCCTGCCACAATCAGCAGGAATGCTGCCGGAATAGCGCTGAACAAGACAAACCGTAATGCGCCACTCATGGCGTCGCGTTTACCTTCTTTGTCGCCTGCCGCGCTGAGTGCCGCCAGCGTTGGGAAGATGACAATCCCCATCGCTGTACCGATCAGCGTTTCGGGAAATTGCATCAAGCGCCAGCCCCAGTTGAACGCGGATACTGCACCTTCGCCCAAATCCGTCGCCAGACGCACCGCAAAAACCATATTCAGGTTAAACAGCGCGAGGCCAATGGCACGCGGGATCATCAGCTTGATCACGGTGACAAAATCGGGATCAACCGGGTTGACATACGGACGCCAGCGCATCTTATACATGATCAGGCCGGGAATCTGAACGCCGATGTGCATCATCGCGCCGAACACTGAACCATACGCCAATCCGTAGACACCAAACGGTTTAGCCAGAAAAATGATCCCGATCAACAGGCCAATATCGAATAATACGGGCGCAAGCGCAGGCAGTAAGAAGTGCTGATGGCTTTGCAATATGCCGACGCTCAACCCGCTGATGGAAAACAGTAACAGGCTCACCAGCAGAATACGCATCAACTGCGCCGATTGAAGCTGCAATTCGGGAGCCATATTTGGCGCAAGGCTGGCGATCAACTGCGGCGCAGTCACAAATACAACAGCGCTCAGGATCAACGCCACCAGAAAAACGCTGTTGAGGATGTTCGAGGCGAGTTTCCACGCCTGTTCGCGCTTATCCTGTGCCAGCAACCCGCCAAAAATCGGGATGAACGCATAGGCTAACGCGCCACCAGCAATCAGGTTGAAG
Source organism: uncultured Anaerolineaceae bacterium (assembly GCA_964432445.1). Lineage (GTDB taxonomy): Bacteria > Chloroflexota > Anaerolineae > Aggregatilineales > UBA2796 > JBBRMW01. The sequence continues at coordinate 23,132 of CAYSOC010000020.1, forward strand.
ATTTGTTCGGGGATGGTGTTAGCAGTGACGAACGTATCGTAGTCGGCACTCACACCGAACTGACGGGCGATCAGGAAAGTTTGTACCAGACTGATCGCTTTTGAAGTCATCGAAAGGGTCATCACCAGCGCCGTTGAGCGCATGATCCGACCTAGCGTTGGGCGGGCAGCGACAGGAGCAGTAGCAGTCGTCATGGATTGATCACCTGTGCGGATTCCGGCGGCTGGAATGTTCCATTTTGTACTTTGGCGAGTGCATCGGCGGCAGCGCTATAGTTCGGGTTGAAACGCAGTACGAACTTGAAATCTTCAATTGCGTTCGCGCGATCTCCGGTAGCGGCGGCAGCCATTCCACGCCAGTAACGCGCTTCCTCGATAGGCGCATTTGCCAGCGTTACGTCCGCCAGCGCTTTCACCTCGCGGAAGTTGCCCATCTTATAGTACGCCTCAAACGGCGTGAACTGATACCACAGGAAGCGCCAGGGAAGCTGCGTCCCGGTGTTGCGACTCTGGTCAAAGGCGACAACGGCCTTTTTATATTCGCCTATTTGCGTGTAGTAACTACCCAGGTTGAACCACCCAAACGGGTTGTCCTTGTTCGTTTCCAATTCCTTGAGCGCGATTTCATAGGCATGGCGCAGATTTTCGGTTGGGTCGGCATCGCGTCCGAGGATCGCCGCGAGTTCCTGCTCCCGTTCCCGTTGATAGACGACGATATACAGGCGGTTGAATGCCTGCCAGCGGCTATCAATATCCTGATACTCTTCACGAATACCGAGGTTATCCGAACCAAAGCCGAGATTGGTATCACCGCCGAACAACACACCGAGATTATCATCATAGCCGAGGATAGTCAGATAGTGTCCTGCCCAACCATCGGGCAGGTTGTAGCCTGTCTCCATGATTACTGCGAAGTTGGAAGATACCAGTCGCTTGATCAACTTGAGATCGCCCGCATAACGCGCGAGTGCCTTCACGCCCGTCTTTTTGCTAACGAAGTTCGTCAGTTCCCAGGGCGAGACATTGCGATCATCGTTTGTCGGTTTGATAGAGGCGCGGGCATCGTCTTCCGTGCCGCTCCAACCGTAATATTGTAGCGCTTGCGTCAGGTTGGCGGGGCCACAATCGTTCCACTTCTGATAGACGCGCTTGAAGCCATTCAGATGCCAGACCAGCGGAATCGGTTTTTCGGTTGGCGTTGGTGGCAGCGTCGGCAGTTGAGTTGGCAATGTGGTAGGCGTTGGCAGCGGCGTATTGGTTGTATCCATTGCTACTGCTTGCCCCAGCAACGGTGTCGGCGAAATCGTGACCAGCAGCGAAGTGGGTTCAATCGTTGGGGTACTTGACGGGGCTGGCGTAGGCGTTTCCGTGCTAAGTAACGCCGCTACCTGCTCCGTTGTGTTCGATTGGGCGGTGGGAAGGGTCGTCGCCCGATAGATGCGCGTCGGTTCGAGCGTCCCAAGCACAGGGATATTCTTCACCAGCCGAAAGCGTAATTCCGGGTCGAGCCCACGAAAAACAACAGGCAATAAAATCAAACCCGCTATAATCGCGCCGGAGATCAGAAACATGCTCATGCCAAGACAGCCGAGCGACCATTTCAACCAATTCACGCCGGGGTGTGGCACAAATTCCCCTGTGCTATCATCCGCCGGAGCGATGGCACGCATCGGCTGCGTATCTTCAAGTACGTCTGAGGCCATTACAATAAACTCCGCAGTCACAATCTCAGAGCGCGGATCATATCGCAACCCGCCTCTGCTGTCTATCGCGCATCGGTGGGCGTCAGGCGGGCGTTGGTTAGCCGGGGCTAGTCCGCGCCTGTGTTATCCGATTGATTTGGCGCGGAAACCTGTGGATAGGCGATGATATTGGGCGGCACAGAAGGCGGGTTCAATTCCCATAACCCGGCGATTGGGACACGATTCAGCGGCCCATAAGTAATTCCGGTACTCGGTGAATACTCTGCCAAACTATCACGATAGTAAATCCAGGGAATGCTCTGTACGGCAAACCCGACCAGCGATTGCCCGTTGCCTTTCCAGTCGCTCGCAAACGGAACCGAATCGGTCACGCTATAATTGAAACTGATGTCGCTGAATGTGATCCCGTTTCCGTTGACGTTGCTAAGATAAAACCGGACATTGTTACTGCGATATACCCCTACGCTATCGTATCCATCGGCGTTCCAGTCACCAGCGATTCCTTTGTCGCCGGGGTTGCCGAAAATCATGAAATAGTCACTGAATCCGGTATCGAGATTGCGCCGCAAATATAAAATACCGTTTGAGTTGCGATAGACCCCAACACCATCGTGCAGCATGGTACTATCCCATCGGCCAGCCAGAGGCGTATCACCCGCATTTCCAAAAGTAAAAACATAATTCGCTGCGCCGCCGCTATTGGAATCGCGTAACTGGAAAACACCCGTGCTGGCGTCATAGATTCCGATGGTGTCTGCTGCATCCCCATTCCAATCGCCAACAACCGGAAGATGGGAAGCTGCGCCGCCATAGAGGATTGTGTTATCGGCGTTGCCTGATGTGTTGGTGTTGCGAAGATAGAAGAAGCCGTTTTTATAAATGCCAATACCATCCTCAATCGTTGCCCGTTTGACGAGATCGGTTTCTATTGACCAGTATGGCTCTGGCGGAATGGTGTCGTATGGGTTATCAGTGTTCGGATTAACGAAAATCTCTGATGTTACCCAGAGGTAGCCAGCATTGCGGTTCTTGCTCAGTTTCACGGCATGTTTGAGTTCAGCCTGATTTGCGGTGTGAATGATGTGCCAGAATTTGCTGGAGCTATCGGTTAGCTCCCAACTGTATTGCGGCGTCCAGTTGACGTAGCTGGCATATCCGCTTTCAAAAATAGCAAAAATATCCCCCGTATTGCTGAAACACGGGTCAATATCCGTTCCCGGATTCAGGATAACCAGCTTTGCGCCAGTCGAACGCCCTTTGACGTTGTTTTTCAGGTTTGTGTAGTAGGTTACATCGGCGCAATTTTCATTTTCGACTTCATCGAAGAAGATGCCATCAATGTTGTACCACTGATAGTATTTATCCATGTCGGCAATCACAGTTGCCTGTGGTCTATCCCCATAACTGGTATAAACATAGGCCATAACGTTGACGCCGTTCTGGTGCGCTTTGGCGATCTGCGTTGCATATTCCGGGATGAACGCACTGCCGGGACCACTATCGGGATTGATGATCATAAAGGAGACCGTAGGCGCTTTGGCAATGGCGCGTGTCCAGTAACAAAGAGGATCAGAAACGGTACAGGTGTTGCTATCAGGCCAAAAATAACTGGGGATGCCGATTTTCTGATTTGTGACCGGAGTGGATAACCCACTTGCGGAGACGGTGTGGATCATCGCCAGCGCACAAATCGCCGTAAAAAAGAGTGCCAGACGTTTCATGGATTTCCTCCCGTATAGAGACGCGCTATAATGATACAATTCACAAAAATTTTCATTTACAACGTTGCCCAATAGATTTTAATAAGGAGTTTTTTATGCAACTCCCCGCCATGCGCCAAAACCAAAACCTGCCACTGCTATACGACTTTCCCGATTATATCCGCGATCCGCTGGCTTTTCTGCTCAGTGTCGGGCGCAGTGCGCCATTGATGCGTACCCGCTTGACAAGCCTGCGCGAATTCTGGATCGCCACCGATCCCGATTTCTTCCAGCACATGCTTCAGGTCAAACCCAAAATCTACGTCCGCGAACATATCACCATGCGGGTTCATCGCAGCGGACGCGATACATACAGTTTCAACACCGAAGATTGGGAAGACTGGCTATGGCGGCGGCGACTCATGCAACCCGCCTTTCACAAACAAGCGTTGCTGCGTTTCCGTGACGTGATGGTGAACGAAGCCAGTCGCATCGTTGGGGAGTGGTCGGAGACAATTGATTTGGAACACGCGATGAAAACGCTCACGATGCGTATCATCGGGAAAACCATGTTCTCCTTTGAATTTACCGACGAGGTGGATACGCTGGCAAGTGCCTACGATGTCTGGGGAAAATATATTTTTCTGTGGGCTTCTCTGGGCGTAAATCCTCCCGCGTGGTTGCCATTTCCGTTGAATATAAACACGCGCCGGGCTATCCATAATCGGGAGACGATCCTGAAGAAAATCCTCATGGCGCGCTATGAAAGCCAGGAGCCACACCATGACCTGCTGGATATGCTCCTGAGCGCCAAGCTGGAAGAGGAGAAGCAATTCACAGCCGATCAGCTTGTCCTTGAATTGGATGGGATTGTCTTTGCTGGACATGATACTACTGCTATGACGCTGACATGGATTTTCTATCATCTGGCGCAGGACGCACGAATTGAGGAAAAACTACGCGCGGAAATCCAATCGGTGCTTGGGGATCGGCTGCCGACGCTGGAAGATATTGAACATATGCCCTATACCCAGATGGTGATTCAGGAAGCGCTCCGGCTCTATCCTCCGGTCTATGCAACCGTGCGCGAAAATCTGGAAGCAGATAGCTGGCAGGATTATTCTATTCCGGCTCACACCAGTGTTCTGGTCAATATCTTTGGACTCCATCGGCTCGCCAGTCTCTGGCCTTATCCCGATGAATTTAATCCCGAAAACTTCGCGCCGGAGCATAGCGCAAATCGCCACCGTTTCGCGTTCCAGCCGTTTATCAGTGGCCCCCGGAAGTGTATGGGCGATAGCTTCGCAATGATGGAGATGCAGCTACTCATTCCGACGATTTTGCAGCAGACCCGTCTGCGCTTTGCTGGAAGTCAACTCGTCCCGCCGAAACCAGCTTTTGTATTGCATCCCGGCAAACGCATCCCTATGAAAGTTGAGCGTATTAGACAGGGTGAGCCTGTGCCTGTGGCGGCGATTAGCAATTGAAATTATCCCGGCGCTGAGGAAACGCCGGGAACAAAGATTATTTCCCGGCCTTCTGGCGGGCAACGTCGATATTGATCCAGTCGTAGTGGCTACCACCATACAAGCCATCGGTAGCGAACGGTCCGGTTATCCAGGGCTTGAGCAGGCTGATCCCTGTCGGGACGAGCAACGGCGCAATCGGAAACTCGCCTTCTTTCTCGAAGAATTTGCTCTCGATGTCACGGTACTGCGTCAGGCGCTTGGCGCGATCTGGTTCCACCTGTGCTGCATCGATCAACTTATCCACATCGGTGCAGGTACGCTTGAAGTCGTTCGCAGCGTTGCAACTGAGCAAGTCATGTACGAAGTTGTGCGCGTCGGGATAGTCCGCCGCCCAACCACTCAGCCACATATTCGGGCGTTGCGCTACCGGAACATTCTTCTTGGTGACGCTGATGAACGTCTGCGGTTCGAGTTCGTTGATCTCGATTTTTGCCGCATCACAGCCGAGATTCTTCACCAACGCATTCTGGATAAATGCCGCATCGTCGCCCGACCCCTGTGGAATCGCAAATTTAATAGTTGGCAGGTCTTTACAATCGGCAAACCCGGCAGCGGCAAGTTCGGCTTTTGCATAAGCTACATCAGCGCCGTTCTCGCCAACCTGCACTTCATTGATCGGCACAGCGCCAAAAATTCCCGGCGGCATCAGGTGGGCAATCGGGACACCCAGACCGAGCCGGGTAGTATCGATCAGCGCTTTGCGATCAAGCGCGGCGCTCACCGCACGGCGCACATGCACATTATCAAACGGTGGCTTGTCATGTGCAAAACCGAGATAGAGGATAGCCAACGCGCTGGATTGTGACAGTTCCTTGCTGCGTTCGGCGTCCGCGCGGATTTTGTCGATTTCGGCAGCAGGCGGGCCAGAGGTATCCACTTCGTTGTTCTGATATTTGCTGTAGATTGTGCCACCATCACGAATCACCACAACGCTGATCCGCTGCACATTTCCCGGCCCCTGCATGTCCTTCGGGAGCAGCATGTTACGGGCAAAAACGCGGTTTACATTCCGATCAAACTGGTCAAGCGCCCATGCGCCGCTGGTGACGATAGTTTCCAACCGCGTCCAGCGATTTTTGCCCTGTGCGATTACATCTTTGGGAACCGGGCGGAACATCGGCATGGGGGTTGCGTTCAGGAAATAGGTCAATGAACCGATCAACTGGATTTCCAGTTTGGTATCGCTGACCGCCTTCACGCCGATTTTGTTCAGGGTGTCGTCGGTGACATCCTTATCTGGCGTCCGATTGACTTCCGCGCAACCCTTGACCATCGATCCCATGATTGCACCATAAACCGCGCTGGTACGCGGATCACAGACGCGCTTAATCGCGTATTCCACGTCGCCCGCTGTGACCTTGCGGACTTCCACAGCCTTCTGTGCCTTTGCATCCCACTTCACCCAGGGAACATCATTACGCAGGGTGAATGTCCATGTGATGCCGTCGGCGCTGGTTTCCCAACTGGTCGCCAGCGATTTGGTCACTTTCTGTGTCACCGGGTCAACCGTCGTCAGACCGATGAACAGGTTATTGACCACATTCCCGGACAGGTCATCTTCGACCAGTGCCGGATCAAGCGTGCGAATTACCGCCCCGGATGCAATCCGAAAGGTGGGCAAATCGGTCTGTGCGCTCACATTCACCGCCGGAGCGATCAATGCGAGTAGTAAAATGCAACTGATTACTCTTACAATACGTCTCATTTATCCCTATGCTCCAAACTTTTCCAATCGTTTCGCGTGTGCCAGCGCCATCGGCATCAGGTCTACCGCATAGAATTGACCCAGACCACCGCGTATACACGGACGTTCACCAAATTCTTCAACCTCATCCGAAAGGTGCGTTCCCGGCGCGTGCAACAGCGTCGGCACGGGATGCCAGCTATGTGCTTTGTACGTCGCAGGCGTGCTGTGGTCGCCCGTGATGATTATCGTTGCTGGTTTCAGATTCAACAATGTTGGCAATGCCGCGTCCACCTGTTCGATCACGGCGACCTTTGCATCGAAGTTGCCATCTTCGCCGCGCGAATCGGTGTACTTGATATGCACGAATACGAAGTCGTGATCGTTCCAGATTTTCGCAACGCGGTTAAATTCATCCTGCGGCGTATCATGTCCATCCGTCTCTATGATCTTCATCCCAACGAGTTGCGAAACGCCCTTATACATCGGATACACGGCAACACACGCCGGGTTCAATTTATATACATCCTGAAATTTCGGCAACTTCGGGTCAGAGGCGAATCCGCGCATCAATACCATGTTGGCGGGTTCTTGCCCCTTCAACACTTTGGCGGCCTCAGCAACCCACTGGTTGACCAAATCGGCAGTGTGCTGTGCGGCAGGGCTGCCCGCTACGGCCTGCAATGGATGTTTTCCCGTCACCTGCGGATCGGTATCCTGTACATCCGGGTGCAGGTTTTCGCCGCGCATGACCATCACAAAACGATAATCCGCTTCGGACTTGAGTTCGATGTCCACACCAGGGATTTTAATCTGTTTGAGCAGTTCGAGGCGCTTGGCGGCTTCTTCGGTAGCGATGCGTCCGGCACGGCGATCCGTGATGATGCCGTTTGCGTCTACCGTTGCAAAGTTGCCACGTGCGGCAACATCATGTTCGCCGACGGTCAGTCCGACGCCGAACGCGGAAAGTACGCCGCGCCCAACGTTATAATGCACCGGATCATAACCGAACAGTGCGAGGTGGGCCGGGCCGCTGCCGGGGGCAATCCCGCGTGCGACGGGGATGCTCAAGCCTGTAGTGCCTTCGCGCGCCAACCGATCCATGTTGGGCGTATTTGCGGTTTCCAGTTCAGTACGCCCGGTTTGTGGGTGTGGCAACCCGCCAAGCCCGTCCATAATCAACAATATAATCTTGCCGCCCTCGGCTTTCGCCAGTTCGCGCATTAATTCAAAATTTGCCATGATTGACTCATTGTCCTTACACAAGCCATACATTAACCGCGTTCAAGTATAGCTCACGTAGGGAGACGCATCGAACTACCTGCACAGGCGCAATTTGGAACGTACCTCTGCCTATTGTAAACTGATACTATTATTGAACTCATTGAAACTATTGGTGATTTAACGAGTGGCGAAGATTGATAAGGGCAAAAACAATAAAGTGAGACCCCATAAAATGGGCAGCTTTACGGTCAAAACGGACGAGCAAGGCTCTAAATTTGTCAATCCAGGAAAGGTGCGTTCGCTACTGAAACGCACCTTATAGACCTGTGCGTTGAAAAATCGTTGATGACCCCGTTTCGCCTTTTTTCGAGCGCGTTTGTTTTCAGCAATGTTGGGAATGATCTGGTGATTGAAGCAAGTCCAGCGGGCGGCTTTGGTGTCGAACGCAGAATCGGCATTGAAGTAGCTACCAGCAATGGAAATCCCTAAGCCCTTGATGAACTTGAAAGCAGTGCGCAAGTTATCTTTGAGGTCAAACGCATCATGGTGATGTCCAGCGATAATGCCTGTAGTTGCCAGGATAAAGCCGTTGGCATCGGTGATAGGCAACACATTCGAGGTTCTGGCTTTCTTGCGTCCTTGATAGGCCACCGCCTTCCCACCCTTCCTGATGCGTTTATCACCATATCGAAGCGTCTGCAATCGACGATAATGCCTTGCAACTCTCCGCCGTTTGGCGAGATGAGAGTCGGGACGAAACGCTGGTCGTTCGACACTCAAATGGTCGTGACTGGTTACGCGAAGAACTGGATAAGCTGATCGAAATGGTGAGCGCCAGTACCTCTCAGATTGAAATCGCGGCAGCTTTCCCAGATCGTACCTGGGACCAAATCCGGCGACGCTACGACTCAGAGATGGATTCGGAACGCCTGAAAATCAAACCCAAACCAATTAAGGATGCAGAAACCTACGGCATGTATCTAGCTCGCCTGGATGCGCTCAAACCAACTATTGCGGGCGACGGCGATCATTGGTCGGATAAGGATGTCCGCTTCCTATTGGAATTAGTGGATGCGGGAGCCACTGCCGTCCAGCTTGCATCGGCATTTCCCGCCCGGTGTTGGGTGCTTTTGCGACTAAAGATCACAAGGTTGCTTGGCAAAGGATCAAAATCGCTGGTGCTGGCGAAATCAAACGCGACGAGACTTTCCCTGACTATCTCGCACGGACAGGTCAAACCGAGGAGGAATACAACCTCTCTGTCTGTGGTATGACATTTAACTTCCCTGATCGAGACGGAAGCCATGTCCTCTGACAGTGACGATATATTGATGTTCACCATCAACTTCGGCAATCCGATCCCGCAGGCGGCGTACCAGTGCATCAATCGCCTGTTCGCTGACGCCCTCGCCAACCACTTCAGGCCAGACCGCTTCGATCACCTGATCGCGCGTACAGACGCCACCCTTTGAATCGACCAATAATTCCAGCAGGCGATATTGTGGCAGGCTCAGAGGCGGGTCTACTTCCTTGCCATTGATGAACACACGGCGGGAATCCCGATCCAGACGGAGGCGACCAACACCACCCCGCGTATTCCCTGCTGTGTCGTTGAGGGTTACCGGGGCGGTGGCTTCCGATTCAACAAAAACAATGGTAACAGCAAGCGCGACGTTTATCTCATCGCCGTCGCGCAGGACGCGCTCGCCCTTCACCTGCTGTCCGTTGACCCATGTCCCGTTTTTACTATCCAGGTCTTCGAGGACATATTGTCCGGCGATCTGTTTGATCTTGATGTGCTGGCGCGAAACTTGCGGCTCCGGGAGCAGCAAGTCACATTCGTTTCCGCGCCCAAGCACCACCAAATCGCTCTGAACCGTCCAGCGCTGTCCTGCTTTATCGCCCTGATTGATAATCAAAACGGGTCTTTCTGCCATGCCTGCCTGTACTTTCGCTTGTGGATAAATACTGCCGGATATTTTTGCACGGCAAATTTTACCACAGAGCGCCTTATCACACAGCCAGAAATTCGATGTATTCTTTCCGGACCCGTTTTTCTGGCGTCAAACCGAGTATTCCTGCCAGCATTTCGCTGATTAGTGTTGCTTTATATTCGGCATCACGGCGCGACCATGTACGGCTCTTGATTTCCACGAAATAGCCATCAATGGAGGGATTGATCATTTTGTCCAGATTCACATAAAACAGCACGCCCTTATAGAGCAGATGCCAACGATAGCGTTCCTTTTCGACCTGACGTTCCTCGTTCGGGCGGAAATATTCCCGATAGAAGCGCAACGGGCGATCTGCGGGGGCGATGAACTGCGAACGACTGAGCAACACAGCATCGTCAAATTCGCGTTCTTTGGTCGGAGAAGTGAACGTGATACGGGTACGCACGTTGCTCACATTCCCCTTTTCATCGAGACTGTCATCTTCACGATAACGCACACGCCCCTGATTTTCGTCCATAAACAGGAAATAGGTATCGTACTGACGGTAGTTCGTTTCCTTCACAATCTGCGAACGATGATCCTTCAGCAGTGGCTCAAGTGCATCCGGTCCACTGATCCGCGCCTTGACCTGAATCTCGAAACTTTCTTCCTGTTCAACGCCACCAATGGCAATCAATTTGTTCAGGACGTTGCCTTCGCGCCCAATCAGGAACCGATCCACATCACGCGCCAGTTTGTTGGCATCGGCGATAGCGGCATTCTGATCGACGGTCAGCACGTTGCGATCCCGCATCACCCATTTGCCGTTGATCATGACATGGGCGACATCGGTACTCTTGGAGGTATAGACAACCTGTGAGTAGGCAACATCGTAATCGCGCTCGAAACGTGGCGCACCGTGCAATGTGTTCCGATCCACGATGATAATATCGGCACGCTTGCCCACTTCCAGACTGCCCGTGATATGCCCCTGGTGCATGGCTTCCGCGCCCAGACGGGTCGCCATAAGCAGCGCCTGCTTCGCAGGGAGTACCGTCGGCTCAAGGGTCGCGCCCTTCGCCAGAATTGCGGCAAGACGGACTTCCTCGAACATATCCAGATCGTTGTTGCTGGCGGGGCCATCTGTTCCAATACCCACCTTGAGTTCACGTTCCAGCATTTCTACAACCGGGGCGATCCCGTTTGCCAGTTTGAGGTTACTGGTCGGGCAGTGTGCGACACCGACATTGTGATTATAGAACGTGCGAATTTCGCCGGAATCGACATGGACGCAGTGCGCCGCCAGTGTTTTAGCCTCGAACAATCCGAGTTTCTTGACGCGCGGCACGACGGGCATTCCATGATCGCGGCGGCTGTCTTCCACTTCCTGTCGCATCTCTGCAATATGGATCAACAGCGGGACATCGAATTCCTTTGCCAAATCCTTGCACGCGGTCAGGATTTCATCGGTACAGGAATAAGGGGCATGAGGAGCAACAGCAGGCACAATGAGGGGATGATTGCGCCAGTCTTCAATAAATTTGCGCGTATAGGCGAGGCTTTCATCATAGCTGTCGGCGTCCGGTGTCGGGAACTTCAGGATCGTCTGACCACATACCGCGCGCATTCCAGCTTTTGCCGTCTCTTCGGCAATCTCCGCCTCGAAATAATACATATCTGCGAACATCGTGATCCCGGAACGGATCATCTCCGCGCAGGCAAGGCGCGTACCGAGGCGGCAAAATTCCGGGTTCACAAATTCACGCTCTGTTGGCATGATGTAGCCCATCAGCCAGACATCGAAACGCAGGTCATCGGCAATCCCGCGCAGCAAGGTCATTGGCACATGCGTATGGGTATTCACTAACCCCGGCATGATAATCTGATCGCCGCACATGATTAGTTCGTCGGCGGCATATTTTTCACGGATTGCGTCCGCTGGCCCAACCGCAACGATATGGTCATCCAGAACAGCAACAGCGCCATCCGGGTATAAATCCATCTGCTGATTCATGGTGAGGACAAGCCCACCCGTCAGAATTTTATCAACCCGTTCCATTTTTTCCCTCTTCTGCCTGACGGCAGATAAATTGGCGGCATTATAGCGCGGGGAATGTTAAAATGGAAAAAACCAGCAAAACTAATACAATTCCGGCATCTCGATAGGTTCACCCTGCGGACGGCAGATGCCACACCAGATCGTATCGGCAACCACTACGGCCTTCGGTATTTGTTTCGAGCCGACGTATACGGACAGCAAAAATGGCATTTTGGAAGCATGATCCTTGCAGACCAGACGCCCGCAAAAACGGCAGGAAGCGTGTACATCACCGTCGCATACCCAGCATTTGGCAGCCATGAACCCAACCCTTTGAATGTGATCAATCCTACGATTACCGCTAAGTGTCCTCAACATGGTTACAGATGTCAAGGTGGTGACGAACCCCCACGCAATCACACCTGCATAACATTCTTCCAGATTCTCCAAATGCGCTAGGATTACGCTGGAATGGTCGAAATAACCGAAGTCAGCGCACCAATGATCAGAAATTGCGCCAAAACATAGGTTATCCAGACAACATCGCCTATATAGCGGAAATGTTTATTTGCGAATAGCTGCGCACCGAGCAACAAATCCGAGGTCATGAACAGCAATGTTCCGATAGCCAGCAACCAGAAGCGCGACGATTGCACAGCCAATCCAACCGCTGCGCCCGCCACTGTCGCCAGAAACAGTCCATAAATCAGGGCAGCGTACTGGATTGCGCCCAGCTTTGGCGAACGCACCAAAACCACCCACATGATCACCGCGAACAACCAGCACAAGCCGATGCTAGCGATAAAAGCGCCGCCCGAAGTGAGGTTTAACTCGTTTGCCAGCGTGCGAAACACCAACAGATAGGAAACATGCCCCGCAGCAAAGGCCAACATGCCAAAAGGGACAGGCTCCTTCATCCGAAACACATTCGCCATGAACAGATCACCGAGAAACCCTAACCCGATTCCCGCCGCGACCAGCGCATAGCGACTATCCACACTGCGCAGCCAAATCAGCGTCGCGGCAAACAGAAGAAATGACTGTGGCAGTTCCAGGATTTTCGGGATTTTAGCATCGCGTTCCTGACTATACTCCCCACGCAATATTCCGATAGCAAGCAAAACCAGAGTAAAAACAAAAGCAATGAGAATAACTGGATCAAACATAATCTAATTATTTCCTTGTAACTGAATACACCGATCAGCAGGAACGAGTTTATCAAACGGGGCGAAAAGAATCCTCTTTTTCTGCAAAACAATACTTTAGTGTCTTTACCCAATACTATGCCGCTACTATGCTGTTGCTATTGAACAGAAGACGCCGAAACGATCAAATTGAACTTCATTCAGGAGAACCCATGAAGGCAATTGTATATACGCAATATGGAACGCCCGATGTGCTTCAATACAAGGAAATAGCGCAGCCTGTGCCTAAAGATAATGAAGTGCGCATCAAAATACACGCCACTACAGTAACAGCGGCAGATTGTACGATGCGAAAGGGCGAACCGCTTTGGGGCAGGATTATCCTGGGACTCACAAGACCGACAAGAAAAATATTAGGGCTTGAACTGGCTGGCGAAATTGAAGCAACAGGCAAAGATGTAAAGCGGTTCAGGAAAGGTGATCAGGTTTATGGGTTTACCGGGTTTAAACTTGGCGCTCATGCTGAATATGTCTGTTTGCCTGAAATGGGTTCGCTGGAAATAAAGCCCGCCAATATGACATGGGAAGAAGCAGCGGCAACCGTTGATGGGGCAACCACCGCACTGTTTTTCCTGAGAAATAAGGCAAATATTCAGGGCGGGCAAAAAGTTCTCATCAATGGTGCTTCCGGGAGTATCGGCACTTTTGCGATTCAGCTTGCCAAATACTTCGGAGTAACTGTGACCGGGGTATGCAGTGCCGGGAGCATGGAACTGGTGAAATCGCTGGGAGCCGATAAGGTCATTGATTACACCAAAGAGGATTTCACCAAAAATGGGGAAACCTATGACATTATTTTTGATACAGTGGGCAAGAGTTCCTTCTCACGTTGCAGGAATTCGTTAACGAAAAACGGCTGCTATCTCCCAACAACTGGCCTGAAAAACATTTTCCTGGCGCGATGGACTTCGATAAGAGGCGGCAAACGAGTAATCAGCGGGATGTCAGTCAATAAGGTGGAATCGTTGAAATTCCTCAAAACGCTGATTGAAGCAGGAAAGTTAAAACCTGTTATTGACAGATGCTATCCTCTGGAACAGATTGCCGAGGCTTATCGCTATGTCGATAAGGGACACAAAAAGGGAAATGTTGTTATTGTCGTAGGGCATTCCAGTTAAAAGATTACAGGTTTTTATATTGACTCACGTCGCAAACTCTGCTAATCTGACACACATTATGATTCACTTCGGTCAACGCATTATTTCCAGAGCAATTATGACGTCTATCAATGGGCGCTCCTTGAATAGGTGCGCCTGTTGACCGAATAGCTGTTAGCTCAATTTAACACTGGTCATTCAACGGCGAGGGCGCACCCCTTGCCGTTTTTTGTTTCCCGTAAATGCAATCAAATGGAGTCGAGCAAATGCACATCATTCAACTAGATCGGGTCGCTGTCAACCATGCGGGCAGAGTTATCTTCCACGACCTAAGCTGGTCTATCGGAGACCGGGATCACGTCGGTCTGATCGGGCCAAACGGCGCAGGTAAATCAACCCTGCTCAAGCTGATCATGGGCGAGGTCAGTTTGAACGGTGGTACGCTCACCAAAATGCGGGGCGTGACGGTTGGTTATCTGCCGCAGGAGGTGACGCTGCCACCAGGTCAAACCCTGTTGGAAACCGCCATGATCCAACCGCCGGAACTGGCACGTATCGAAGAAGAGTTGAAGCGCATCGAAGCACAAATCGGCGAACCTGAAATTTACAGCGATCCGAATGCACTGGGACGGGTACTGGTACGGCAGGAAAAAGCGATTACAGAATGGGAACGGCTCGGCGGCGCGCAGCACGCCAACCGTATACGCGGCATGTTGAACGGCCTCGGTTTCACGCCCGATGATATGACGCTGCCTACCGAAGCACTCAGCGGCGGTCAGAAAAAACTGGTTGCATTTGTGCGGTTGGCAACGGAGCAACCCGATGTATTGCTGCTGGACGAACCCGATAATCATCTGGATTTGGAAGCAAAACAGGCACTGGAAGGCTTCATTCGGGACTATAAGGGAACGGTAATCACCGTGTCCCATGATCGGTATATGCTCGATGGCATCGCCACCTCTATTGTTGATCTGGAGGCTGGCAAGCTGAATTTCTATAAAGGTAACTACACAGCCTATGTCAACGAGAAAGAATTGCGACGCCTGCGCCAGCAACAGTTATACATCGCGCAACAGAAAGAAATTTCCCGGATAGAAGAGGCCATTGCACGCTTTGAACACTGGGCGCGTATTGTCGTGGACGAACGCCATATCAAGCAGGCACGTTCCCGCCGGAAAATGCTGGAACGCATGGAAGCCAACGGCGAGATCATCGAAAAAGTCACTGAACGGCGTCAGATGGCGGTGCAGTTCGAGGGTTGGCGCGGCAGCACCAAGGTGATCGAAGTGCGGAATCTGGCGATGGCATTTGGTGATGATCTGCTGTTTTCGGATGTGGATTTTCTGCTGCAACATGGTGAGCGAGTGGGTTTGTGTGGCGATAACGGGGTTGGCAAATCGGTATTGTTCAAGCTGATTCTGGGACAATATCAACCATTTGATGGAATAATCAAAGTCGGGCCAAGTGTGAAAATTGGTTACTACTCGCAAGAACATCAGACGTTGCGCGATTGGCTGCACCGGACACCTGTCGAGCGAGTGCGCGATCTTGCACCAATCCCGGAAGGCGACGCCGTATCATTCCTCGGCAAATTCCTGTTCAGCTACCAGCAGACGCGCCAGCCTATCGGCACACTCAGCGGTGGGGAACGCAGCCGCCTGCAACTGGCCTGCCTGATGCTGCAAAAGCCGAATCTGCTTCTGTTGGATGAACCAACGAACAATCTGGACATTCCTTCCTGTGAGGCACTGGAAGCAGCGCTGGATGAATTTGAGGGGACAGTCTTCACCATCTCCCATGATCGTTACTATCTGGATAAGGTAGTGGATCGGGTGATTGGTCTGGAAAATGGTGGTGTTTGCTGTTACGAGGGCGGCTATACCGATTACATCAACGCCCGCCATTGAGCAGAAATCAATCAGCCCGATCTCTCACTGTTACATGAAAGACCGGGCTGATCGATTGAGGCTTTTTACCCTAATATTGGGAGAAAATCAGGGTTCGACGCCCCAGACAAGCGTACCGTTACGATACAGCGTGACTTTATTCCAGTCTGCAAAGCTCGTCTTGGTGGCATCGAACGAATAGTCATTCGATTCGTTGAAATTCGTCCAGTCGCTCTTATTCATACGCGCCTGGATTTGCCCGCTGCTGCCCATGTTACCGGGGAGCGTGCCACTGGTGAAACCGATTTCGACGTAGTAATCCGCACCTGTGCGCGCCGGACTGATGGCGACAAAGCTGGCGCTGATATTGCCGCATCCAACAACCGCATAGTCGCAGTTCCAGACCAGATTGCCGCCACTTTCCTTTGTGAAGTAATAGCGAATCTTGAACTCGGACAGTGGGACGGCGCTGGTGGACAGGCTCACGACGTTGAAGTGTGGCTTCATATGATTGTCGCCAGGAATCGTATCCGATGCGAAATACTGTACCTTGAACGAGCCACCCGGAGGAGGCGTATTCGTGATGGTCGGCGTGAACGTACTGGATGGTATTGGCGTGTTGGTACGGGTTGCCGACGGTATTGGCGTATTGGTGCGTGTCGGAGACGGACCAACTGTATTTGTCAGAGTGATCGTTGGTGTGTTGGTGCGTGTCGCGGTGACGACTGGCGTATTGGTACGGGTTGTTGTCGGCGTGCTGGTCGCGGGCTGGAAAGTTGCTACCGTGTTGGTCGCGGTTGGGGTACGGGTGCTGGTTGGCGTACTTGTGCCGGGTGTGACATTCGATGAACCGGGTTCGGAGCCGCACAGCTTCGCATTGGCTGTCCCTTCGTAAACAGGCATGTTGGCGGCATAGCTGTAGCCTGTGTTTGGATATGGATACGTCGCGTTCCAGCCTGTGAAGGAGAAGTCATTGGCAGAGTTCCAGTTGCTGCTGTTGCTGCTCAGACGGAACTGAACCTCGCGGCGACTTGCCGGAGATTGTCCACCAGGATACAGGTTGAGGCCACTATAGTCTATCGTGACGTAGTAAACTTTGTTGGTTGCGTCCCAGAGCGTCGGGCCGCTGATCGTTGTCCCATTGGAATAGTTAGATGTTACCGCCACATCGCTGATGTTTGCCGCATCCAGCGTGAAGAAGTAGCGGAACTTGAGTTGGTTACTGTTGCGTGCAGGCCAGCCGGAACGGTTATTAATATAGGCCGAAATTTCGGTGAAGTTGCTGCCAGTGGTATTGATCTTGGCTTCCACCAGGAATTCGTCGGCGCAGGTATGCGGGTACAACGGATTATCAGCCTGCAACTGTGCGTTAAGTTGCGCATCGGTCAGCGGTGTACCGCCATAGAGCGAATACATCTTTGCCAGTGCGCCGACGAACCCGGCGTTATAGTCAACGGCTGGTTCGGTGTTGACATAGGAGTTCACGTCATCGATGAAGGTGTCATCGCTGCCGGGGCTGCCGCTCAATGCGCCAAACAATGTGTGCCGGAAAATGGTCGGGGTACTGCTGTTGTTCACCCATGAACCCTGCGCGGTACGATGGTGCGGCTTCTGTGGAGGACACGCGCCGAAACCCATTTCATAGCTGCATCCGCGCGGATTCTGCCCCAGAATATAGTTAATCTGCTGTTCCGCAAAAGCGCGATATTTTGCCTTCTTGGTCGCATCCGAAATTTGATCGGCGTAGGCGAAGGCAATGAAGGATGTATTCGCGGCATAACGGAACGAACCCCACGAATCAAGTTTGGCGTGTCCACCGGGAGTATAGGCGATACCGCCACCGGGTGACCAGAAATTCAGCCAACGCTCTGCGTCATCATTATAGCCAGCGGCATCGTTCGGGAACTGCTTCGCCATCAGGACGTATGTGCCATAGGACTTGTCATCCCATGCCAGTGTCCATTTGTAGGATTTGGTGGTGGACTGCGGTTCAGTGCTGAGATTGTTATATTCGCTGCGCGCGGTTGTCCAATAGCTGCTGCCGCTGCCTGCGGATTGCGCATCCTTCGCCTTTGCCAGCCAAATATCCGACCAAACGAGTTCGTCATTGAAGCCACTGTAGGACTGATAATAACCAGCAGCGTCGGCGATACAAACTGTATATTTCTGCTTGTAATTGTGTGCGAACGCATCAAGCTGTACTGCGTGGCTCAGGAGCGTATCAGCATAGGCTGGATCAGTCGGACGGAAAACAATGGACGAAGCTGCCATTGCTGCCGCCGCGCCGCCTGCCAGATCAGCACCACCGCCGCAGGTTGGGTTGATGCTATACGATGGACGATTGGTCGGCTGTCCTGTCGCTGTCGGCCCGGAAAGGGTCGTGAAGTTGGTGACTTCCACTGGCCCCCAGAAAGAGTGATCGGAACCGCCATGACCAACTTGCCCATAAAACACGTTTGCAGAGGGGTGCGCTTTGATAAACCAGTCGTTTGCCCAGCGCAATTGATTCAGATACCAGGTTAGCTGTCCGCTATCCGCCAGCGCCTGACGATATTCAACGCCGCCCCATGCCAGCATTGCTACCGCTTCGGTCATTGGGAAAATAAACTTGACGTTATCGCCAGCGTCTACCCATCCGCCAGTAAGATCAAGCCCATTATCCTGTCCATCCTGTAACTGTGAATCGCCACGCCAGATAAAGCGGGTGGGGATACTTGAAGTCGAAAGCCTCCCGGAGCGATTCGCTTCATAGAACAAAATGGATTTCTGGAGCGCTTCGCCATAGTTGAAGCCAGCATTGCCGGGGCCAGCGTTGGCGGCGCGAACGCTGATTAGCCCGGATTGGGTAACAGTCCCAATCAAGGCCGCAAGGAGCGCAAACACCAATATCCCGCGATGCGCGTAGTACAGTCGTTTGTTCATGGAAAAAAGCCTCTTCAAAAAGTTCATTCCGAAACGTAATCAGGCGTCAATAAGTGTGTGTGTAACGCGGTGCGCCTTTTGGGTGAGGAGATGAGTAAAGCGCTCCTCGTAACCGAATTTTTTATTTTCAGTTACAGTCTAGCATCACGTCGTAACAGAATCCGTAACGGAATTTGCATTTATCGCGTGCAAGGCATTTTCCAGTGTTTCCGAGGGCAGGCGTTGCCCTTCATCCCATACCGAGATAAATTCATTTTCAGAAAGTGCCGTTTGAGCCTCGTTGAGCAATCGGACTTCCAGTAGCCTGTTGGCGGGAGGCAGCGACATACGGTTTGCCTGCCGGATCGCAATCGCAGCGCTGTATAACCGCAAGGCGTCTGCCATACGATGATGCGCCGCCGCAAGTTCAGCGAATCCTTCCAGCGAGACAACAATCCCTTCGGTGTTATTCGGCGTTTCACGGTAGATTTCCAATGCTTCACTCAATTGCGTTTCGGCCTGTTGATACAACCCCTGCGCGATGCTGACTCGCCCCAGTTGATTGAGCGCAAGAGCAGTGTACCAGCGGTAGCCTAGTTCACGACTGAAACTGAGGCAGGTTGTCAGGAGTTTTTCAGCCTGATCGAGTTTGTCCTGATAGCGGAAAGTTTCTGCCAGGCGAATCTGGAACGTTACAACGCCGAGCCGATCACCGAGTTTGTCCTGAACGCTGATACTTTCTTCGAGATAAGTGGCGGCGTCTTCGAGATCGCCCTGTTGCAACATCATCGCGCCAAGATTGCCGAGCATGAGCGCGATCCCGCGTCGATATTCCATTACCCGGAATAGCGAAAGCGCCTCGGAGATCAGCTTGACCGCGTGCTGATAGTTACCCTGGAAGAACATAACCCGTCCCAGGTGATCCAGCGACCACGCAATCCCGACACTATTGTTCAATGCGCGGAAGTAGCCGAGGCTTTCCTCGTAACAGGCAACAGCCTTTTTATCATCACCGCGTATGCGTGCCATCAACCCGACCCCGTGCAATGTCTCCGCGATGCTATAGCGATCCCCGATCTTGCGCGCCAGTTGCAGGCTCTCGTCATAGACAGCGGTGGCTTGTTCCCACTCTCCTTGATCGAAGTGCAGCCACCCCGCCCCGTAAAGCGTCAGGACACGTGCTGGTGTTTCCATGTCCGTCGTCCGATCCAACACGGTGCGTATCCAGCGCTTGCCTTCGCTCTGGTTGCCGTGTACGTGCCAGAACTTCCAGAGTGCGGCGCACAACCGCAACGCGATTTCGTTTTCACCCTCATCCAATGCCCATTGGATCGCCGCCTGCAAATTGTCATGTTCACGTTCCAGTTGCAGCAGGGTGATCTCTTCCTGCTGACCGGAGATCAGGTTATCGGCCTGTTCCGCCAAATCCAGATAGTAAAGCGCGTGCCGCCGATGTACTGCGCACACGTCGGCTTCTTCGTTCAACCGTTGCTGTGCATATTCGCGGATCAGTTCCAGCATCACAAAGCGCGTTGATGAATAATTTTCCAGAAGTGGCTCGACACGCTGCTGTAACATGCTCTTGTTCAAAAGCGACAGGATATTGTCGATGACTGTAAGCGGTTGATCATCTGGCAGTTTGCAGATTGCCTCCACCGCATCCAGCGTTCCGCCACCGACAAAAACGCTCATTTGCGCAAAGAGTGAACGTTCACATTTACCAAGAAAACCATAGCTCCAATCGAGCGTCTTACGGATCGTCTTGTGCCGTTCCGGGCGATCCTGCTCCCCGCCGACAAGCAGGGTAAACGGATTCGAGATGCGCGCCAGCATTGCCTGCGGCGAGAGGACATTGATCCGCGCGGCAGCCAGTTCAATCGCCAGTGGCAGACCGTCCAGATGAACGCAAATTTGCGTTACAGCGGCGGCGTTCTCCGGTGTCAGCGCGAAATCGGGCTGGATCGCCTGCGCGC
This sequence comes from uncultured Anaerolineaceae bacterium, assembly GCA_964432445.1. Lineage (GTDB taxonomy): Bacteria > Chloroflexota > Anaerolineae > Aggregatilineales > UBA2796 > JBBRMW01. The sequence goes on from CAYSOC010000020.1 coordinate 44,005, forward strand.
GTTCGGTGAAGAGTGCAATCGCGGGAATCCGTTTCAGGTCGTCCAGTGGTGGCAATTCAGCCGTGTTAGGTAGCGGCAACGGTTGCACTTCAAAGATGTGTTCGCCGCTGATATTCAGCCGAATTTGACTGGTGACGAGGGTTTTTATCCTCGGCGCGGCGTCGAGAAGTTCCGCGATCAAACCCGCTGCAACAACGATTTGCTCAAAATTATCCAGAATGAGCAGCAATTGCTTATCGGAAAGAAAATTTTTCAGCTTTTCGATCAAGCCCTGCCCTGCGCTCTCTTTGATCCCAAGCGATTGCGCGATTTGCAGCTTCACAAGGCTGGGATTGTTGATCGAGGCAAGATTGACCAGAATCACGCCATGCTCAAAATTTTCCTGTATGGCGGCGGCAAGCTGCAAACTCAGTCGCGTTTTGCCGGAACCACCCGCGCCGATCAGCGTGACAAGCCGGACATAGGGCTGGCAAAGCAGATTGCGGAGATATTCAATTTCCGGCTCGCGCCCGATGAACGAGGTACGCTGATTCGGAATATTCGGCTGACGCCGCGCCACCGGACTGCCCGCCAACAGGTACAACGGATTTTTATCGGTGAGGTCAAACTGCGCGAAGTAGTAGCCGATGCCCGATTCTGTCAGCAGATATTGTGGATTGCCTGGATCATCTTCGAGTTTACGGCGCAGGCGTCCAATCGCCACGCGCAGGTTTACGTTGTCTTCGGTGCAATCATCCTGCCAGATACGCTGTGACAAAAACCGATGTGTCAGCACCCGTCCAGCGTTCTGGATCAAGACTTCCAGTAGCGACCAGTCTGTACGGCTCAGGTGAACATTCTGACCGTTCCGTAACAACTGATGGCTTTCCAGATCGATTTCCAGATTGCCGATGCAGATTGCGCCAGGTTGCAGCAGGCGTGTCCATGTGCTGCGCCGCAGCAACGCCCGCGTCCGCGCCAGGAGTTCGACCATATCAAAGGGGATATATAGATAATCATCCACCCCAATATCGAGCGCGGTAATTTTTGAAAACATATCCCGCTGTGCCGAAAGCATCATGATCGGGATATTGGAACGTTGCCGAATACGCCGACACACTTCAAATCCGTTCAACCCTGGCAGATGGAGATCGAGCAGCATCAAATCGGGCTGCTCTTTTTCGAAGTGAACCAGACCTTCCAGGCCGCCGAACACGGATGTCACCTGATAATTGTTGGCTTTTAACGCCCGTCCGATTTCGATATTAAGTGAGCGGTTATCTTCGACAACCAATGCGCGCTGCCGTTCCATGATGAAAGTTCCTTAAAAAATTAAACTTTAGTTTGTGTTCGGTTGTTCTTTTGAGGAAAAAACGATGCCTCGCGTAACAATTTCTGTTGAAGATACCATTAGTTACGCTCCCGAACTATAGGCCGGATGGCCTGATCAACCCCAATCGTACAAAAACCCCTCAGATTGTTACGGTTTCTGTCACATCACGATGCTAACCTGATTTTGGTTTCAATTTCGGACTGCTCGAAATCGCATGGCCTGTTTCACCATCTCCAGAATTTCGACCACTCCTCTGGTTTTCAAAATAGTTTTGGAGAATTTTGTATGTTAAAACGATTACGTCTCCCTGCTCCAATACACCGCGTGATCATCGTCTCGATTCTGACTGTGATCCTGGGGGCTATGTTCATTTCGCATCAACTGAATGCCCAGGCAGCCCCGCTTATTGCCAATGTGAATGCAACGCTTTGTCCCGGTAGCACAATGCAGGCACGTTTCATCGATCAGTGGCAGTCCATGATCAAGAGCGCCAGCGGAACAACCAACCCTAATGGTTATCTGAAAGTTATTGGCACTGACCTGATTCCCTATCACTCTGTTGAAACGCTGATGGTGGAAGCGCCGGATCATGGTCACGAATTGTCGTCGGAAACGTGGAGCTATATGCTCTGGCTGGCTGCTGAATATGCCAACCTGACGGGCGATTTTTCCTACTATCAAAACACATGGGCAGCCATCGAAAAGTACGCGATCCCATCGGCGGCAGACCAGCCTAACGGTGGCTATAACGCTTCCAGCCCCGCCCGATATGCAGGCGAATATGCTGATCCATCGCTCTATCCTTCCCAGAGCAATGCTTCTGCTCCCTCTGGACAAGACCCGTTCTATAGCGAACTCGGTTCGACCTATGGCAACAATCAGATTTACGCGATGCACTGGCTGTTCGATGGTGACAACTTCTACGGCTTCGGCAATCGCAACGATGGGACAAGCCCGGTAGCCTATATCAACACATTCCAGCGCGGTCCGCAGGAAAGCACCTGGGAAGTTATCCCGCAGCCGTCATGGGATACGCAAAAGTGGGGACAGAAGTTTAACGGCAACTATATCGGCTTTGGTCCATACTTCATTGATGGGCCGAGCGGTGCAGCCAAGAAATACGGCTATACGGATGCGCCCGATGCCGACGCCCGTGTAGTTCAGGCAGCATATCTGGCACAACAGGCTGCTGCAAAGTATGGAGTCAACATCAACACCTATAACGCCAAAGCCGCGAAGATGGGCGACTATCTGCGTTATGCGATGGCAGAGAAGTATTTCAAGGCGATCCCCTGCGCCACCATGAGCATCAACTGCCCCGGCGGTTCGGGTAAGAATTCGCTCCACTACCTGATTTCGTGGTATTTCGCATGGGGTGGCGATGCCTCCGGGTCGGGTTCATGGAGTTGGCGTATTGGTGACTATGCTGCGCACTTCGGTTATCAAAACCCGATGGCTGCCTGGGCGCTCGCTACCGATCCGAAGTTCAAGCCGCTTTCCGCCAGCGCCAGCACCGACTGGGCAAACAGCCTCACCCGTCAGCTTGATTTCTATCAGTGGCTGCAATCCGCAGAGGGCGCGATTGCAGGTGGGGCGGAGTTCGGTCAGGTTTCCAGTACAGGCAGCTATAGTGCTGCCGTTGCAGGTACGCCGAAATTCAATGGCATGACCTACGTTGCCAATCCCGTTTACCTCGATCCGGGTTCAAATACATGGTTTGGCTTCCAGGCGTGGTCTGTCCAGCGCCTCGCGGAATATTACTACTATACAGGCAATGCTCAGGCAGGCGCGATCCTCGCCAAATGGGTGAACTGGCTCAAGACTGGCAACATATTCCAGTTCATCCCCGGCACAAACGGCGAAGACGTACAGGTCGCCAGCACGATCTCCTGGTCAGGCGCACCTGCCGGAGATTTCAACACGGGTTCCGGTCAACCGCCTGCCAATCCCGGCTTGCATATCTCGATTGTGAATTACGGTCAGGATATGGGTACGATGGCCTCTGCCGCCAACGCCTTGACATGGTACGCCGCCGCGACGGGCAAGTTCGGCACACTGGATACCGCTGCGCGTGATCTCGCAAAGCGCGTTCTCGACGCACAATGGAATAATCACCGCAACGCGACGGGTGTAACTTCGCCGGAAGCACGCGGGGATTACAGCCGCTTCTTCAACCAGATCATCTACGTTCCTTCTGGTACAACGGGCAAGATGCCGCTTTGCACCAATGACTGCATCGTACCGGGTGCGACCTTCTTCTCAATCCGTCCGCAATATGCCAATGACCCAGATTTTGCCCGTGTTCAGGCGGCTGTCCAGGCGGGACAAGACCCGGTGTTCAACTATCACCGCTTCTGGGCGCAGACGGATATTGCAATGGCAAACGGCTTCTGGGGTGATTTCTTTGAATCCTGCGCGCCAACTACGCCGACACCAACAGCGACCCGTACCAATACGCCTGTCGCCAGTGCCACCCGCACGAATACACCAACCAGTACAGTAGCAACATTCCAGCCAGCGACTGCGACACCGACCACGACACGCACGAATACACTGATTGCCAGCGCAACTCGTACCAATACATCAACGGCTACCAGCATTATCCCATCGGCAACACGCACGAACACATCACCACCATCGGCAACACCAAGCCGCACCAATACATCGTTGCCCTCCGCGACACCGACGCGCACGAACACGCCGCTACCTTCTTCCACGCCGACAATCACTCGCACCAACCCACCGGGTGGCTTGCAGGTACAGATTCAAAATGGTGGCGCAGACAGCACACAACAGTCACAATTCCGCTATAAGATCGTCAACACGGGATCAGCGGCACAGACAAATATTTCTGTCCGTCTGTATATCACCATCGACGGTACACAGCCGATTTCCAAATACGTCCTTGAAAAGTATTGGGATCAGTCAGGTGTAGTCAGCATTTCCTCGCCGGTATTGGTATCTGGTAGCACCTATGTCTACACTTTCAGCTATGGCACTTACAGCCTTGCGCCGGGGGCATCCGTCGAGTATCAGGGCGCACTGCACCTGAACGACTGGACGAACAACTTCAATGGTGCAAATGACTGGTGGCACACTGGCTATGCGATGGGCAGTCTGCCAGGCTCGTACACCGTCACGAATTACATCCCGGCCTATGTGAACGGTACGCTTGTCTGGGGTAGTACACCGTAAGTTTTCCGCAGGGGTGGATTACCATAGCGTATATCTGCCCGTTATCCACTTTCGGCAAGTTTACAGGGTCTGTCACGCGCGTTGTGGCAGACCCTGTGTGCATCTACAATTCGCTCAATTCTCATGAAAAACTTGTCTGTTTGCTGTTTCTTCTTATTCGGGAGCGGGTTAAAATCTTTTTTTCAAGCGTTCTATCTGGTATGATTCCCCATTCGGAATTTGTGCCAGTTTGCACAACTAATAATCGTTCGAGACCCACAAGGATTTTGTAGTATGCAGAGTTCGACCCCTTTCAGGCTGGTCGTAATCGCTACGGTTGCGATACTAGCCATCTGGATGTCGCTTGTCGATATACCAGATTTTCTGGGCCGCCCGGTCAAGGCACAAACCGGCCTTGATATTCAGGGCGGGCTGCGCGTTCTGATGGAAGCTGAACCCGGTGTTCCGGTCAACGCGGAAATCATGGATCGTGCCAAAGGTATTATCGAGCGCCGTGTCAACGCGCTGGGCGTCGCAGAACCCCGTATTCAGGTCAGCGGCTCCAATCGTGTCGTTGTGGAACTGCCGGGCGTGCGCGACCCTAAACAGGCGGTTGACCTGATTAAACAGACTGGCTTGCTGGAATTTGTAGACTTTAGCAAGCCCGGCTCCTGTACGGCGAACTTCCCACCGGAAGGCGTCTTCATTTATACCGATGTGCAGCAGAAGCTGGGGATCGGCGGAGGTGTCACCACCCCGACTCCGACAGCCACAGCAACCATCGGTGGAATCACAGCGACAGCACAACTCACCGCTACTGGTACAGTTGTGACACTGGTATCACCTACCGCCGCCAATGCTGTTCCTGCCACACTTGTGCCAACGACAGCAGTCCCCGTTGCAACAACGGCTGTACCGCCTTCGGCAACAGCGCTCCCGCCATCAGCGACAGCCCTGCCACCAACGGCAACCGAGACGCCACTGCCACCGACAGGGACACCTGTACCGCCAACAAACACCACAGCCCCAACTACATCGGCACGGTTGAATGAAGGCAATCGTTCGGTACGTTATATGGCACAGGCGACCACTGAGCCGACAGTCCAGCCTACCGTTCAGGCAACAACAGCCGTTCCCGCCGCGACCACTGCTGCTCCAGCGGCAACCGTCGCCGCGACAAACCCGGCGGTGACACCAACACCCGGCGCGACAACAGCAGGCACAACGGTTGCCAGTCCTACACCCGGCCCATCAGCTACCCCAACATATTCGCGTGATGGTACAGCCCGTGATCGCGGCGTATTGAACCCATGTACAGGTCAGCCCTTTACTACTGCGATGACTGGCGGCGGCCTCAAGGATGCCTATGCTTCGGCGGGTGGTGGTCTTTCCAGCCAATGGGTAATCAACTTCACGATTCAGGATAATGACGAAGGCCGCAAGTTTGGACCCTTCACTGCCAGCCATATCAATAGCCAGATGGCTATTGTCCTGGATGGTCAGGTGATCAGCGCTCCGGTGATCCAGGCGCGTCTGGATTCGGGCGGCGTCATCTCCGGCAGCTTTACACAACAATCCGCACGCGACCTGGCGCTGAATCTGCGCTATGGTGCGCTCCCTGTTCCGCTGCGTATTGTTTCCGAAGAACAGGTCGGCGCGAGCCTCGGTGCAGATTCGATTAATGCAACCGGGCGCGCGGGTCTTCTCAGTATCGTTGTGATTCTGCTATACCTGATCCTTTACTATCGTTTGCCCGGTCTGATGGCAGCATTGGCGTTGTCACTCTTCATCGCCGTGAACTTCGCGCTATTCAAGTATATTCCGGTGACACTCACGCTCCCGGCGCTGGTCGGTTTCTTTGTTGGTATCGGTAACGCTATCGACGGTAACGTCTTGACGTTCGAGCGTATCAAGGAAGAACTGCGTTTCGGCGCTTCGCTGGATCAGGCGATTCGGGCGGGCTATGATCGCGCCTGGTCATCTATCCGTGACTCGAACCTTTCGACAGCGATCTTCGGGTTCATCATGTTCTTCTTCGGTGGTCAGTTCGGAGCGTCCGCCGTGCGTGGCTTCGCGGTGACACTGTTGCTTGGTTTGCTGTTGAACATCTTCACGTCGGTGTTCGTCACGCGCACGTTCCTGGAGGTATTGCTGGCGTTGTTTGGTGAACGTTTCCGTGAGAATCCTTCGTCGTTGTTCCGGTATCACAAGTAATCAGAAGGGTATTTGGAAATGTTCAATATCATACAGCAACGCAAGTATTTCTTCCTGCTCTCCGGCATTGTCATCATTGCCGGGTTGATCGCTATGGTGATTTCGGTTGCCACCTATAAGGAGCATACTCCGGTACGGCTTGGCAATGATTTCCTCGGTGGCAGTTTGATCGAATTCCAGTTCGTCCCGGTTGATGCCAGCAAATCTACGAATCCGCCGACAGAAGCCGAAATTGAAGATGTCTTCACCGGGCAGGGTGTACGCAATGTATTGATCCAGCGCCTCGGTGATGTTGCCCGGTTGCGCTGGCAGGCACGTACCGACGCGCTCGATAACGACAAGACGCGCTCCGTTCTGGCAGCAATCAATACCGCTTTCCAGGCAGATAACCTCAAACTGGACGAAACGCAAAACTCCGTAAACACCGTTACGCCGGAAATTGGTAGCGAAGTCACCCGTGCGGCTCTTGTCGCGGTGATCGTTGCCAGCCTTGCGGTGCTTGGCTTTATCGTCTTTGCGTTCCGTTCCGTCGAAAATGCCTTCCGTTATGGCGCGTGCGCGGTGCTTGCAATGCTCCACGACGTGCTGGTGCTGATTGGCGTCATGTCGATTATGGGTCTGATCTTCGGTTGGGAAGTCGATTCGTTGTTCCTGACTGCGATCCTGACGGTGGTTGGTTACTCGGTGCAGGATACGATTGTGGTGTTTGACCGTATCCGTGAAAACGCCCAGCGTCACCGCCACGAACCGTATGAGATTGTACTCAACCGCAGCATTCTGGAAACGTTGCCGCGTTCGCTGATCGTTCAGAGTTCGCTGGCGCTGGTTATGCTTGCGCTCCTCTTCGCGGGCGGTGATTCGACACGGCGTTTCGTCGCGCTGCTGCTGATCGGCGTTATCTCCGGTTCGTATAGCTCTACGTTTACGGCTGTACCGCTGATGCTGGCCTGGGAAAAAGGTCAAATCCCCTTCCTGAGTCGCCGCACGGCAAAGGCGAACTAGACCTCTACAAAAATATCCCCGATCCAGCTTTTCAGATCGGGGATAGCGGGCGCATTATCCACAAATGCGCCCGAACAATTCCAATGTCTACAACGAAATTATTTAGCTGTGACAGGCAGTGATCTATATGGACCAAAGACCAGTGCGTTGGTGTTCCACATCATCCACGCCGTTCCACCCCCAAACGCAATTTGCAGCCAATCGCCGCGCGAATTACGACCAATTGCCGTGACGCTTTCGCCTGTCGCCAATCCGCCGATTTCATTCTTGCCGTTGGGTGCATCGAACACCGGAATGCGTGGCGAGAAGGTGACGCGCGCACTCACCGCCACATTCGGGATGATATACGGAGCGCTGGCGGGAATCTGCACAGTCTGCGGTCTGTTCGTGCAGGTATAGGTCACGGCTGGGAGTTGAGCAGAAATCGGGCGTCCGTTACTGTCCACTTCGTAGGCAGTCACCGAGATTACACTTCCTTCGGGGACGGCAGGAAATTTCAACTGTCCGCGAATAAACCCGGCTGCACCGCTTGGACCGGTTTTTGTAAAAATCGACTTTTCCAGAGCTTCCGGCTCTCCATGCAATCCATCCCCATCCAGATCGACGGCAAACCCGGCCAGATAGGGCGGGCTGCCAGCCGAGAATGAATCATAAAGGACGTAGGCAGTCACGCCTTCGCAGGTGCGGCGACCAAGCACTAACCGGGTTACATTCGCAGACGCGGGCGCAGACTGCCCGAAAATTGCCAATACCAGCGCAAACAGCGCGATTATTTTCAACGATAGCTTTTGCATTCGATATGTTTCCTTTCTGTGCGCAGAAGTTGAAGCCAATTGTAGCATTACCGCCCGCAAATGATAGCAGGGCGTCAGGGAACGGGTGGTGATTCTGGTTTTGTCCACAAGATCGAAGGCGCGTCGGCATACCCGGAAGGTGCGGGCGTCTCCCAATGGTTGAAGCCAGTCAACTCTCCAAAACTCTTGCGCTGGTTACTCACCCAATCAATTGTATTGCGTTCAATGGCTGGGTCTTTATAGCCCATACGGAACAGCGCGACCAGTTCATGATTCGCTGGAACGTGCAGCATTTCCGCAATCAATGCCTTGCGTTCGGGGACTTCCAGCGGCAGGCTAATAAATTGCATTCCAATATTCAGGCTGGTAGTCGTCAGCCAGAAAGTTTGCACTAATGCCCCCAGTGCCATCGCCGCATACAATCCTTTTTGTTCTAGCGGTTGGTATATCTCTCTATCCAGAGTAACGGCGATAATCAACGGGGAGGCAACTACAATATCGCTCTGATTTTTACCCAGGATACGGCTTGCACCAAAAACGCCCATCAAGCGTCCGCTGCGCGGGGAAAATACAAGGCGAATGAATGGACGCAAAATGGCAGGGATTCTGTCAATCAGGATACCATCTTTGCTGGCTTCGGATTCGGCGGCATTGAACCTGAAATATTTTTTGTAGCGCTGGAAAAACGGACCTTCCATTTGCTCTTTCATGCTTTTGCCAGCCAACTCCGCGATCACAGCGCGGCGTTCCGGCTCGGTGATCAAAACCAGATGCCAAGGAATCGGCTGTCCCGGCACGACAAATGCATTTGCAGCGCTCTCCAGAATTAACCGGAGATGCTCCGGCTGGAGTGCTTTACCGGAAAATTTACTGTTGGTAGTCCGACGCAGACGTATCGAATCAAGAAGTTCCATCAGTTCAACAGGGTTTCAATCACTTCTGCGACGCGCTTGCCAGCTTCGCGCGGAGATGGTTCGAGCAAAGGAGAGTAGCGTTTGATTGCGCCGGGGATACGGCGTTCATTGATCTCCTGCGTCAACACAGGCACAATCTTTTTGTGATCGGCAAGCGCCGCGCCCAATTCAATATACAATTGCGGGCGTTTCAGGTTTTCCGGGCTGAGGAGCATCACTACAATTTTGCTCCGGCGTAGTGTGTTGGCGAGTTCCCGTGCATTTACCCCTTCGGCAGATAGCGGATCGTTGAACTCGACTCTGGCGGAGACTTCCGAGCCACGTAGCACTTCTATAAATTCACTCGCCCATTTGCTATCCTGCGGCGCAACCGAAATAAATACCTTTGGAAGTCTGCCGTTTGTGCTATTTATTGTCATCTTCCACACGCTTTCCGAGTTGATCAAAGTATTGATCAATGTCATTCAGTCGGATCATGTCCCTTTTCTTCAGGAAAATCGGGGCATCCGGGCGCGCTTGAAATTCCTTCATTGTCAATCCGTACAAGATCGCAATGATTGGAATACGCTTGATCCATGCTGCGCCGATTTCTGCCCAGACATAGGGGCGTTCCATCGCCCAGGGCGTGATCAACACCAGCACTTCATCGGCACGATCCAGAAAACCCCGTATATCTTCCTCAAAATCTGCACCTACCGCGATATGCGTCTCATCCAGAAATGGCGTCGCGCCGCGTGCTTCGATGTGACCCGCGATCTGGCGTGCTACCCAGGTATCTTCCCCGGCATGACTGACGAAAACGAATCTGTTCTTTGCCAACCGGATGTATCCCTTCTTCAATGCTTCTCTTGATCGTAGCGCAATCTTTCGATTTATGCCCGCCGTGAATCTCACGCATTGATATGGCGTCGGCAAAACGAGTATAATTGATGAGATGCAGCGTAATCGGAGACGTATTGTATTTATAGAAGCTGCACCGATGGGCGAGTGAGGAGTCCGTGCCAGTGGGCAACAGCAATAGTGAAGGTACAGCGCTGATTGGCAGAGTCTTTCAGCACAAATCCGGCGGCATGACAGCACAATATGTTGTGGAGTCACTTGTCGCTACATCTGCGGTGATCGACACCTATGTCGCTGCGCCGCAAGGTATGATGATCAAATCGTTCCTGAAAGTGATCGCTCCGTCGCTGACCGCCCAACCCGGTTTTTCAACGCGCTTTCAGGATGCCGTCAGCGGGCTTTTGAAACTCGCGTCTCCAAACATCATTCAGCTTTTCGACTATGGTTCCAACGAGGAATATTTTTATTTCGTCCTCGAATACCATAAGTCTCCCGTCCTGAAACAACAGTTGGAAGAACAAGGAACGCTTCCAATAGAAATCGCGGTCAATGCAGTTCAGGGCATCGCCGGGGCGCTTGATCTGGCGGCTTCGCTTTCGATCCATCACGGGTTATTGTCGCCGCTTTCGATCCATATCAGCAAAAGTCGCGGCCCGATGATTACCGATTGGAATCTCGCGCAGTTGATTGGCGGAACAAGGTTACCACGTGCCTTTACAGATGATCCCTATCTCGCGGCGTTCGTTGCACCGGAAGTTCGCGGCGGACAACCGCCAGATAAATTGAGCGATCAATATAACCTTGCGGCGACATTCTATACGATGCTCAGTGGCAAAGTCCCCTCTGGCACAATGATTAATGATCCTGCTGTTGCCCAATTCCGCGAGCCATTGGCGCGGGCGCTGGCGATGAACCCATCGGAGCGTTTCCCGGATAGTATCGCATTTTGCCGGGCGCTTATCGGTCTGAAAAATCAGGAAGCACCTATTGTGTCGCCTGTTACGCCTCCCACCAAACCTCCGTTGCCGCCACCACTACCAGAACCAGTCAAGCCTGCGCCTGCGATGGCAGCAGATCGGACGATGATCGAACCGCCACCGAAACCGCCAGCAGAACCTGTCCGTCCCGCTGCTCCGGTTGCCGCGCAAGCCGAGCATACAATGCTTGAAATGTCTGTTGAAGACTTGAAAAAAGCAATGCCGGATCGGACGATGATCGAGCCGCCGCCGAAGCCACCAGCAGAACCTGTTCGTCCTGCTGCTCCGGCAGTTGCCGAGATTGACCGCACCATGCCGGAAATGTCTGTCGAAGAAATCC
>CAYSOC010000021.1:0-19347 GCA_964432445.1 uncultured Anaerolineaceae bacterium
CAGCCCTCCTTTTTCGTTTCTGCTGCCGCTCCTCGTTCTTTCCTCCGTTGCCTTTGCAAAAACAATATTATTTCTTCTCCAGCCAATGTTCCAGAACTGCACGCTGTGGCAAGTTACGCTCTTTGAAATATCCAACAAGGTCTTGCAATCCAACCCGATCTCGCGCGATGTAATAATAATTCCCCTCTGCAATCGCGCGTCCCGGATTTTCCTGCATCTGGTAGGCCAGTTCGAGCAGAAATTCCAATTGAGGAAACGTGCGACTATCTACCACGCGCGTCGCCATATCATTTTGACTGCTGATACTCCAGCGGATCACCTGATCCGATTCCAGCCACCAACTGGTCGCCGCCTGAAACGCCAGGTTTGCACCCGCTAAATCGCCCTGTGTAGCCGCCAGATAGCCAATAAAATCGGAAATCCGCGCGCTGGTTTCTTTATCCTGCTCCTGAATGCCTTGCAGCGATTGAATCACTTGCCCGATATTGCCTGCCTGAAACTGCGCACAGGCGATCCGCAGGCCTAGAATATCCGGTTTGCTTTCGACCAGTTTACACGGGCCACCGTTCCACCCGCGCCAATCCAGCAAAAGCTGCTCACTATTCAATGTACCCAGTGCAGGGCGAATATTTTCCGGGTCGGTATCAATTACAGATGGTGACGAAAACACGGTCAGCGATAACTCTGACGCCCCGGATGCCGCCACCGGAATGCTTTCCGATGCCCTCGCATTAATTTCGATTTCTGCCCGCACTTTCTGAAATCGTACTTCGGAGACCTCATAAGAGACGGTGAGCAGATCAGCAGTGCGCCCCGGTGTCGAAAAGGTTTGCAGATTATCTGCGGAATCACTGCCTATGAGAGTCCATGTTTTCGACTCGTCCGCAGGGCGGGTATATAGTGAAAAACGAATGCGCCCCGTTCCTGGCGGAGAGAGCAGCCACGTCGCTTCATAATCTGCGTTGACGACCAGCGAATGCCCTCTGATAACGACAGCATTGTTCAGCTCTTCGTGCATAAATGGCAAGGCATCGGCAGTCTTTAGATCACGAAAGATGATGCGTGGCGATGCTGCGACCCGCTTTACATCCGCATAGCGAACCAAACGCGGGCGCGGTGTCGGGATGCGGGTGGGCGTTGCTGCGATCTCAACACGGATACCGCATCCGGTGACAAAACACGACAGGAGAAGCAGCATTATTCGCCACTTTATCGAGGCAGCCATATCGTGATCCTTGTCCCTTTTCCGGGTTCGCTCTCTGCCGCTATGCGTCCACCGTGCATCTCAACAATCTTTTTGACGATAGAAAGCCCCAGTCCGCTGCCACTGGTACGATCTTTTGTGTGAGCGCGCACAAGGGGATCAAAAATTCGCTCCGGGAGATATTCCGCCGGGATGCCATCGCCCGTATCTATCACAGTGATTTGTACCTGTTCCGGCGTATGTTGCAGAATAACACGAACACTGTTTCCGGCGCAGGAATATTTCAGACTGTTATCCAGAAGATTGCCAATCGCGCGAACCAGCAAATCATGATCGCCTTCGATCTGGATGCGATCCGGGGGTGTTTCCAGCGTCAATGTTTTATCCTCTGCGGCGGCGCGTTCCTCAAATTGATAGATAACTTCTTCCAGCAACTCTACAGGGTCGAGTTGTTCGGTGCTGAGTGGCACATAGGTTAAGCGGGCATCAAATAGCAGGCTGTCGACCAGACGAGTCAGACGCAGGGCTTCATTTTCAATAATCTCTGCCGCGTGTGTATCAAGCACGGCAGAGGCGCGTAAATTACTGGCGTGGGCGATGATGGCTGCCAGCGGGTTTCGCATATCGTGAACAATACGCCGCATGAACCGTTCGTAAAATTGCGCTTGTCCCCCATCGTTCTGCGCTTGTCTGGCAATCAGCGCGACATCGCCCGTGATGGGGATCGCCTGCACGTTCACGCGCGCCCGTTCCCCTATCACAATTCCTTGCAAGGACACCTTGCGGGTTGCCAGTGCGCGTGAAAATACCGATTGTGCTTCGTCGCGCAACCTCCCGCCTTCGAGAAGCAGATTAAATCCGGCTTCGTTGCTCCAGCGCACCTTGCCTTTCTGATCGCACAGCACCAATCCTTCATTGCCATATTGTCGCAAGACCGTCAACGCCTGAATATGACGCCATGCGTACAGATTGCGAAGTGACAGCGCCGCCAGGAAAAACAATATCCCGCTGATTGCGCAAGCCATCCCGAACCAGATCAACGCACCGGGATTCGCCGCCTGAACGGTGATCAGCCAGTTTTCCTGTGTTGTCCATTGGGCAGGCAAAATCACCCATAACAGGATCAAAATAAGCAGACCGAATAGTATAAAAAATTGAATGCGTTTCATGGTACTAGCCGATAGCCAATCGTGTGTACGGTTTCAATCAATTCATCCGGCTTGAGTTTGAGTTTGCGGCGCAACGCCCCGATATGACGATCTACGGTTCGGGGATAGCCCGCCCACTCGTAGCCCCAGACCTGATCCAGCAATTGTTCGCGCGTCCATTCCCGGTTTGGATGGCGCGCAAGAAAGGCCAGTAGCGCAAACTCAAGCGGCGTCAGGTCGATTTCCTCATCAGCGCGCGTCACTCGCAAATGCACCGTATCAATTTTTACATCATGCACTTGCAATATCCGGGCGCTGCTTTCCTGCGATTGGCGGGTATCCTGCCGGATGCGTTGAACCGCGTTCAACGTGGCGCGAATCTGGCTAATCAGCGCAGTAGCATCCCAGGGCTTGAGGGTAAAGGCAATCGCGCCAAGCCCCAACGATTCCACCTGCCATTCCGAATAGGAAGTCAGCATGATGACCGGGATGAACATCGGCATAGTACGTATCTGCCGCAGAACATCAAGACCAGTCATTGCTGTTGGGCGCGTCTCATCCAGCACCACGTCCAGCAATACCAGATCAGGAGGGCGTAATTGTGCCGTCTGTATTGCGGTTGTTCCATCAGCGGCAAATTGCACATCGAACCCTGCCCGTCCCAACAGCGTCACCAGTGCCGAGCGGATGGCTTCTTCATCATCCACAATGAGGATCAACGGTTTTTCTTCCATAACCCGATCTTTCTACTCCACCATACCATACTTCCAAACCCGGATTTTGACGATAACACCTCGAATTTTGACGAAATCGTCACAAACAGGAACGTATACTGACCGCTGTTTTATTCGAGATATTCCCATAAGCATGAGATTCCTGTTATTTCCTTGTGCTGTTTGCTGTATGCCTGCGGCAGATTTTAGGCTATACTCCCTGCTCAAATTTCTTCGGTTGGTAAAAATGCCGATAGTGCAGATTGGCGCTATCAGATCGAAAGGGTCGGTAGAAATTGCTTTTAAGTCGTGTGGCGAATGCGTGCTACTGGCATTCGCGCTATCGGGAACGTGCCGAATTTACAGCGCGCGTGGTTGATGTAAATTCGGTGACGCTGCTCGATACCAGTAACGCAATTGGTGCAGATGCCGATTGGGAGCCAATTGTACGCATCAATGGTTGTGAAACATTTTTTCCCAACGGTGATGCCGATGCTGCGGATGTTTTACGGGTGGTGTGCCTGGAACCCCTAAATTCCAACTCGATTGTGGCCTGCATTCGTTCTGCACGGGAAAATGCACGGCAGGCGCGCGAGCAAATCAGCAGCGAAATGTGGGAACAGATCAACGAGATGTATCACCGCATCAACAAAATGCGCCTGGAAGACTTGATCCAGCGCACCCACGAAACCCTCGCGGAAATCAAAAACGGGGCGCTCCTGATGCAAGGGTTGGCAGATCAGACCATGATGCACGGCGAAGCCTACCATTTCATTCAGATGGGGCGCTATCTGGAACGTGCCAACACAACCTGTCGCCTGCTGGCGGCGCGTGCCGACCCTGCCTATAACCATAATCAGGGTTATATGGAAACACTCTACTGGATTGCCGTTCTGAAAAGTGCCAGCAGTCTTGAGGCTTATCACAAGACCTATGGTGCGCCTGTCAATGCCGACGCTGCGCTTGAATTTCTGTTGCTTAATGAAGAATCGCCGCGTTCTGTGTTGTTTTGTCTGGAGCAGGCCGCCAGTTCGATTCGTTATGCGCATGGACGACTTGGACAGCGGTTCGTCAATGATGCGGAGCGCCTGATGGGTCAGCTTGCCGGCAAATTGCACTATCTGCGGCTACAGGATATTGATTTGATTCCCTTCCTGTACGATTTGCAGCATAGTCTTGAAGAGATCAACAGTGCGATCACCAATGCCTATTTCTCTTATGAAGTAGCATAATAATTTGGGGGAACCTATGCGATTGCGCGTCTGCCACGAAACAATTTATCACTATGCCGAGCCTGTACACGCGATCACGATGGAAGCACGCTTGCAACCATGCAGCGATAACCTGCAAAACTGCCTGCGCTTCCGCCTGAGTGTTACGCCAAAAACGGCAATTCAGGAATATCTGACCTATACCGATGTAACCGTACATCACTGGACGATCCTGAAAGCACAGGAAGTTCGTGTTGTAGCAGAAAGCATTGTGGAGACACGCGAACGTTCTCTCCTCCCGATTGAAGCGCCACCCGCCATGATCGATCATGTGGAACATTTCGATTATCTGCAACCCACCACATTAACCAGCATCACGCCACGTGTACGTGAATTTGCGGCACAGTTCGAGAAACTTGCAAATGAAGACTGGTATCAGGCAGCCCTGGCTGTCCGCGAGGCTGTTTACAGGATGGTGAAGTACGAAGCTGATCAAACGAATACAAACACCGCTGCCGATGATGTTTTGCAATTGCGCAAAGGTGTCTGTCAGGACTTCACGCATCTGATGGTAGCGACGTTGCGAGCGCTCCGCATCCCGGTACGCTATACCAGCGGCTATCTGAACCCGCATGTTTATCAGCCGACAAGCATCCAGATTATGCAGAACCCCGATACCTTCCACACCTTGACGCAGATACAGACCCAGCGCACATTGCAAGGCACAACTGCCAGTCATGCGTGGTGCGAAGTCTATATGGGGCCGGGTGCGGGTTGGCGCGGTTTTTGCCCTACCAATAATCTGCTCGTTGATCATCAGTTTGTGCGTGTTGGGGCAGGGCGGGATTATACAGATATGACCCCGATCAAAGGCGTGCATCGGGGTACAGATCAGGAAAAGATGACGGTCAAAGTGACCGTTCAGCCGACAGAATAAAGGTATGGGCGTACAAGTCAGTACGCCCGCAAATCGATCTGCGAGTTAATCCCCCCTATTGCCATCCATTATATTGTCGAAACCTGAACCTGTTTGACTGTTGCTGATGATGCCGCTGATTGGCGGGTTGGACGGTGCAACCCACTTACCCGCCAGCGGTCTATCGCCTGCCGCCCCAAATGAAAAGGTCAGGTCGGGTGCGCCACCAGTGACAGAATTACGCAGCATCACCGTCCCATTGCGGAAAACACCTGGTTTGGATGCGCCGTCGCCCGTCCAGTCCCCCACAAATGGTTTATCCTGCGCACCATCACCATAGAGGAAATCCAGATCGGAAAACGTGATTCCGCTCGGCTGATTATTGTTCGTCAGGTAGAAACGGGACTGTGTTGGTCGATAGACGCCAACACTATCCAGTCCATCGTCGTTCCAGTCCCCCGCTACCCCTACGTCGCCAGGATTGCCCATAATTGCGAAATAGTCTGAAAAACCGGTGGTTAGCTGCTTCTTCAGATAGAGGACGCCATTCGAGGGACGGAATACACCAACGCCATCATGTGTCATGTCCGATGTCCAGCGCCCCGCCAATGGTTGATCGTTTGGGTTGCCAAGTACAAAGGAATAATTCGGCGCACCGGGTGTATTTGCATCGCGCAACAGGAACACTCCCTGCAACTGATCATACAGCCCAATCGTATCTACAGCATCCCCATTCCAATCGCCAACGACGGGATAGTTACAAACACTCCCGTTGCACAAATAGCCATACTGGACCGTCGTATTGGGGCTGCCAGTGGTATTGGTATTCCGCAGATAGTAAGTCTGGTTGGAGGCACGATAAACGCCGATGGTGTCGGTACGCGGCACGGGTGTATTCGTCGGGGTTGGGGTCGGATTTGAGCCGATGAAGACATATGCTGCGCCGTTGCTTGTTGTGCCAGTATCATCTTCATCAATCGCGCCGCTCAATGCGGTGTTGCCATCGCTGTTTGTCGCTACCGAGAAGCCAAACTGATCCCCCGTTGCCTTGTCGCTGGCGAGGAGTTTATTGCGTTGTGTCCAGACGCTCCCGGAGCGAGTATAGACATAGACCGCGCCATTGCTCGTTGTGCCGCTATCCGATTCAAAATATGCGCCAATAATTGCAGTGAGACCATCGCTACTGATTGCCACCGAGACGCCAAACGAATCGGTATTCGATCTGTCGCTGGCAAGGAGTTTGGCCTGCTGTGTCCACACCGAACCAGAGCGCGTGAAAACATAGGCCGCCCCGTTATCGATCAGTGCGCCATCGTCGTCGGAAACTGCGCCAATGAGTGCCGTATTGCCGTCGCTGCTGACTGATATGGAATAACCAAACTGATCGTCAGTTGCCTTGTCGCTGGCAAGGAGTTTGGCCTGTTGTGACCAGATTGTACCAGAGCGTGTAAAAGCATAGACTGCGCCGTTGTTAGTCAAGCCGCTGTCGTCATCATTAGCCATACCAATGAGAGCGGTATTGCCGTTGTCGCTCAGGGCTACCGAACTGCCGAATGAATCGGCATTAGCCTTGTCGCCAACGAGAAGTTTGGCCTGCTGCGTCCATGTCGTACCAGAGCGCGTAAAAGCATAGACCGCACCGTTATCTGTCGTACCGCTGTCATCTTCGTTATATGCACCAACAAGAGCGGTGTTGCCATCCAGATTCAAGGCAATTGAATAACCAAACCAGTCATCGCTTGCCTTGTCGCTGGCGAGGAGTTTGGCCTGTTGTGTCCACACCGAACCAGAGCGCGTGAAAACATAGGCCGCTCCGCTATCCGTCGTACCGCTGTCATCTTCAGAATATGCACCAACGAGCGCTGTATTGCCATCGCCACTGAGCGCCACTGACCAGCCAAATTTATCGCCGGCGGCTTTGTCGCCAGCAGTGAGTTTGGCCTGTTGTGACCATGTTGTACCGGAGCGAATGAACACATAGGCGTCGCCACAATCGGTTGCCCCGGTTTCGTCCTTATAGATCACGCCAACCAGCGCCGTATTGCCGTTATCGCTCAACGAGACAGAATAACCAAATTGATCATTGCTTGCCTTGTCGCTGGCAAGGAGTTTGGCTTGTTGCGATGTCGGGTATTCCATCGGCTGATAATCCGGGCCGAGCGCGACCTCGATAGATTCTACCAGCGGTCTGGGCAGGGCGTTATTGTTGTTCTCCGGGGATGGTGCTTTGAAGATTAGGGTAGCGTGCGTGGGTATGGGAGACAAAGCAAATATCAGGCTAAAAATAGCAAGTAAAACAACTGCGTGTATTTTTTTCGGGGCAAACATACCAGTCCCTCTCGATCAGATGCTACGACATTGTTCATCGGGTATTTTGCCGGAATGTCGTAAGGTTGGAATTTCCATAACCCTGGATTATAGCGAGGGGTTGGCAAATGGTATCTATATAAGTTGAGTATAGGGCAAATTTACAAAAGAATTGAGGATAAAAAATATGGTTACGCAGAATTTTCCTGGCGTTTTAAATAATTTTTAAAATCGCGCCGATAGCATTGTTCGCGGGTCGAACTGCGTGAATCCCGCATTGGGTTTATCTCTCAGGGCGATTGACTGACGCCATTGTATGCTGCCAACAATATCAAAGCTGGCAGCCATTTCCCGATTTCTGCCATCCATCTGTATAATCATTCTCACTCTGCACTTTTGTAATCGCTGGTTTCAAGGCGTTGAGTCTATCCCTTTTCTTTTATCTATCGGATTCCATCCGTTCGTGGAGAGAGAAAGAGGGCGAGTTTTTTGCGTTTTTACATCAGATGTTTCTTACGCAATTCCTATTCCGACCTCATACAATTAGCGTAGGATCAAAGGGCTTTGGGGGCTTATGGAAAGAGATTATTACAAAACGCTCGGCGTGGAGCGCAACGCCGACGCAAAGACGATTCGCAAGGCATACCGAGACCTTGCACGCAAATATCACCCGGATGTGAATCCGAACAACAAGGAAGCCGAGCAGAAGTTTCGGGACATCAACGAGGCCTACGAAGTCTTGAGCGATACCGATAAACGTGCCAAATATGACCAGTTTGGCGCGAATTTTGCACAACAGGGGCGCGGTGGTGGTTCCGGGGATTTCGATTGGTCGCGCTGGGCGAGCAATACTGGCGGCGGCAATGGCAACTACGGTTCGCCGGGAAGTGGCTTCGATGGCGATCTGGGTGATATATTCGGATCGTTCTTCGGCGGGACGCGCGCACGTACCTCGCAACGTACTCCAACGAAAGGGCGCGATGTAGAGCAGCCTATCGAAGTTACGCTGGAAGAAGCGCATGATGGTACGATGCGCGTCATCCGGCGCGGCGAACGTCAGACCAAAATCCGCATTCCTGCCGGCGCACGCGAAGGCACGAAAATTCGTGTACAGGGCGAAGGCGAACCGGGCATCGGTGGCGGACCAGGTGGCGATTTGCTGCTGGTCGTGACGCTCAAACCGCATCCGATCTTCAAGGTACGCGAAAATCATATTGACCTCGAAACCGATCTCAAAGTCGATTTCTATAAGGCCGTTTTGGGTGGCGAAGTTTCTGTCCCGACGCTGAACGGCGATGTGAAACTGCGTATCCCGGAAGGCACACAATCCGGTAAGCTGTTACGCGCTTCCCGGCGTGGGATGCCTGTCCTGAATCAACCGGAGCAGTTTGGCGATCTGTATGCGCGGGTATTGGTGCAAGTGCCTACCGACCTCACCAGTGAAGAACGTGAACTGTTCGAGAAACTGGCAACGCTGCGCACCCACAAAGCCAACGGATAGCCAACATGAGTGCCGAAGGCAAGCACAAGACACAAACTGCTGGAAAAGCCACCCTCGAAGAGATCAAACAACGCAAAAAAGCCCGTGATCTTCGCGCCAACGTGATCACGGGGGTGATGATCCTGCTCACGTTGGGGATGCTTGCATACATTGCATGGCAACTGGCAAACCCGATTACGATTTATGTCAGCAGGTTTTTTGGCGGGCGCTAGCGCTACACGCGCCCGTTATGTTTCTTTTTTAGCGAGGCTGCCCATCTTTGCCAGCGAACGCCACGCCAGAATCGCCGGATTCTGCCCCCAGCTATCCAGACGATCTTCTCTTTCCACAATTTCCCGGAGCGTCGACTCGGCAGCTGCATCGTGCAGATAACCAATCGCCACGATACACATATTGCGTGTCGGGCTGGGCTTTTCATCGCGTATCACAGCCAGCAGCCGCGCCGTATCTTTGGCATTCCATAAAATGCGAATCCCCAACACCCGGCGCACATCGTCGCGGCTGGTGAGGAGTTGCGCGCCAAGTTCGGCATCCTTGCTGGCTAGTGCGGCGGCATACATCACATTGGCGCTGCGATCTCCAATGAGCGTTCGGTGCATCTTGCGCGCCCATTCCGCGTCCAGCTTTGGCAGATGACGCGCCAACGCCTGTTTGATCGCCTGGGCGTTGAATCCCATCAACTTCTCAAACAGGATTTGTACGCTGTCGGATTTGATATTGATCAGAATGCCAATGGCTTCGACAATCGCTTCTTCCTGTTCGGTAATATCGCCTTCTTTTAGTTCATCGATCCCTTCGATCAGCCAGGCATCAAACGCGGGATGCCGGAAACGCCCGATCAGTTTCATCAATTTTTCCAGATCAGGATTGTCTTCCTTGCGGGAAGCCTCGATCAAAGCCGGGACACAGCGCCCATCCTCCCACTCACAAAGGATGTTGGCTGCCTGCAAACGCAGGGCTTCATCCCGATCCATGAGTCTGGCAACTGCATCCGCCGCTTCGGTAGCCTTCAGTCGTTTCAGGTGACGGAGCGCAACCTCGCGCAGTTGTGGCAATTTGCGCGAAAGCTGGCTGATCAAAAACGGAACAACGCGCGGATCATCCAGATGCCCGATCAATGTCAGAGCAGCGTGAGCGATTCCAGGTTTCCCCTTCTTGACTGCTGGTTCCAGCGCCTCAAAGGGAATCCCGATTTTGGTTGGCTCCGGGCGTGGCGTGAATAGCGAATGTGGCGTGGCAAGGAAATTCGCGTACAGGGTCAGCAAATTCTGAAGGCGATTGCCCGGATCAAGCCGCATCAGGGCATAGATAATCACGCGCAAATCATCGCGCTCTACGGCGGTTGCCCGTTCCCATAACAATGATGCGGCCTGCGGCGTACCAATCAGCGCGACCAGATCATAGGCTGTGGTAGAAAATGCCACCCCTGGAGCAGTTTCTGATTCGGCAACCTGCCAGATCATGGCGCGCGTATTTTCGCTCAGGGGAAGGCCGCGATCTCGCGCATCTTCCATAATCTCGCACAACCCGGTTAACCAATCCGTCCGGCGATCACTGGAAATTGGCAGCAGCGAAAACAACCCTGCGGCTCCGACATCATTCCCGATATGGGCGAAGATATTCAGCAAACGCGGTTCCGCATCCGTTCCCTTGAAGACGCTATAGAAGTGATCGATGGTGCGAATATCGTTGATCAGGCCGATCTTCTTGAGGATTTTTCCGCGTTCCTCATCATTCTCGCCAGCATGATAGAGTTCATAAAGGGCAGCAAGGTCATCTGGCAACACAGTTTCCGGCGCGTCGGGGATATGGCTACGCGCCTCTGCCATCTGGTTCGCCAGCCGTTGCAGCAGTTCAATCGGGGATTGTGAATCTGGCACTGTCGCCAGCGCATCGAATGCCGCTGCGATATAGTTTGGCGTTGCATCCGGGGCGGTGGATCGCCCGAAGAATCCACCCGGTCTGGCTGGCAGTGGTTGGGGTGGCGAGGAAGAAGGACGCCCCGAAAGCGGCGCTCCGAACGGACTGCTGGATGGGGCGCTCGATCCCGCCGAGCCAGATGACGACGCACCTGGTAAACCGGGACGCGGGAAGGACGGCGCACCAAAGAGCGAAGTTGCTACCCCTTGCATCAAATCCGGCGGCAGGCTCGCGCTGAATTGCAGCAGATTATTCATTGCTGCCATACATGCCGGGTCAACTTCATATTTGGCATATTTGTTTTCGACGGCCTTGCCCTCTTTTTGCCAGCGAAACGCCTGCGAAGTCCATGCACGGGCGTCGCTGATATTCCCTCCAAGCGCGATCACCGCATCATTGACCGCGCGCACGCGCCCAAACATGCCATTTGCCGCCACCTTCCGTTTGCGATAGCTGAATTTGGAAAGCGCCTGCATGAAGGAATCATCACGCCCGAAATTCCGGGTAGAGTTGATGAATGTTTGCAACGCCGGGACACGCACTTTGGGGAATGGGTTAGCGCCAAAAACTGGTGGTGTTTTTACAGGTTTATTCGCCACAGCAATTCCCCTAGCTCAATTTGAAAACCGGGCCAATCGGTGTAAACGGCAACCGCTTCCCTTCCGGGATCAGAAAAGCGTGTTCGCGCTTGATGTCCAATACATCACATTCACCGTCGGTGATCACCAGAATTGGCGCATCTTTCGGGAAATCCTCGGCATTGACAAGTGCATCGATCCCCGGTTGCAGTTTTGTACCACCACGCCCACGCACCGGCATTGGTTGTTCCAGTCGCTCAACCGCGACAAAGCCCTCGTCGTGCGGTTGTACGTCGCAGAAAATCAAACGCACTTTCGGAATGCGATGCCGCCGTGCCAGCGCTGCGATTGCGCCCAGTCCACGTCCAAGCAATTGCGCGTGCATACTCCCGGAAGTATCCAGTACCACACCAAACACACCTGATCCATCCGGCGATTGCGGAAGCGCATAACGCGGGCGTGGAATATCTGGCGTGCTGCTCTGACGGCGGCTGGGACGGACAAAGGTACGCGCCGGGGCAGTCGGCTCAAAGCGTGCATCGAACCAGCGCGAAAGCGCAATCTTCCACAGCGGTGCTTTTTCCTTGATCGGCGCGATCATTTCCATCAAACCTGCCGGAAGCAGTCCGCGCTTGTTGTTCAGATGATTTTCGATACCCTGCTTCATGAGTTCTTCGGCAAGGTTGTCATCAATTGTTTTTGCGCCGATGCGACGTGGCCCGCCGCGTGAACCACTCGGCAGCATATCGCCCTGGCCTTTGCCGCGAAAAGTCACGAGGGTATGTACGTATTGCACATTTTCCATCAGCTTGTCGTAGACCTGTTCGGCAGACATCCCGAAATAGGCCGGGTCATACAGCCCGCCTTTGGGCATTTCCCCGACGCCGAGGTCTTTCAGCCACGCATTGATCACGAAATCGCACGCGATGTTCCAGACATAATGATCGCGTTTCTCTTCGCGTTTGTGATGCAGCAAACCGACATGCAGCATTTCGTGCGCCATCACGAAGCGCATCTCTGCCAGAGATAGCTCTTTATCCGGGTTGATAAAAATTTCCATGCGTTCCGCCAGCACCGCTGCAACTTCGATCCCGAAGGCATGAACGATTTCCCGATCCTCGATAATGTGAAAATGTGAGGCGAGAGCGCTCAACAGGGGATAGTTGCCGATGAACCAGTGCAGCGCCTGCCGCCCCTTGCTCATCCCAACCGTGACCCACGACGAATAACGGGCGCGATCATAAGGCGTCCCCGGCACAGCGGCAAGCAACCCCTGTGTGAGCAGCATTGCCCATTGGTCGGCGCGTTGCGCGGGCGTGAGCGTCGGGTTTTCCTGCCGCGCCGGGATGATGTCGCTCGTTTCCAGCCCTGCGGCGCTGTGCCAGCCTTTCGGTGCTTTTTTCCGGCGGCCCCATGTAGCGTACAGGGTGTGAGCGTCGGTTAACCCGTTCGCCTCTCCGAGCCAGCCCTCTGGCTGCGGCGCAACATTCAGGGAAAGCAGCAGATTATTCGCCGCCGCTTCCTGTGCCGCTGCACGCACCGGATCATCTGTCGTATGGTGACGTAACCCCAGATGCGCCAGCAAATGACCCAGAATGAACATCCACTGATAGGCTGGCAGCAATTTCATCGGATCAGCATAGATCATGCCATCGACGCTGACAACCGCTAATCCATCTTTTGGGTAGCGTGGTTCGGCGCTGAGTTGGACATTTTCGGCAATCTTTTTCAGCGCCGTGAATTGTTGCAGAGCCGGCCAGACCGACCATGCGCTGGATAGCTGCAACAAATCGCTGATTTCCGATAATGCCGGGTTCTTGAGTGGAAAATCATCTTCCTCTTCGTCGTCCTTGCGCGAAGGTACAGGCAGGCGGCGAAGCAGGCTCATTTGGCTGTCTCCTGCGGCTTATCCGCCAAACGTGTCGGTACGACCATCGACAGATCGGCAACGAACCAAGCCGGGAGTGCTGTACCGGGTTCGGCCTGTCCCAGCAAAAGCTGCGTCAATTCGCCATCGTAGGCGGTCAACTGCCGGACGATCAGGCTGGCCTGATTTGCCAAATCCTTTTGGGCGCGGTTCAACTTCTTGCGATCCTGCGGCAGACGTTCATACAGGTAACTGCGTAGCGACATGACGAGGAAGTACATCAGGTCGCGGTCTTGCAGCGGCAATGCCTGCTCTCCGCTGAGGATCAGTTCCGGACGCAACTGGAACAGTTTTTGCTTCACAAAGGCGACAAACTGGGTCGCGTGCGGGACGCTCAGGCAGGCAGTCGCCAGTAGCGCCACCTCATCCGGGGTGATATTCCCGCCATAACCGTGTATAGCATCAGAGAGCATATGCCAGGCACGCGGCGTACTAAATGGCGCTTCGATCTCCGGAGGTTGATCGACCAGTTGATCCGGGCGCGTATGCACATAATCCAGCACCCATTGATGTAATTCGTTATCAACCGCCCATTCCAGCCACTCATCAACGTTGGCGCGCAGTTCAACATGGAGCATACGGTTCATCAGGGCAGAGGCCATCGGGCGTACAATAGCGCGATCCTGCGCGCGGTTGCCTGCGCCAATCACCATTGATCCTTCGGGCATATGGTAATTGGCAATACGGCGTTCATGAATCAGGCTGTAGAATGCTTTCTGGACTTCGGGTGCGCTGGCATTCAATTCATCCAGAAACAGGACATAGGGTTCGTCGCGGGCGATCAGTTCCGGCGGGCAGAATCGGCTTTTCCCTTCGACAATTTGCGGGACACCAACCAAATCTTCGGGCGCAAGTTGTGATCCCAGCAGCGAGATACATTCCAGCCCGCGCTGACGCGCAAAAAGTTCGACAAGGGACGATTTTCCTACACCCGGCGGCCCCCAGATAAAGACGGGGCGTGTAGGTGCAACAGCGGCAAGGAAGGTGAGAAGTTGCTTTTGCGAAACGACATTCATCGACGAATCTCCTCGTCTTTATGCTGTCTCATGCCGCCATGCAGCGGCGTGGATGCTACCTGATTATTTAATCACTATCCATATAAGTATTCAGTAGTGCTAAAGTCTCTGAACGCTCCACTAGTTTGAAATTCGCTTCCGCCAGGCTCATGCTGGCCGTATCTACCCGCTCCAAAAGGTCGCCGGGGCCACATTCCAGCACCTTGCACAGCCGATTCAGCTTGCTCAAATCCAGCTTGGTCGGTTGCCCGGAAGTCAACCGATAAATCGTTGGCTCCGAGATACTGGCACGCTTGGCAAGTTCGGCATA
Source organism: uncultured Anaerolineaceae bacterium (assembly GCA_964432445.1). GTDB lineage: Bacteria > Chloroflexota > Anaerolineae > Aggregatilineales > UBA2796 > JBBRMW01. Next base: position 14,752 of record CAYSOC010000021.1, read on the forward strand.
AGTCAGTTTTTCGCCATGCCGCACCTGCCAGCGGAAAATAGCCGGGTCGAGATTGAGACGTATCGCCATTGAATCATCCTTCCGAAACGGGATGGCGTTGCACAGGAAAAGGTCGTTTTCCAGCGCCTGTTTCTATGGTGTCAGTTCGATAGAGCGCTTTCGTCACGTATCAGAAAGTTTATCATGAAACTCAAGCCTATACATCGAATTTATATAGAACCGTTATTAGCATTTGTGAAGGAATTTATCATTAGATGATAAATTGGTGCATTGCAGAAGATACTGATACAGTAGCGTCACAATAGAGAAATGCTGTAAATCGTGATAAAACGCGGCCTGACATTGGGGAAATATGCCCCTCTTCACAAAGGGCATCAACTGGTTATCGAGACAATGCTGAAAGAGATGGATGAGGTACAGGTGATCATCTATGATGCCCCGGAAACAACACTTGTACCATTGGATGTTCGTTCTGGGTGGATTAAACATCTGTATCCTGTTATCAAAGTAATCGAAGCGTGGGATGGACCAACAGTAGTTGGTGTAGCGCCTGAAATTCAAAAAGCACATGAAGATTACATCCTCAACAGATTAAAAATCAACGGCATCACGCATTTCTATTCCAGCGAGTTTTATGGTGACCACATGGGAAAGGCACTCAATGCTATCAATCGGCAAGTAGATGCCGCACGACAACAAGTGCCGATCTCTGCAACTGCAATACGGACTGATCCATATCTTTATCGCGGATTTCTCGATCCAACTGTGTATCAGGATTTAATCGCCAATATTGTTTTTCTGGGCGCACCATCAACCGGAAAAACAACACTGGCCGAGCGGATGGCACAAGAATATAAGACGGTGTGGATGCCAGAATATGGGCGCGAATATTGGGAAGCACATCAGATTGAACGTCGATTGACACCATCGCAACTTGTGGAAATCGCAGAAGGACATTTGCAACGCGAAAATGGCTTGATCCAGCAATCCAATCGTTACTTATTCACCGACACAAACGCGATTACCACCTATATGTTTGCGCGCAGTTATCACGATCAAGCGCCGCCGCGATTGGAGGAACTCGCACGGATTGCGGCTTCACGCTATGACCTTGTGTTTCTATGTGACACCGATATTCCATATGCTGATACCTGGGATCGCTCTGGGGAGACAGACCGACAGATTTTTCAGAAGCAGATTGTCAGCGATTTAATCCAGCGTAAAATTCCTTTTATCACGCTTCGGGGCGATCTGGAAACGCGCGTACAGACTATAAAAAACGTTCTCGCCCGGTTTGAGAAATATCGTCCATTTTCGGAACTCTTCCACTTTTACTGAGAAGGAAACATGGGCTTTTTCGACGTAAACAATATTGCATTCACGATTCTGAACTATCCGATGAGTTATATTGAACTCTTCGGCACAATTTTCTATCTACTTTCCGTGATTCTGATTGCTCGAAAGAATATCCTGACATGGCCTGTGGGGATTATCAGCGTTGTACTGTATCTGCTGTTGTTCTGGCAGATTCGCTTGTATTCGGACACGCTAGAGCAGGTTTATTATCTGTTCGCCAGCGTTTATGGCTGGTGGCACTGGGTACAGGCGGCACGCGCCAGGAAACAAAATGCGCCAGATACGTTGCCGATGCGCTATAGCAACTGGCGCGAGTTTTGGGTATGGCTGAGTGTAACTTTGATCGGAACGATGCTTCTCGGTTCAGTGATGAGTCAGATTCATTTGCTGCTCCCGCAATATTTTCCCCAACCTGCCGCCTATCCCTTCCCGGATGCGTTTACAACAATTATGAGTTTCGTCGCCATGTGGTTGATGGCACGAAAGCGCACTGAAAGCTGGATTTACTGGATCATTGTTGATGTGATCGGGATTGGGTTGTACTACATTCAGGGTGTGCGGTTTATTGCCCTGCTCTACGTGATATTACTGGTAATGGCGGCTTATGGTTTGCGCGTGTGGAACAAGACAACTAAAGCAAATCCCGCCAGGGTTTCTGTGAAATCAGCCGTTAATGGATAACAATCGGACTGTACTGGTTGTCAGTACAGTCTTTTCACAAAACTAGCCGAGGACAGCAGCCAGCATCTTCGGCAGGCTCACTTCATAGCGGAAGTGCGTACCGCGATGCCCGCCGGGAAACTCTTCATGCACATGAGGAACATTAAGCGTAGTCAGCTTTCGACTGAGCAAACGTGCGCCGACTTGCAGGTTATATTCATCGAACATCCCGCAATCAATAAACAATAACCTGAGACTACGGAGTGCTTCGGCGTTTCCGGCTTGATCGAGCAAATACAGTGGATCGCCCTGTAAGCAGCGTTCCCAGACATCACGGCGAATCGCGCCGATTTCATCCACTGGCAAATCAAACCCGAAGGGCGCATCAGGGTTTGGCGCAAACGTTGCGGCAAACGTCAGGCCGCCAGCCAGATCGAAAAACGCCTGATTCTTTTGTCCCATCTTTTGCGTTTCTGCCATATATCCCACCAACCCACCGAATCGCGCCAGATTTGCGTCAAGGCTGGCGATCTGTGCCAGATAGGTCATCTCAAAGTAGGAATCGCCACTGTGATCGGCACATGCCGCGAACATCCCCGGCGCGGTCATGGCGTGATAGAGCGCCGCATAGCCGCCAGAACTGCGCCCCATGATGATCCGTTGCGTTGGGTTTGTGTAATAGGTCGTTTCTACAAACGGGACAATTTCGCGGAGCAGGTAATCGCCATAATTACCAATCGCGGGCGAATTGATATGCGGTGAACCGCCGAGTCGTGTCCACGTATCCGGGATCGCCATGATGAACGGTGGGCATCCACCGCCAATCAAGCGATCCATTTGCTGATCAATCGACTCATCCCAAGGTCGCCAGTTTGTGAGCGATTGCCCCGTATTACCGTGACTGGACAGCATCAACACCAATGGATATTGCTTGTTTGGGTCGTGATCTGGTGGAAGATAGACAGCAAGTTTGCGAACATGCGGATCGCCAAGCGCATTGTAACGCAGGGCTTCGCTCTCAACCGTGAGCCATTCGATAGCCATAATGAATTTTCCAGTTCCTTGAAATGCGCCAATTCTATCCGGCGAACGTCCAAAATTCGATTCTGGCTCCTGTAAAACAATTCTAAATATATGACAAGCATTTGGAACTATTTTAGCAACGCCGAATTACTCTATATTCAGTGTTCTATCACGGAGGAAATATCCGATGCCCGATAAAAAACACACCCCGACACGCAACAACAAGGGGAATAAGGGAACGAAAAATACAAATACCCATGAGCAGGATCAGGAAGAGATGCACCGTACCGGTTCATCCGAGCCAAGCCTGACAACCAACCCTCTGGAAAATTTCGAGCGCGACGTAGACAACAGCATTCAGCGCGGCCAGCGCGTTACCCAAAACGAACGACAAGCGTCATAAATCTGGTTGATCGCCAGAGTTGCCGCCCCTGACAATTTATAGATCGTGCCGCCAGATAACTTCTCTCGGCAACCACCCCAGACCGTCGAAGTGAATGGTTTAGGGTGCGTCTTTTAACACCGCAAGGATTTCATTCAGCGGAACTTCCCGATAACCAACGTGGCTCCAATAATCCTGCGCGTCGGTACTATAGCAATAAACCCGCTGATAATTATTCTCACGACACCACGTATATAAGGCTTCGGTGAGCGCCTTGCCGATGCCTTTTTTCTGTTGTTCCGGCGAGACTCCAGCACTTCGCAACAGTACAGACTGATCCCGCCCCGGTTCCAGGCCAACGATCCCGATAATCTCATTTTCAGCATTAACTGCTACCCAATAAACTGTGCCGGGGAATAGCAACCCATAGGCCGTCAACTCAATCTCTTGCAGCAGCGCCAACATCGCTTTGTAGTCCAGATGCTCGGCACGGCGAATGGTATATTGCATGATTCTTCTCTCGTTTGAAGCGCGTAACGCGAAAGGCATTTTAAGCGTAGAATTGAATGCTGTCATGATACAATCAAACCGACCATTTGGGGGTACGCAATTTGCTAAAACCGATCCCGCAACCGCCGCTAATTCGTCGTCAGAATGTCCCACTGACGCCTTCCGAAGAGCGCCGCCTGCTTGAAACAGCACATCCCGGCGACCAGCGTGATACCTTCGCTACTGATCCCGATCCGGTGGTGCGCAAGGTTGGACAACTGGCGTTGCGCCGTGTCCCCAACAATGTCAATGATTTTTTCACGCTGGCTGATCTCTGCGCCGAACGTGCTATTCAAGGTGATGAACTCCGCGTCTATTATGTCGGCAAGGCGGTGCGCGCATTCCGTCGGGTGATGGAACTTTCTGAAACGGAGCGCAATTTCGGGTTCGATTGTCTGGTCGGGTTTATACGCTGGACGATAGCGACGGCACAGGTGCGCCCAACCATGCGTAATCTGGCAACGGCATTATGGGCTGCGGCAGAGATCGAGGGTCAAACGGATACACTCCGTGAGCCAATTTCGGAGTTAATCACGATTCTGGCGCGTGGGCGTCTGTTGTCCGACCTCACTATTGCACAAGCCAGAATCGTGATTAACTCCGAAATTGGCTCACGGAGTGTATCC
>CAYSOC010000021.1:19357-54292 GCA_964432445.1 uncultured Anaerolineaceae bacterium
GCCGATCACGTTCCACAGAACAACACGCCAATCTCGGACTTGCTCGGCAATTTCCCACATGCCGACAGTGATATAGATCGGACAACGCCGCCGGAAGAACGTACCGCGCCGGAACTCTCCGCGCGCCCCATACCCTATCACGGGCGTGGTGCAAATCGTATTGCCAGTGATGACGATAAACCAACCCAGCCCGATGTGCCGCATTCGGCGCGATTGCTGTCCTCACGCCCGCTTGACCCCGACGAAGACTTCCGCCCCGGTGATGTTGTGCAATCCGAAGATGGACGCGCGCGCTACCAGATCGAAAAAGTCATGAGTGGCGGCATGGGCGTTGTCTATCTCGCCTTTGACCTGAATGAAGAAATCCCGGTTGCGCTCAAAACGATCCAGTCGGCGGTCTTGAACAGCGGTATTCCCGGCATCCGCGAACGTTTCTATCACGAAGCACTGACATGGATTCAGCTTGGCAAACATCCCAATATTGTGCAGGCGCGCACCATCCAGACCATCAATGGCCGCCCGCATATTGTGCTGGAATACATCAGCGGTGCGGATGGCCTCGGTACGGATTTGCGCGGATGGATCGCGCATCGGCAAATTGATGTGACGCTAACGCTGCAATTTGCGCTCCAGATCGCATGGGCGATGGGCTATGCTGTCAAACAGCGCCCCGGTCTCGTGCATCGTGACCTGAAGCCCGCCAACATCCTGATCAGTGTCGACGGGATCGCCAAAGTCACAGATTTTGGGCTGGTCTATTCGATGGCAGATCGGGAGATCGCCACCGGCAAGCGTTCCGCAGAGGAATCGCCAGATGTGCAACTCACGCGCGCCGGGACGATTATGGGAACCGCCGCGTATATGTCACCGGAACAGGCACGCGCCGAAACCGTCGATCAGCGCGCAGATATTTATGCACTCGGCATTATTTTATTTGAAATGCTGACAGGTCGCCCGCCATTTTCCTATCTGGATTGGGAAGTTTTGGTCGAAGCACATCTCGAAGAAACACCCCATTTCCCGCCAATTGCCGAAAAAACGATCCCGGCCCCTATCCGTGAGTTTACACTGCACTGCCTCGCCAAAGACGCCAACGAACGCCCCGCCGACTGGGGCGCAACAATCCGCGCGCTGACCGAACTGTATCAGGCACAAACGGGCGAATATCCCGCCAATATCCTTGAAGGCGAACAGATGGAATTGCAGGACTTGCTCGGCAAAGCCTATGGTCTCGCGGAATTGGGACACGTCGAGGAAGCCCTCAAGGAATACGATCAGGCACTGCAAACTTACCCGACTTCGCCGCACCTCTGGGCGCGCAAAGGACGGGCGCATCGCGTTGCGGGACAAATCGATCAGGCGATTGAATCCCTGGAAAAGGCGTTGCAGCTTCAACCCGAATTTGCCTGGGGCTGGCGGCAATATGGTGTCGCGTTGGATATGGCAGGGCGGCGCGACGATGCGCTGAATGCCTTTGAGAAAGCAGTCATGCTGCGCCCACAGGATGCGTGGTCAACCTATAACCTTGCAAAACTGCTTGTTGGAATGGGTCGTACCGAAGAAGCGCTCAATTACCTGCATAAGACGGTGGAAACCGATCCGGCCCACGCACAAAGCCATAACCTGTTGGGCGAACTGCTGTTACAGACGGGGCAGGCCAACGATGCGCTGGCCGCCTTTGACGAGGCGTTGAAGATCAATCCGCTTGCGCCTGCGGTTTGGCGACGCAAGGGAAACGCGCTCCGCAGACTTGGACGGCTGGAAGAGGCTGCCGCCGCCTATCGACAAGCAGCTACTAGTGATCGCAGCGCCGACGGCGCGTGGAAGTGGTATACCCTGGGCGATACCCTGCGCGAACTGGGACGCTTCCCGGAAGCGCTTGGCGCGGCACAGCAAGCTCTGCGCGCCGACCCGACCTATACCAAAGCATGGACGCTGCAAGCTGACGTACTGCTCCATTTGCATCGCTACGAAGAAGCGTTGAATGCGGCAGATCAGGCGGTCTTGCTCCAACCCGATTCGAGTTGGCTGCATCGGGTACGTGCGGTGTTGCTGGATCGATTGAATCGGCCTGCCGATGCGCTGGCGGCTTACGATAGTGCGATTCGGTTGAAGGAAGACGATGCGTGGGGTTGGCTGGGGCGTGGACTGGTATTGCTCCGACTGGACAAACGCAATGAAGCGCTGGAATCGCTCCGCAAGGCGGAAAGTTGTGCGCCAGATACCATCAATTTCTGGCAACGGCAGGCGATAGCGTTGCTCCGCGCACGCGAATATGATCGCACACTGACCGCAGTCCAGAAAATCCATAAGATTGATCCGAATAACATAGAAGGTTTCCGCCTGGCAGGGATGGCTTCGCTGCGGCGGGGTCGGTTCATCCCGGCACTGGATGCGTTCAACGCGGCACTGCAACTGACGCAGGACGATGATCGGATTTGGGATGGACGCGGGCAAACGCTCATGGAGATGGAAGATTATGCAGAAGCGCTGGCCTGCTTCGAGAATGCGGTCAACCGCGCGCCACGTAACCTCTGGTATCGTCTGCATATGATCGAGCCGCTCCTGAAACTTGGCTATCTGGTCGAAGCGCAGGATGCCGCCGAAAGCGCCACCCGTGCCGATCCGAACAACGCCGCCGCATGGGATGCGTTGGGGCGCGTGTTGCGTCGCCGTGATCAGCACACCGAAGCCATCGCCGCTTATGACCGCGCGTTGGCGATCAATCCCAGGTTGCGCGATGCATGGTATGGCAAGGCAAAATCGTATGGCGCGCTGGGCGATGAAGCCAACGCAAGCGCTTGTTATCATCAAATTTCAGAATTACGCCGAAACCAGTAACAGGTGATGAGCAATGAGTGGGCGACCAAACCTCTCGGTCACATTGATGAGCGGGCCGCGCGACGGTGAAACGCATATTTTCGAGCTAGGCGCGCGCGACCAAATGACGATCACTATTGGGCGGCGCGATGGTTGTGATATTTTGCTGGCCTACGACTCGCAGGTATCGCGGCTGCACGCGCGTCTGGTCTATGACGCGCGCGATATGGAATATTTCCTGGAAGATGTTGGCAGCCGAAACGGGACATTTATCGGGACGCGCCGCGTACACGAACGCGATTCGATAGAACCCGGTGAGTTGTTCCGCATCGGGCGCACGTGGTTACGCCTGGATATAAACCTGCACATCCCCGATACGGCGCGTTAATCCATTTATCGAAACCTGTAGGGACGTGCAGAAGCCCGTCCGCCGTTACCAATCGAACAACTACATAGATATACCGTCAGTTTTGCTCATAAACTGCGTCGGCAGCCCCTTAAATTTAGCCTCTGTTTAGATCACGTTTGGGACTTGTTGAGTCCCCTGACGGTATCCTCTGGGTATACACCAAAACGAATGAAAAAATTTAGTTCCCAGAGGAAATTTACGATGGCTGCCGAAGCTGAATCCACCCATGTCTTTCAGAGCGGGGAATTGGTCACAATCGAAGGAACCTATGAGGTCATTGGAGCCGATTCCTATGTAACGTATCAGGGTGACGAGCGGCCTGTACGTACCTTCCATGTCAACGAACTTTTCCCGTCGTACAAAGGGCGTGCTGTCGGGTGGCGTCTGACTTCCCTTTTGCCGACGCATATTCCCGTAGCCGACATGCTTTCTCACTATCGCTAAAAGGAGTTTCCAGATGACGACAAATTCACTCTCGCGCAATTGGTGGATGATCGCCCTGCGCGGTGTTCTTGCGATTATCTTTGGCATCCTGCTTTTTGCAGCGCCAGGGATTAGCCTGCAAACACTGATTATTATCCTTGCCGCGTGGTTACTGGTTGATGGCGTCAGCAATATCATCACCGCTGTGCAGCATCTTAGCCAGAATCGACACGGCTGGTTCATGCTATTTGAAGGGATCATCAGTGTTCTGGCAGGTATCGGAGCATTCCTGCTCCCCGGTCTGACCGCGATTACGCTGCTCTACCTGATCGCGTTCTGGGCAATTGCAACGGGTATATTCGAGATCATTGCAGCGATCCAGTTGCGGCGTGTGATCGACAACGAATGGTTTCTCGGCCTGGGTGGTGTGGTTTCCATCGTTCTCGGCGTATTGATGATCATGAATCCCGGCGCAGGCATTCTATCCATCCTGTGGCTAGTCGGTGGTTATGCGATTGTATTTGGAATACTGCTGATCGCCTTTGGTCTACGGTTGCGCTCTTATGGCGGTACTGCAACCATGACGCCGGTCACCAGATATTAGGAGAAATTCGCAATATGGCAGATGATAAGCGGCGCTCCTCTGATGAGGACACAAAGGAAAATCTGAACATTCGCGCGATTCAGGAAAAGGCGCAACAGACAGATAGTTCACATATGGGCGCAGAGGAAAATCAGGTAACCCAAAAGAAGCCGCCTACTGACGATCTCGCTAAATTGAGTGGCGAGGCACTCGACAAAGGCAAAAAGAAGGATACAGAATACGATCCGGTGGATGAGATAACGCCGGGATAAGCGCCTGAAACGCTTTCCAACACCTTCTTTTCCCCACAACCCCTCTACCACATCGCTGGTGAGGGGTTCTTCTTTTACTTTTAATTGCTATATCAGACGCAAGCTGTGAAAACACTGCCGAAGTCCTGATATTATTTTTAGTTGTGTCCGTGAAAAAATCGCTGACAATAAACACTATCCACAAACGACAGGATGGTTTTGATGTACGACTACTGGATGGTCATCATTGGCGGTATTTTCGGCCTCTGGGGTTTATTTGGTCTGCTCACAGGCAGCATCACTATTTATTACAAATCTCACTCCGGCTGGAGTGGGCATCGCCCCTTGTTCACCTATCACGGGCGCGGCTTGTCTCTCGTGTTCACGTTGATGGGGGGCATATTGGTCGTTCTATATTTGTTGTCTCACAATACACCACCGCGAATCCCAGGCAAGACCGCCAATACTTACGCCGGATATGTCCTTGTCGGGGGATTGGTCTTAAGTTTTCTGGTAGCTACGTTTCAGGGGTTGGGGTTCAGTACCCCATCGTTGAACCGCCCCAAAAAGGTCAAAGGTATCCCACTTGCTGAGGCTGCAAGGTTTTTGAAAATGTCCGAATCCGACCTTTTGCAGACGGCAGAAAATGGCGGCATTGAAGCGCAGAGAGCCAACGGTAGTTATATATTTTCTCCCGGTGTTCTTCAGGATTTTCAGGAATCGCGGGCGCGGCTGAATACTCCTTTCTCCTGATCACGTACTGTTACGTAAACAGGATAATGTTGCAGGCGGGCAGAAGCCCGTCCCTGCACATCTGAAACAGTTTTGAATGCGCTTGGCCAGAGAGGAAATCGGCGCTCGTCTCCCCGGACGGGAAGAACTCTAATAGTTTTCTGCCAGATTAGCGACTATAATGCCTCTCTATGCGAATGAAAATTGTATCTCTACTTGTACTGGTAATGTTGATTGCTCTACCTGTGCCAGCGCGCGCGCAGGATGATGCGGGCTGGTTGCTCGGTCAGATAAACGCATTGCGTGCTTCCAAAGGACTGCACCCGTTTACAACCAATGGGGCGTTGACCGCCTCTGCACAGGGACACAGCGTCTATCTCGCCAACAACCCCTGGACTGATCCGCATGTCGAATCCAATGGTAGCACACCGCGTTCGCGTATGGCAGCGGCAGGCTACAGCGGAACGTATGTCGGCGAAAACGTCTATGGCGGGAGTATGGCAACCGCCAGCATCGCCTTTAACTGGTGGCTTGGCTCGCCCGTACACTATTCCGGCCTCGTTCATCAAAGCTATACCGAAATCGGGATTGGCGTTGCGCGCGGAAGCTATGGCGCATTCTATACGCTGAATTTTGGCGGTGGAGCGGGCGCAGCGCCGCCCCACCCCGTCGTACCGCCTTCGCAGCAAGGCGGTGGGCAGACTGCCCCGGTTGCGCGGCAGGCGACACGCGCCCCGACGCGCCGCCCCTTGCCAACGGCGATCCCGACCAATACGCCGGGACCAAGCCTGACACCCTCGCAGACTTTCACTCCCATTCCATCCAAACCACCAACCGAAACGCCAGTCGTCGCACCAACCGAAACACCAATCATTTTTGAATTGAATGTGACAGACATACCCACTACGCAAAAGATCGCGCCAACGGAAAAGGTTGCGCCGACTTTAACGCCAGTCACACAAAAGACGGCGGTCAAAGTCGCGGCTCTCAGTACCGGGATGCCGTATCCAACCGAGATGTATACCCTCTCACCCACGCCATTCCCAACCATGATCCACGCGAGTCAGACCGCACCACTAAACCTGGATGGGGCAGTAATCGGTGCAACCAACATGACGGGCAGCAGCGACCCGGTGCGTAGTCTCATCCCGATTGCAATTGCGATACAGGCGATTATTCTGGGAGCCGTTGTTCTGCGGCGCGGCAAACACTAACAGGAACAGGTTATGACTCAGGAACTCCTGAACGTCCTTATCACCGTTAATTTTAGCGACGCGATCATGGATCGCCTCAAGACAATCTCGCCACGCTTGAAGTTCATCCGCAAACCCGTCAGGGCAGCGAGCGATATAGCGCCGGAAGTCTGGAAAACAATTGACATTCTCTATAGCACCCGTGTTTTGCCAGAGCCGGACGCCGCACCCCGTTTGCGTTGGGTACAAGCGCATAATGCCGGGGTTGATCATCTCCTCTCACAAGCCTTGCTACAGAGCGCCGAAGACATCATCGTGACGACGGTCAGTGGCATCCACGCGCCAAACATTGCGGAATATACCCTGGCAATGATGCTGGCTTTTGGACATAAAATTCCAACCATGCTCAAAATGCAGGAAAAAGCGGACTGGCCTGAAAATCGTGCTGACATTCTTGTACCCCGAATGCTGCGCGGTTCGACGCTCGGCATTGTTGGCTATGGGAGCATCGGGCGCGAGACGGCGCGCATTGCCCAAACCTTCGGGATGGAAGTTCTGGCAACCAAGCGCAACGTCAAACAACCGCAACAGACGGGCGAATACAATATTGAAGGGACAGGTGACCCGGAAGGCATCCATGTCAACCGCCTGTATCCACCAGAAGCGCTCAAATCCATGCTGGCGGAATCTGATTTTGTACAGGTCACAGTACCGAGTGTCGCCGCCAACAAAAAACTGCTTGGTGAGGCCGAATTTGCGGTGATGAAACGCCACTCCATCCTGATCAATATCGCGCGCGGCGACGTGATTGATGAGAATGCCTTGATTAAAGCGCTGCAAAGCGGTCAAATTGGGGGGGCGGCGCTGGATGTGTTCGAGATCGAACCGCTTCCAGAAGCCAGCCCGCTATGGAAGATGCCGAACGTGATCATCAGCCCGCACATCGCAGGGAATACTGATCATTATCATGAGGATGCAGCAGAGGTTTTCGCTGCGAATCTGGAGCGCTATCTTTCCGATCAGGAATTATTGAATGTGGTAGACCGCAAACGGGGATATTAAGGATACTGAAAACATGCGCCGTACCACCGATATATCTTCCGCCGAATGGCGATGGGTAACAATTTTCAGCGCCTTATTTGTCGGGCTGACATTGATTCCCTATATCATCGTATTATTGCTCGATCAATCGGTGGCGACATGGCGGTTTATGGGGATTTTGCCGAACCCGATGGACGGCGCAACCTACCTCGCCAAAATCGCACAGGGACAACACGGGGCATGGTTGTTTTCGCTGGCACATACGCCGGAGGCCGCCACGCCTGTCGCCATCCAGCTATTCTATGTTTTCCTCGGACAAGCCTCCCATCTCGCCGGCTTTTCCCAACTTACGGCATTCCATGTCGCCCGTCTGATCATGGGCTTCGCCATGTATCTGATGTTGTACTATCTCGGCGCGACGGTCTGGCAGAAACTCCGGGCGCGGCGTTTGTTCTTCGGCATCGTCGGGATATGTTCCGGGTTGGGCTGGCTGGTGCTGGCGACAGATTTGAAGCCCGTCGATTTTTATGTACCAGAAGCGATTCCACTCTATTCCATTTTTGCGAACCCTCACTTTCCGTTATCTATTGGTTTGCTGGCGCTCATGGCAGCGCAATTTGTGATCATCCTGCGCCCCGGCTATAACGATATGCCGACAATGGCAAATGGTGGCGTCATTGTTGTTGTGATTTCCGTTCTGATTGCAATTATTCAGCCGCAGGCATGGTTGCCATTTTCGGTTGCTCTCATCACCTATTTTCTGCTCCAGACGATTCGCACCCGCAAGCTACCACAACGCTATGAGATCATATGGGCTGCGCTGGCAGTCCTGCCCGGCATCCCGGTTCTGCTGTATGATGTGGCGATCACTATCTTCGATCCGCTCTATAAAATCTGGAATCAGCAGAACCAGACGCCTTCTGGTTCACCACTAAACTACTTGTTTGGCTTCGGACTACTGTGGATTATCGCCGCGCCGGGTGTGATTCGTGCCGCGCGGCAATTCGAGCGCGATGGGGATCGGTTGATGCTGGTCTGGTTGATCACCAATATTCTGCTGCTCTATGCTCCGTTCAACCTGCAACGTCGCCTCGTGATCGGGATGATCATCCCGATTGGCTATTTTTGTGTCCGTTCGATGGAAGATTACTGGTTGCAACGGATACGCCCACGCACGCGCATGTTCTGGATCATCATCATGTTTGTGGGGTGTATGCCGAGCAACGCCCTCACCCTGCTGATCCCGATTTCCAGCGGCTTGAATCCGAAAATCGGGCTGGAAAGCAAAGTTCTACTCCCGGCGGATTATCAACAGGCGGTGATCTGGTTCCAGCAAAACGCGACCAGTTCCAGCGTCGTGATGGCCTTGCCGAATGTGAGTCTGTGGATTCCAGCGTGGTCGCCTGCGCGCGTTGTTTATGGACATCCTTTCGAGACGGTGGACGCGGACGCCAAAAAGAAAAAAGTGGCAGATTTCTATAAGGGTGTGGATTGCACGCTCACCACATCCAATTATTCTGTCACGCATGTGATCATTGGTCCGAACCCAACCACTGATCCCGATAATGAAGACAATCTGACGCCAGAGCCAGAAAATACCCCTTGCAAAGCCAAACTTGGGCGTGAACTCGCGCGATTCGGCAGCGTGACAATTTATGCGGCGTCTCCGTAACTGGTTTGAACATCCGGCGGGCTATGCGCTGTTCATCGCAGTATGGATGGCGCTGTTTCTGCTGGCTGTCGGGCTGGATGGTCAGTCGTTGCCATTCACGCGCAATTCGGAATACTCCGATGCCGTAACCAGCCATTATCCCAACGCGCTGATCATGTCGCGGTTTCTGCACGGTGACGGTACGCTGACCAATCTGTATATGATGAATGGTCAACCCTGGTTGCCCAACCCCTTGAGCAAAGCCTTCTATCCGCTGCAATGGCTGGTCGGAATCTTCCCGCCAATTTTGCACCTGAATATTCTGCTCTGGCTGCATCTGGTGATTGCGGCAATGGGGATGCGGGCATTTGCACGCGCGCTTGAATTTTCGCCAGAGATCGCCGGGTTGGTGGGGCTGACGTTTGGATTCACACCACGCCTGATCGCCGCTGCCGGGGCGGGACATCTGGATATTGTCGAGGCGTGTGCGTGGCTGCCGTTGGTAATGCTGGCGGTACATCATCTGCAAAAATATAAATGGCGTGCAACTATCGGTTTAGGAGTCGCTTCCGCATTACTCTTTCTGGCAGATGTGCGCATTTTCGCGCTGGCGATGACTCTTGCTGGTCTATATTGCCTGGTACGCGCTGCCCAGAGCCGAAAATTCATAACGCCTGTTTTCTTCGGCCTTGCGCTCCTGATCGCTGCCATGCTGACCTTTCCGCTATGGGGTCAGTTGCTCGGAGAACTACCAAAACTTTCGCGCGCCGGGTTGACCGAAGCCGACGCAGGCGTATCATCGCTGAGTTTCATTGAGCTATTCCTCGGATCGTTGATCGGCATACAAGGCGGCGCACATGAAACGATGGTCTATCTGAGCGTGCCTGTGCTGGTGCTGGCAGGGATTGCTTTTTTGGCGATGCCGCGCCGCGTGATGTTCTGGATTCTGGCGGTTGCCGGATTTGGTTTCTGGGCGTTGGGTGAAAATTTCGTCTTCTGGAAATTATTGGTGCAGGTGTTCCCGTTTTTGCTATGGTTGCGCGTCCCGGCGCGGGGTTGGCTGATCGTCGCATTCGGAATGACTATTCTGGCTGGCTATGGGTTGCGAGCGCTCACCGAACGCAAATTCAAATTACAGAATCCGGTGCGGCTGGTTGGAGCCGGGACTGTGATTACAGGGTTGGCTTGCGTGATTCTTGCCGCGCGTTTCAGCTTGGGCAATGCGCTCACAGCAGCGGCAATCATTGCGGTTACTTGTGTATTTTTGTTCAACTGGCGACGCTTGACTCCATTGGCGTGGCTGGCGCTGATCATCATCGATCTGACGACGATAAACGTCACGTTGATCGAAGGTGTGCGCCGTGAGGATTGGCTGGATCGCTATCAGCCAATTGTGGCAGCACTACAGGCTGATCAGGTGGATCATGTCTATTCGCCAACATACAGCCTGCAACAACAGGTCGCTGTGTTCTATCGCGTCCCGATCATTGGCGGTGTTGATCCATTTCAATATGCGGATTATGTGAAACGCTTTGAAGAAGCGACAGGCGTCATATCCAAAGGCTACAGTGTGACGTTACCCGCTTTCGATGATGACCCCGAACGTGCCAATAAAAGCGCTGTGATGGATTTGGGTAAACTGGCGGCGCTGGGCGTTTCCCATGTCGTTGCAGCATATCCGATCAGCCAGCCGAATCTGGAACTCGTGACGCAAATCAATCAGGTCTACATCTACAGGAACAAGAGCTATGCTCCGCAGCGTTAGCCGAACCGAATTTCGCCGCGTCCTTATGTTTGCACTGCTCACAATGACGCTGCTTATGCTACCGTATGCAATGGCCTATCGTGCGCAATGGCCTTCGTGGAGGTTCAGCGGTTTTCTGTTCGGCGTCGAGGACGGCAACAGCTATCTGGCGAAGATGCGGCAAGGTGCGCTAGGCGACTGGCAATTCCACCTGACCTATACCAGCGAACCGCACGATGGGGCATTTTTATTTTTACCCTATCTGGTCTTGGGGAAAATCGCGGCACTGTTCGGGAGTCCATCTGCCTCTAATTTTTATGCTGTGATGCTCGTAGTTTTTCATGCGGCGCGGTTCGTGTTCGGCATCCTGGCAATTGTGGTGACGTGGCGCTTTCTGGCGTTGTTCCTGCCACGCGGTTCGATGCGCTGGACAGCCCTCGTCCTGATTTGTTTTGGCGGCGGGCTGGGTTGGCTGCTGATCATCGCCGGATCAGGTGATTTACTTGGTTCACAACCCGTAGATTTGTACCTGCCGGAAGGCTATACCTTCTATTTGCTCTATGGATTGCCCCATTTGTGTCTGGCGCGGGCGATGCTGCTTGGCGGGTTCATTCTGTTTTTCAAGGGTGGCTGGCGACGCTGGTTATTAGCTGGCGTGTGCTGGCTGGTGATGGGTTTGTGCGTCCCGTTTTACATTGCCGTGTTGTATGTGATTCTCGGCGTCTGGGGCATCGCCTCGATCATTCGGCATCGGGCTTTCCCGCTACGACTCTTCATCAAATCGGTGGTAGCGGGAATCGTGCCACTGCCTATCCTGCTCTATAACACGCTGGTGTTTACGACCAATCCGATCATGGGCGCGTGGTCGAATCAGAATAAACTGCCCTCGCCCAACCCGATTCATTATGTGTTCGGTTTCGGTGTGCTATATCTGCTGGCGATCCCGGCGTTTCGCTGGGCGTGGCGACGTGGCAAACATCAACCTGCCTATTTGCTTCTGATGGCGTGGGTCATCGCCGCGCCAATTCTGGCCTATACACCTGTATCGGTACAACGCCGCCTGCTGGAAGGTATCTTTGTTCCGCTGTGTATCCTCGCGGTGGCAGGCTTACGCTATTTTGTTGCGCCTGCGCTGCACTATCGACGACGCACCACGAGTATCGTCTACGGACGCGGTGTCGTAGTGTTGATGCTGCTTTGCCTGCCAACCACCATTTTGATCCTGTTGGGAGGTTTGTCATCAGTCAATCGACCTGCGCCGCCTGCATTTGTCCCGGTAGATTATGCAGGTGTCACCTCGGCATTGCTGGACGCGCCACGTAACAGCGTCGTGCTTTCCAGTTATGAACTGGGCAACCTGATCCCGGCATGGACAAACCTCCGCGCCTATTTTGGGCATGGCCCGGAAACAATCGGACGCGATGCTAAAAAAGTACAGTGGGAACAGTTTTTGAAAAATGGGACGTTGGCAGACCTCAAAACGTGGCCGGGTGATCCAATCCGCTATGTGGTCATTCCCAATGAACTCTATTTGAATAACCCGGCACGCTGGAGCGCATTCGCCGTAAAAATCGGTGGATCGGATCATGTTATTCTCGAAGTACCATAATGGGGCTTTCGGAGCGTAAATTCCTGACAGCGGCAGGCGACATCATCGCCAACCTGATCGCTGTACTGATCTCTTTATACATCTGGTCGCGTGCCGGCGTGATCCCGTTTGGGTGGGAGTTTCTGGGCGTACAGTGGGGCTGGTTTGTCGCGCTGCCTCTGCTGTGGATTCTCTTTGCCAGCGTCTACGATTGTTATAGCCCGCGCGTGATGACCAGCACACGGCGCAATATCGCGCAACTGCTGCGCGTGAATACGCTGATTTTCCTGATGTATCTAGCTTTGTACGTGCTGTCGCCACGCGATGCTTTGCCGCGCTGGTTCATCTTCTTTCATGCGGTGCTATCGTTTACACTGGTTAGCTTGTGGCGGGCGTGGCGTCCGTTCCTGCGTGGCTATCGCTTCAAGCGTCGTGCGCTGATTGTTGGATCGGGCTGGAATGCGCAAACCATCCTCGAAACGCTGCAACAGGAAGCACCCGATGAATATGAAATCATCGGAACGGTTGCAGAATCTATAGAACCGGGCGTGCTAGGAACTGGACGCGAACTGCCAGAACTGGCACGCAAGCACGAAATCGGACAACTCATTCTCGCCTATAATAGCGAAATCCCCGGCGAAGTTTTCGCAGGGTTGATGTCCTGTTATGAACAGGGAATCGCCATGATCCCGATGCCCATCCTGTATGAGCAGTTGACCGGGCGCGTCCCGATTGAGCATGTCGGGCGCGGTGATTGGGCGGTGATTTTGCCGCTGGAAGGCGAAACGCTCACACAGCGGTTGTACCTTGCCGCGAAGCGTGTGATGGATATTTCGCTGGCATTGATCGGGTTGATGGGGTTTGGGGCGTTGCTGCCGTTTCTGGCGATTATCATGCGTCTGGATTCACCCGGCGCAACCTTTTATGCACAGGAACGTTTGGGACGTAGCGGACGGCCTTTTAAACTGATCAAACTGCGGACGATGATCCCGGATGCAGAAAAATCTACCGGACCAGTGTGGGCGCAGCAAAACGATCCCCGCATCACCCGCGTGGGGCGCTTCCTGCGGCGCACCCGCCTGGATGAATTTCCACAGTTGATTAACGTCCTGCGCGGCGAAATGAGCATCATCGGGCCACGCCCGGAACGCGCGCACTTTGTCGCATTACTGACCGAACAAATCCCGTTTTATCGGACACGGTTGGCGGTCAAACCGGGCGTGACCGGGTGGGCGCAGGTGCGCTATCGTTATGGCAGTTCGGTAGAGGATGCGCTGGTCAAGCTACAGTATGATTTGTACTATATTCGCCATCAATCACTCTGGCTGGATGTAGTGATCATCCTGCGCACAGCAGGGAAAATGTTCACAATGAGCGGAACGTAGCCTGGAATATAAATAGACTAATTCGGAGCGAGGCTATTGGCTACGGCTGAAATATCAGCCAGACAACCAGAGCCGATTTTTGCTTGCATAGTCTCACTGTGAACCATACCTATCACATCGGTCATCTCTTTTTTATCAACCGCTATTTGCAACTCCTGAGCAGTAGAAGTATCCGTTACACAGCGACTGATTATATTTTTTAAGTCCTGCCTTGTCTGCGGAGGTACGATAATTCGTAAGGTGCTATCAGCGCTGGAAGTCCCATTTGGGAGCAATTTTAGCGTTTCAGATTTGGGTATATCGGCTAGTGCAATGCGTCCACCGTAAGGACTCCAGACCGGAGACCAGACACTTTCAACGCCTGCATAGAAAACGATGCTTTCCCCCGTCTCCACATCCCAGAGCCGCGCCGTATGATCATGGCTTCCGCTCACCATCCGCTTCCCGTCAGGACTCCAGTTTAATGAGAGAATGACCCCGGTATGCCCTTTTAATGTTTTGTCCACCTTTTGTTTTGCAACATCCCAGATCAGGATTTGGGCATCATCTCCAGTTGCAACCTCTCCATCAGCAAGCAATCTCCCATCAGGACTCCATGCAATGGAGGCTGAAATGAGCGGAGTCGGAAGTTCAACAATTGACTGGTCTTTCAGGTTTTGGATGTCTATTGAGTTAGGTCTGGCAATGCCCAAAATATTGGAAATGGGATGCCAAGCTGCCGAATATAAATCACCAGCAACAAACGAATCTTTCAATTTGTTTGCGGGTATATCCCAAATAAAAACATTTGGGTTATATCCGTTTCGACTTGCGCTTGCTAACAAAGTGCCTGAGCTATCCCAGGAAACCGCGAAAACTCCGCTAGTATGTCCTGTAAGAGAACGTATCAGTTTTCCATCGTGACCGTCCCAGAGCTTTACCAACCCATCAGCATCACCAGTAGCTAAAATTTCCTGTGCGCCCCACGACACCGAATAAATCGTCGATTTATTGTCAATTTTGATTATGGAATTGTCTTCAAGGTTGAGGATGTAGAGCATTCCTCGCTGCGTGCCGTAAGCTAACTTCGTACCATTTCTGTTCCATGCGATTGAGCGTATCCAATCAGGAATGTCCGGGGTTTGTGCGAGGACGGGATTAATAAATCCAACTAGACAGATTAGACTGAGCAAAAGAATCCTGAAAAGTAGTTTCATCGGGTTAGCTTTCAACATTCGAGGAAGGTAACGAACACGGGCGAATCATCATTGTATTCGCCCGTAATCTATGAAGAGAAGGAGTTTTAGCTACGGGCGTTTGCACCACGCAGCAAACGTTGCAAGCCACCGAAGATCGTGAAGGGTACGCTGACCAGTGCGCCAAGCACGAACAGCGCCATGCGTCCCACACTACGGCGGTTTTCCAGATCAAGCACTTCGACATGATCTGCGCCAACTTCCGGCTTCGGACGGTTGAACAGCAGAATCGCCCCGATAGCAACGACAGCGAACACGCCGGACAGGACAAAATAAATTGCCTGATTTTGCACGGCGTCTGCAACGAGGACAGAAACTGCCGTCCATGCCACACCGAGCAACGCCAGTGGTAGCATGACCTTCCAGCCGAGCGCCATCAAGCGGTCATAGCGCATACGCGGGATAGTCGCGCGTACCCAGATCATCACGGCGAGGAACAGCACCACTTTTCCGGCAAGCACCAGCGGCCCAAGAATCGGCACTTGATCCACGAGGATGAAGTGATAGCCACCGAGGTATAGTGAGCAGAAGATCAGTCCCACAGCGATCATGCTGATATATTCTGCCATGAAGAACAGCGCGAACTTCATACCGCTATATTCGGTCATGAAACCTGCTGTGAGTTCGGTATCGGCTTCCGGCAGGTCGAACGGCGCACGGTTCGTTTCCGCAAACAGCGCAATCAGCAAAATCACCGCCGAAAGCGGGTTCTGGAAGATGAACCAACCCAGGACAGGCGGGCCTGCCTGTGCATCCACAATCTTGATGACTTCCATCGTTCCGGTGAGCAAAATCGGAACCGCCATTGTCAAACCCATGCTGAGTTCATAGCTGACCATCTGTGCCGAAGCGCGCAGGCCACCGAGCATGGCATACTTGTTGTTGCTCGACCAGCCCGCCAGCGCGATACCATAGCTACCGAGGCTCATGAACGCCAGAATCCACAGCACGCCGACATTGGAATGATCCACCAGAACCAGCGGCACGCGATACCACAGGCCATCGAACCAGGGAATCAGGATCGGCGGACCAAGCGGAATCACCGCCACGATCATCAATACCGGAATCGCTTTGATTGCGGGCGCAAGCCAGAACACGACCTTATCCGCACCGGAAGGGACAACATCTTCCTTGAAGATCAGCTTCACACCTTCGGCGGCGGGTTGCAGCAAACCGAGCGGACCAACGCGGTTCGGACCAATACGCTGTTGCAGGAAGGCCAGAATACGCCGTTCCAGCAACGCGCCATAGGCGAACGCTGTCAGAAGGAGGAAGAACACGATAAAGCTGAACACAATGGAACGCACTGTATTACAGCCGCTGTTCAGCGTACATTCAACAATCAGATTCGAGTCAATTGGCATTGACTGCCTCCACAACTTTCTGTACCGTACCTGCGATGGGAATAGCTGGGGTTGGGTGATTTGACAGGTGACGCGCCAGCAGAACCGCACCAGCAGGAGCAGCCGCATCGACGCGCGCCAGTACATCCACCGTACCCGCGCCAAAGTTTACTGTAATCCTATCGCCATTCACGACGCCGATCTTATCCGCGTCTGCTGTATTCAGAATAGCGAATGGTTCGGCAATATGGCTGTGCATGAGGGCAGTGCTGGCGGCAAATTCCGGCTGACGATCATAGAGTTCGCGTACCGGGACAACCAGCATTTCGCCCTTCTTGCGCGCGGGCAACTTGTGCGCTTCGGCTTTTCCAGTCGTCACCGCGCCACTTTCGGCTGCACTGGCATACTGAATACCAAGCCCACCATCGTTATCGTAAGCTGTACCGCCATAGTACAAATCGCTGCCACCAACATCCGGGAATTGCTTTTCAACCTTCGCCAGTGCCGGATAGGTCATTGCGGCGTATAGCGGAACGGTCTTTGTGATGTCCTGCATTACGGCGGCAGCGCTCAGTTTCGGCTTGGTGCGTCCGAGTTTCTGACCGATTTCCGCGAATATCTTCCAATCCGGGCGGCTATCGCCTAGCGGAGCCTGCGCCAGATAGAAGCGCTGGACGCGGCGCTCGGCATTGGTGAACGTACCATCGCGCTCTGCGAAACTCTGACGCGGCAGCACTACATCGGCCTGCAACGCGGTTTCGGTCATGAACATTTCGACAGCGATCTTGAACGATTCGCTGGAAAGGCTCGCGCCTTGTAGTGCGTCGTCGCCTGTAATATCGGCATCCGCGAGGAACAGAACCGCCGGAGCTTTCCTGAGAATGTCTTCCGTCGCTTCTGTTGTGAAACCGAGGTCAAACGCACCCTGTGTGTTCGCACCCGGCCAAACCGCAACCAGACCGTTATTCACCTTGCCAGCATACCCACCTTCAATCAGCAGGTTGGCGCAGGCTTGCATCAATGCGCCATGTCCAGCGCGATCCAGACCTTCGCCACCGCAGAAGATGACGACATTCTTTGCGTCGCCGATTTGCTCTTTGACAGTCTGGAGCGCTTCGATTTCCTTGCCATATTCATAGCGAACGTGATTCTTGCCCCATGTCCAGCGATCCATCTCGGTTGGACGGGCATTGGCGACGATCAGTTTCGCGCCATTTCCGGCGGCAACTTTCGCACGCAAATAATAAACGGGTGCTTCTTCTTCAAGGTTGCTGGCAATCACAACGATTACCGTCCCCTTGCCCGTATCCTTGAGATTCGAGCCGCTTGCCAGCCCTACTTCGCGGATCAGGCCACCACCCGTCATGTTCGCAGGCCACACGCCGAGTTGCTTGCTGCCACTGCCTTCAACGAGGCGGCGCAGTTCAAACAGGTCTTCGTTGGAAAGCATCGGGCCAGCAATCGCACCGACGCTGGAACCTGCGGCCTGCATCTTCTCAGCAATAACGCTCAGGGCTTCTGTCCATGTGGTCGGGGTTAGCTTGCCATTGTTGCGGATCAATGGTTGTGTCAGGCGATCCTGCGAACGGCTGTGGTGGTGTCCAAAACGGCCTTTATCGCAAATCCAGATTTCGTTGACGCTCTCATTCTGGCGCGGCATGATGCGCTTGATCATCACCTTGCCGCCGAAGTCACGATCCTGGCGCGTGCTGGCGCTGATATTGCATCCGACCGGGCAATGTGGGCAAATTGAAGGGACTTCGGTCAGTTCCCAGGGACGCGCGCCGAAGCGGAAGTCGGCAGTCGTGAGCGCACCGACGGGGCAAATATCTGTTGTGTTGCCGCTGAAATAAGTGTCAAATTCCGGCGTGCTGGTCGTGACGATTTGCAGCGAACGTCCGCGCTCGTGGAAGCCAAGCACCGCATCCCCCACATACTCTTCCTGAAAACGGGTGCAACGCGCGCACTGGATGCAGCGTTCACGGTCAAGGAAGATTAGATCGCCAAGCGGATAATGCTTGTCAAAATGCGCCTTGTCTTCATAGTTGAAGCGCGAAACTGCGTTGCCGTGACGCATTGTCAGGTTTTGCAACGGGCATTCACCGCCCTTGTCGCAAATCGGGCAATCGAGCGGGTGGCTCGTCAGCAGGAATTCGATGATGTCATCGCGCGCATCGAGGACAACTTTGGTATTGGTGCGAACGGTCATACCTTCGCTGACGGTGGTAGTACACCCGGTTTGCAATTTCGGCTGCCAGCGGGCAACAGGCTTGCCTTCGGCGTCAAATTGCATTTCTTTGGCTTCGTTGACCTGCACCTGACCGAGTTCGACCAGACACATGCGGCACATGCCGACGGGCGAAAGTTTGGGATGATAGCAGAAGACGGGAATATCGTTGTTAGCGTACTGCTTGGCGACATCAACCAGATTTGCGCCTTTAGGTACGTCGTATCCCACGTCGTCGATGAAAATCTTCACTGTATCGGCCATATGAAAATTCCTGATTTGTTCGATAATTCAATTCGTGATCTGACGCAAGCCTTTAATCGCCCGGTCAATATAGGCAGTGTTGATATAACCCCAATCAAGTTCCGGGTCAAGCTGTTCTGCGAGGGTGATCGCCTTCTGGAAATCGGCTGCCGCTTTTTCAGTTTCGCCTGCTGCCAGGTATAGCTCACCACGCAACACAAAATTAACAGGTGCATCCGGCAACTTCTCGATTTTTTTGGAAAGCAACCGTAACCGTTGCGCCGCATCTGCGCCGTAGGTATCGATCCACTCCTTCGGGATTTTTTCGCCGAGCATGTTTTTACGCCTGGCTTCATCCATCAGGGGTTCGGGTGTTGTATCTTCGAGAGCAGCAATCTCGGTTTCATTCAGAAGAAGCGACTCATAGGAGTTTGATTCAGCTTCCGAATCGGGAAAATCGGCAGTTTGCACAGCCGACACATATGCTTCTGGTTCGACCTGCGCTTCAACAACCTTGTTTTCAAACTGCGGTGCTTCGCGGATAGACCAGCCATAATCCGGTTCTTCGGGTGCAGCAGGGGCAGCTTCCGGCGGTTTGGTTTGTTCCTCAGTGTTGAATTGAGCCGTTTCCGGCATCGTCCACCCTGATTCATCGTGCTTTTGTTCGTTTTCCAAGCGCTTTTGCCCCAGCCGTTTCGTGAATTTTTCTACAAGTTGTTCGTGATTGTAGCATGTTTAAATTATGAATGCGATAGACCGTTTGAGAAAATAGACAGTCCATCGCGTCTATGTGTAAACTTGTTCTAAAAAGAGGAATTGTAATGGAAATTGACGCCTATCTGGAACGGATCAACTATCGTGGGAAGCGCACACCCACGCTGGAAACGCTCAACGCACTGCACAAGGCACACCTGCTGGCTATCTCCTATGAAAATCTGGATATTCACCTGGGGCGCAGGTTGACGCTGGATGCAAACGACATCTTTGAAAAAATTGTCACGCGGCAACGTGGCGGCTGGTGTTTCGAGATGAACGGTTTGTTTGCATGGGCGCTACGGGAATTGGGTTTCTCTGTGACGCTCCTTGCCAGTGCGGTTGGGCGAGAAACGGCTGGCGACAAAGCAGAACGTAATCACTTGATCCTGCTGGTGCAACTCGAACGCCCCTATCTGGTGGATGTCGGTTTTGGGAATGGAATTATCTATCCGCTGCCGCTAGAGGTTGGAACTTATCAGCAATCTTATCTGGATTATAAACTCACCAGTGCTGATGGGGAGTGGCATTTCACCAATCATGCCTATGGCGGCCCCGGCTTTGACTTCAACTTGCAGCCGCGCCAGATGTCGGATTTTGCGGAGAGGTGTCATTATCTCCAGACTTCGCCAGAATCCGGGTTTGTACGGGTGGTGGTCTGCCATCGGTTCACGCCACAGGGCATGATGAGTCTGCGTGGTGCGGTGCTGCGTACTATCTCAGAAGCGGGCGCGCATAATGAAACAATCGAAGATGAAGCCACCTATCGCCAGACATTGCGTGAGAAATTCGATTTACGATTGCCGGACGCCGAAATTTCTACTCTATGGGAAATTGTGTGGCGCAAACATCAGGAATTTTTGCAACAGCAGAGCAACTAAACAAAAATCCCCTCTGTTCGCTATGTCAGAGGGGATCAATCGTTTCAGGCGCGCCGGGATATGAATTAGCCCAAATGTGGGGCGAGCGCGTTTTCCAGTTGTGCCTTCGTTTTATATCCGACGAGGAACTGTACGGGCTGACCACCCTTGAACAGGATCAGCGCCGGAATACCCGATACGTCGAACAAACTGGGGACTTGCTGGTTGTGATCAACATCAAGTTTGCCAACCTTCAGCTTGCCTTCGTACTTCTGGGCGATTTCATCAACCACAGGCGCGATCATCTTGCATGGGTTACACCACTCTGCCCAAAAATCGATCAATACGGGCGTCTCGGATTGCAAGACAGATTCCTGAAAGTTGGCATCGGTGACTTCAAATGTCAGTTTTGACATTGCGTATACTCCTCACTCGGTTTTGATTAATACCATGTATGGTATCATTATCTATTATGACAGACGCACCCAATTCCCAACAACTTACGGAACGACAGGAAAAAATTCTCGCGCTGATTGTGCGTAGCTACGTGGCGCGTTCAGAGCCTGTCGGTAGCAAAGCCCTCACCGAATCCGGGATGAATGTCAGCAGCGCGACGATCCGTAATGAGATGGCAGCGCTCGAAGATATGGGCTATATCTCGCAGCCGCACACTTCGGCGGGGCGTGTCCCAACCGAAACGGGATACCGCTATTTTGTGCGGCGTCTGCTCGATGAAGGCGAACTCTCTGCCGAGGATCGCAAAACCATCGCCGATAAATTCCAGTCGCACACAGGCGATCTCGATTCCGGGATGCGGTTGGCAGTCGCAACCCTTGCCCGCGCGACACAGGGCGCGGCGCTCGTCACCAAACCGCAAACTTCTGGTGGACAGTTTAAACACCTTGAATTGATTTCAACACAAGGTCGGTTGGTGCTGCTGGTACTGGTCATGTATGGTGGCAATGTACGCCAGCAAATGCTCACCCTGACCGAACCCGTTTCGCAGGAAGTATTGAGCGTCACGGCTGCACGATTGAATACACTATGCGACAGGCTTACGGGTGAACAAATCCGCCAGAAGGCGCGCACAATGGATGTCGCTCTGGATCGGGAAATGATGGAAGTCGTCGCGGAAACGCTTGCCGGGATCGAAGCACCGCCTGCGGTTGCCTATCGGGAAGGGCTGACGGGAATTCTCAACGAGTTTGAGGTCAGCGAGGGCGTCCAACAGGCCGTCCGCGTGATGGAAGAAGAGAACCTGTTGAGTACCATCGCTGGCGAACAGCTTGGCGAAACCGTCGGCGGTGTGCAGGTTGTCATTGGCGGCGAAGGACGTTGGGAAGAGGTACGCCATCTCTCGCTCGTCCTGACGCGCTATGGCGTGAACAATCAGGTGACGGGGATGCTTGGCGTTCTGGGGCCAACCCGGATGCACTACGGACGTGCGATTGCCAGCGTGCGCTATGTCGCTGGTTTGATGAGTGGCATGATGGTCAACCTCTATGGGGCTACTCCAACGGATAGCAATTTACCTCCTGAAAAATAATCTCCTGATCTGTGTGTATTGAGAAATCTGTACTGTCGTATCTCCTTTAGCAAACCGGGAGTTTGTTTTCGCGCTATAATGCCCTGAGCAATTTTTGCGAATAATTTGTGACGTTCACGGCTATGAAGGCTGCGGCGTTCTCAGGTATGATTTTTGGAAGCAAGGCAGGCACGCGATGGCTTCACATTCACAATACGGCGAAAAACTCATCGGGCAACAATTCGGTCCATATACTGTCGGCAAGGCAATCGCCACAGGCGGCATGGGGTGGATACACTTCGCACACGGTCCTGATGTCTCTGAACCACTAGCGATCAAAATTTTGCGCCCGGAATATGGTGTGCAGGAAGATTATCGTAAACGATTTCAGCGTGAAGCCTATCTCCTGATGACGCTCGACCATCCCAATATTCTTCCCGTCTATGACTACGGTCAGGCGCATGAGATGCTCTATCTGGTGATGAAACTGGTACGCGGCCCAAGCCTCTACGATTTACAGAACAAGCGCCCCTTCTCGCCACTGACTGCGCTACAGTTGATTGAACCCATCGCCAAAGCGCTCGATTATGCCCACAATCAGAGCGTCATTCACCGTGATATAAAACCCGGCAATGTGCTGATCGAAGCCTCCGCAGAAAAAGGGCATCATGTCTGGCTGGCAGATTTTGGACTGAGCAAGGCCAGCAACGATACAAAAATTACGATGGCGGGAACGAGCCTCGGCACACCGCAGTATATGTCGCCAGAACAGGTCATGGATTATAAGCTGGATCGACGCAGTGATGTGTATTCGCTGGCAGTTCTGATGTATGAAGTCCTCTTGGGACGATTGCCATTTTATGCACGCGCACCACAACAGATTGCCTTTGCTCACGTTCGGCAGCTTCCACCGACGCCGCGCAGCCTCTCTGCAAATTTTCCGCCATTGATTGAGGAGGTCTTGATCAAGGCGCTCTCCAAGAACGCCAATGACCGCTACCCGACAGCGGGTGAATTTGCCAAAGCCTACGACGCAGCATTGTGGAAAACCGCACTGGAACAACGCAAAGCTGTATATTGGGTAGGCCCGCCGCCACTCTAGCATCCGTGTTTGCCACAAGCAATCTAACCCGCAGCCTAATTGTTGGATCGCCGATTGAAAATCCCGTTATGACCGATACAGAACGCATCTTTCAGATTCAACAACAATTGCATGGGCTAGCCGATCAACTTGAGCGGGAGTTTGTTGTGCAGTTCGGAATTTCGGTGCTTGATAGATATGTGATCATTGCTGATTTACAGTTTCAACTCTACAACAAATTTATTGAGGATACGATTCAACTTTTGATTGCGGCGCTTGATCTGGATGGTTTTCAAGCTGACAAAGTAATACGAACTACAATTCAATCGTGGAGAAGACAAACCCCGCGCGAGATCTATAGCAAGTTCGGACATGGATTAGTTAATTTTATACAAAGAAGATTGCGTCAGCCCCGACAGCGCTGGAGCTATAAGTATATAATTTATTCAGTTCATATAATTGCAGAGCGGATGTTAATGCCTTACGACAACACAGCACACATCAGAAAAAAACATCAAAAAGATCGCTATCGTTTGCCCCGCGAACAACGAACAGTAGCCAGCCCTTATATTGAAGTGACTGAATCTAATTCCGCAGGTGAATTTTGGTCATTGGAAGTTGCCTTACAACAACCAGAGAAAGTTCGCAGACTGTATGTTTTCGATGAGTCGGGTCGAGGAAACCTAGATGGAATTGAAAATCTGATTAACTTACAACATCTGCGTATCCGAAATTTAAAACCTTTGCCGCTCCCGAAAGGAATTAGTCGATTACGAAATCTTGTCTCAATCTATGCCGAGCGCCGGAGTATTGATCGCTTACCGGATAATATTGGTGATATAGCTTCGCTGGAATATCTTTATTTCGCTGGAAATGCTATAAGGAATATTCCGCAAAGCATAGGCCAACTATCCCGATTACGCACACTCAACCTCTATTCGAATGGCAATCTTCTAAGTGTACCCGCCAGCATCACACAGTTGAAACGATTGCACGTTCTGGTGCTGTCTAATTGCCCTATTCGGGAAATTCCTGATGATATTGGAAATTGCAGCGAACTTCGACAACTTGATTTGAGTTTCACGGAGTTGACCCAACTTCCAGACAGCATCGAGCAACTTACTCAACTGCGAGAGTTGGATTTATCGGGGAATGGGTTGCGCATTTTGCCAGATGGTATTGGTGAATTCAAGCATCTGGAAAAACTTTATCTCGATCACAACAAATTGGATGCTTTGCCCGAAAATATTGCTAATCTGACACGCCTGCGCGAATTATCTATTACAGAAAACTCCATAGGTTCACTGCCGAAAAGGATCGGCAATCTGAAAAATTTATGTGAATTGTCCTTGATGGAAAATCCACTGACGACGTTGCCGGAATCCATTGGCAATTTACGCTATTTAAAGGAGATTCGATTAGATAGCCAACGTTTGATCGGTATTCCCGCGAGTCTTGGCGATATATCGGATTTACAGGAAATTGAGTTCAG
Organism: uncultured Anaerolineaceae bacterium; assembly: GCA_964432445.1. Classification (GTDB taxonomy): domain Bacteria; phylum Chloroflexota; class Anaerolineae; order Aggregatilineales; family UBA2796; genus JBBRMW01. The sequence goes on from CAYSOC010000021.1 coordinate 43,937, forward strand.
CAACAGTCAATTGACAGAGTTGCCAGCAACCCTCGCTCAGTTGAAGAATTTGCGCATCTTGACACTCAACGGAAGTCAACAGCTGACCAGACTACCAGGCGGGATCAAAGTTGATAGGCTTTCTGTGGCAAATTGCCCACGATTGAAAGAATTACCATCAGACTTGAAAGTAACTGATTCTATCGAACTGGCTCACAGCGGTTTGACTTCTCTACCGGAACGACTCCGCGATATTCAGATACTATGGGATGGTGTTCAAATTGACGCTCGAATTGCGTTTTCGCCAGAGCGGATCACTATAGAGGAGGCGTTAGGAGAATCACATCCATCACTCCGTCGCGTGTTGATGACGCGCATAGGGTACACGCAATTCATGGAAACAGTATGGTTCAAGATATTGGATAGAGGCGAGAGGCAACAATTACTCCACATCATTACCAAAGGGGAAGCCGCACAGGTATATCTGGAATCATTTGATCCGCTATCAGGGGAAAAGAAATTGATACAGGTTCCGGCAGCAACGCGAACCTGCCAACAAGCTACCGCATGGATCGCCGGGTTTGATAATCCTGATAAAACTTAGCAGGCGATCAATTTGATCGCCTGTCCGATTCGCGCTACTTCGCCGCGAGTTTCAGCACCGATCCCTTGAAGTCGATCAAGTAGATTTCACCCTCAGCATCCTGTCCGAAGGCGCTGATCTGCCGTTCGGTATTCATCCATAGCTGCGTGCTGAATTTACCTTCAGCGTTGCGTTTTGTTATCCAGACGCGCCCGAAACAATAATCGCCAAAGAAATAGGTTCCCTCAAGTTCGGGCAACGATTTACCACGATAAACATAGCCACCTGTGATTGAGCAGCCGAGCGTATGAGGATAGATGAAAATCGGTAGCGTCGTTTTGCTGATACCGTCCATCGTGACACCGCTGGCAAAAGGAGAGCCACCTTCATATTTGTTCCAACCATAATTCTGACCACCCATTGAGCTAGCAGGCTGAAAATTCACTTCCTCGAAACTGGCTTCGCCAACCTCTCCAATATATAAATCATTTGTCTTTGTATCAAAGCTGAACCGCCAGGGGTTACGCAACCCGTATGCCCAGATTTCCGGGCGTGCGCCGTCCTTGCTACCCACAAACGGGTTATCCGGCGGGATTGCGTAGAGGTTATTGCCCTCGGTTTTGTTGACATCAATACGGAGGATTTTGCCGAGCAGGACGCCGAGGTTTTGCCCGTTGCCATGCGGATCGCCCAGCGAACCACCGTCGCCAATTCCAATATACATATAGCCATCTGGCCCAAACGTAATCTGACCGCCCTTGTGATTTTCATAGGGATGTTTGACCGTCAGAATTACGCCCGTGTTGGTGGGATTGGCGCGATTGCGATCCTCCTTGCTGATCCGATAGCGTGCAACGATAGTTTCATTTTGCTTGTTGATGTAATAAAGATAAAAAGTATCGTTCGTCTTGAAATCCGGGTGAAAGGCCATACCGAGCAAACCACGTTCGGTATACCCACCCTGAAACACATCATCGGTGAGGAGTTCGCCAATGTCCAGAAATGGAGTATCGATCAGCTTCCCGTTGTCAACGACGAAAATTACGCCATCCTGTTCACCGACAAACAGCCTGCCCGAACCGTCTGGCGGAATAGCCATCAGGAGCGGACTGTTCAGCCCGGTAACAACAGGTTTCCATTGATATGGCACATCGGGCAGTGGTGTTGGAGAGGGGATTTCGGTTTGGGCGCGTGTACTGTTAAACGCGCAAAAAAGGGTAACAACAACGACAAAGGCAGAGAGCAGCCTGTTTCTCATAAAGCAAATTACTCTTGTTTCCAGATTGTGAAAATTATATCATTCAGCGGTTGCAAAAGAATGAAATGCCTGTGAAGACAAAATTACGTTGTATTGGAATATTTCTGACGCTGCTTCTGGCGGGTTGCAGCGCTCCTGCTCCTACTGCCACACCCAGCCCGATCCCTGCATCAACATCTACCCCGCTTGCGAAGAATGCCGACTGGACACCCGTCACCGAAAAAATCAACGGCGTAGAGATGGTGCAAGTTCCGGCTGGATGTTTCACGATGGGGCTGGAAACCGGACGCCGCGAAGAACGTCCAACAACGCGCATCTGCCTCGAAACATTCTGGATAGACAAGACCGAAGTCACTAATGCCACTTATGGATCAGAGGGTGCGTATAAAGGCGCGAACCGTCCCCGCGAAAACCTGACGTGGCTCGAAGCCAACGAATTTTGCAAGAAACGTGATGCACGTCTGCCTACCGAAGCGGAATGGGAATATGCAGCGCGCGGCGTGGACGGTCTGATTTATCCCTGGGGCAATACGCTCGACCCGAATCGACTGGTCTACGATAAGAATATGAACAACTTCGAGACGCTGGATGTTGGCAGCAAACCCAACGGCGCGTCATGGGTCGGGGCGTTGGATATGAGCGGCAACGTTTTTGAATGGGTTCACAGTATCTACAAGCCGTATCCCTATAAAGCAGATGACGGGCGCGAAGATGATGCCAACCAGACCGAACAGCGCGTCTATCGTGGCGGTTGGCAGAGCTATGTCGATAATGCTACAGGCGGAACAATGCGCTTCCGCAAAAAGCCCGATGACCGTGACTGGCATATCGGTTTCCGCTGTTCGCTGACGAAGGCGGCGAAATAAGATGGAAAAAGCACCGCGCAAACCGTCTCTCATGCGTCGCATCCTGAACTGGATTGGCCTCTCTATTTTCGGGATATTGATAGCGTGGGTGCTGATTGAGGTCGGAATCCGCGTATTTTTTGATTCACTCCCGCCGGGGATTCAGGGCGATGTACAGCATGTGCAGCGCTATCCCTGGTCGAATGAGAAAATGATCCCGGAAATGCCGTTCATTCTGGATGGCGATTTTCAGGCACGGCTGCCCGTCGGCATCAAAAATCAATTCATCCATTGGGGCGATTCCAGATTTCACTTTGATACGATTGCGGCGTGGGATGGACATCGCGCCGGATTGCGCTCCGATCCTCCGCGCTGGCCTATGCAAATTTTGACCTTTGGCGATTCGTTCACTTTCTGCTGGACAGAAATCAACGACTGCTGGGTACACCAGTTGCAGACGCGCAACGATTGGCATGTGTTCGATGCAGGCATCCCCGGCACAGGTTCCAGCGGGCAACTGGCATTAATGAAAGAGATTGCGCCAGCATACAAACCCAAATTGATCGTCTGGCAGTGGTTCAACAACGATATTTCCGATAACTACGATCTGGCGCGGGCGCGCAACGAAACGCCAGAACTGGCAGGCGGTATGTTCCCTGATCCTGCCCCCCCTGTGACAGGATTATCGAAATATTCCGCCGTGATTGCGATGCTCAAGGCGACGGTAGATCGGGCGCGTGCCGCCAGCGCACCAAACGCCAAGCCTGCGTTATATGCCAATATTCCGGTCAACAAGCGCGTTATGTCGATTCATACTGCAAATGCGCCGTATCCGTCTGCACTGATATACGCCAACAATCAGTATGGCATGGAACGCGATCTGAAGAACAAGGCCGAAGCCGCTGCACTCGCGCAAAGCCTCAATGCCAAATTGCTGATCGTACTAATTCCTGCGAAGGAAGAAGCCTACGCCGATCAGTTGAAAGGCGTGCTGTCGCCGGAATACATCGCGCAAATCGGGGAAAGTCGCCGCAAAATTCTGGAGGAATGCAAGGTGCAGGGTTGGCTCTGTATCGACACGCTGCCAGCGTTACAGGAAGCGGTTAATCGCGGTGAGACAATCTACTATCAATTCGACGCACACCTTGATCCGTCTGGCAACAAAATCGTCGCGGATGTGGTCGAGGCGATGATTAAAGAAAAACGGTTACTTGATTAAAAGCGTCCTCTTGAAAAGCGTGCTATAGTCAAAACATCGGGTTTACAAAAAGGACGGAAACAATGCGTTTGCTACGGAAACAGGTTCTGGTTTTTCTGTTGATCGTGGTACTGGTTGGTGCTGCTGGGGCAATTTCCACTTTTTCACGCCAGAACACAGTAGCGCTTTCCAGCCCGCAGGCGGATAGTGTTGCAGAGTCGGAACTGGTGCAAGCGGCGGCGAAAATGCTTCCCGATACTGTTGTTGGCTTTACTGTGCTGGATTTGAAAGCCTATAAAAATGGAAACTGGGATAAAGCCGCACAACTTTTCAACGCAGATCGGCTGCTGGCACTTGGAAATTATGGGAATAACGCGCCGCCGCGTTTCAACGATCTGGTTGCACAGCTTGGAATAGCATTGCCTTTTTCCTATATGCGTATTCCCAACAAATATACTGCTGGTGATGTACAAAACTGGATGGGCGATTATGCTATCATTGCCCTCAACCGTCTGTCAGAAGTGCCAGCAGAAAACTACCTGAGTAACCCAAACGCTATTCCGCCGACACAGCCATCTTCTACCAACAGTTATTCTTACGAAACGTACCGACAGGAATCCCTGCGTCACGAGTTCGTAGTTATTGTTCCGACTACCAACGAAGTACAGGCCCTCAACCTGATCAATCGGATACGTTCCGATCAGAGCAACGTCACAACAGCACAAATTAACGAATACACGTTGTCCAACGGAAGCAAGCTAATCTATCAAAGCGCTTATACACGCCTTCCTGTTGGGGTAATTTCTGGCGTTGTAATTATGGGAATGCCGAAATCGGTGGAAGCCGTCCTTGCGGTGCAGAAAGGCGCAAAGTCGCTGGAAAGCGCCGGAGTATATAAAGCAGATTTGGGTTACCTTCCCGGCAAGACGCCATTGTACAGCGGTTGGTACAACCTAAACAGCGAAATGGGATTGCTATTCACTGGATTAAGCACTACCAATCCGTCTTTCCCGCCTGTCTCTGCTCTTGTCGGCTCTGCGGCTACCAGTGCGCGTTTGCTTGATAATGGCGTAGCGTTCGACTTTCAGTATCGGGGTAAGCCGCCTGTTGCCTATCCAAATGTTGCCAAACTCGGCGCAGAAAAAGAATTCCTTGCACGCTATTTCCCACCGGAAACGCTCTTTATGGGCGAGGCGCGTAACCTTGATTTGCTCTTCAACTTTGGCAAAAATGCGCTGACAGAAGGACTAAAGCAAGCCGATAACCCATCATGGCAAGCAATAGATGGGGGCTTGCGCCGTGTGGAAGCGCAGCTTGGTATCAATATCAACGATGTGTTAGGGAAGTTGAATACACCCTATGCGATTGGAATTCTGGAGAGTCCGCGCGCCCTTGCCGATTTGCCATTTGCATTTGTGGCGCTCACACAAACCAACAAAGCCGACGATGCCAAATATCTGACCGATACCTTGACCGATACCTTGTTAAGTCTTCGGTTGAACCCTCAAAAAGTAACGGTGCAGGGCAAATCGTTTTATTATCTCTCGTTTGGGCAAGTCAGCCTGACTTATGGCAATAGCGATACCCTCTTCCTGATCGGCACAGGCGACTCTGCTAATCTCATTCTAAAACAGGCTAGCGATACCAGCGCACCAAACCTGCTTACAAATCTAAAGTTCAAAACGGCATTGCAAACGGCAGGCGACCTGGGACGGGTCTATCTTTACTACGATAACGAGGCAACGATCCGTCTGCTGCGCGCAAGTACACAAAATTATACGCGCAACAGCGTTGAAGACCTGAACAAAATTTTTAGCAATATCGGCGTCATTTTCGCTAAAGGCGATGTTTTCCCAGACAAGGATTCATTGACCGCCAGTCTGTATTTCCTGCGACGTTAGAGGAGAACTTACCGCTTTCGTGTTCACTCGTATTCAAAAACTCGCCCAGCGCCGATTCATCCGCGACACGCTGACGCTGCAATCCGGGCAACTGGTATTGATGATAGTCGCGGGTGGTGCGCAGGCGATCATTGCGCGGGCGCTCCAAAAAGACCTGCTTGGGCTGTATCGCGCAGCGCTTCTCCAATTCGGCCTGATTGGTTTACTCAATATTTCCGGCGCGGTGCTGGTGACGCGGAATGTCCTGGCGCGTGCCTTTGGCGCAGATGATCGGGAAGCAATTCGCAGCAGCATTGGCTGGTATCTCAAAGTACAGGGAGTGATCTATTTTGCGCTGGCGATATTTTTCTTTTTCGCCTTTCCGATCATTGCAGACACAGCCGGAGAACTCGCGCGCTGGCTGGCGTTTACAGCAGTCCTGGATATTCCTTTCGGCTTGATCGGGATATTGCTGGCGGCGCGTCGGACGTTACGCCCATTGGTGATCCGCGAATCACTCCGTATTTTCATTCTGGCGGTTTTACAAATCGGTGCGGCGCTGGCTGTGCGCGTGGATTGGTTGATCGGCGTGCAGCTTGCGGTAAGCGTTGCCTATTGCGTCTATAGCATTTATGACTATGAACGCCTCGCACGGAACGATCCACGCATCCCAACCTGGCGCGAAGCATTCGAGGCAGCGCGTGCCGCGCCGATTTTCAAGCATATGCGTCAGGGTGTGATCATCGCTATAGATAAGAACCTGAGCGCATTCACCGTCGAAACGCTGCCGCTGCTGATCCTGAGCGCCTATAGCCAATCGGCGCTTGGGTTGTTCAGCACAGCGTATCAGGTGATCACCTTCCCATCGCCATTAATTGGCGGCCTCGCGCGCAATCTGGAAACCTATCTGCCGTTCAAAGCGAAAGAGCAGTCCGATTTCCGTTCGGCATTCATCCGGGCAACGCTGGCGTCCTCATTGCTGTGGAGTTTCGCTACCATCGGGCTAGCGTTTGCTGCGCCTCTGATGCTGGTTATCCTGTTCGGGTTTGGCTATCTTCCGGCGGTAGGTTGGCTATATCCGTTGCTATTGCAATCCCTGTCCGTCGGTTTTGGGGTAGGATTAGGGTCGGCCTTGCGCACACTGGATAAATCACACTACTCGATTATCGAATCGGTTGTAGTTACGGTCATCATGCTGCCCGTCGGTTATTGGCTGATCAATACCTATGGCGGCTATGGGGCGGCGTGGTTTGTCGGGCTGCAATGGTTGCTCAATTCAATTGTAGCGATTGGGATAGTTCTCTGGTTGACTCGGAAAAAGAAATGAACTTTAAGGTTGATCTCAAAGGAAAAGTAGCGCTCGTCACAGGCGCGGGCGAAGGTATCGGGGAAGCGGCAGCACTGGCACTGGCAAAGGCAGGCGCGTCCGTTTTCGTGAACGACATCAACCCGGATCGGGTGGATCGCATCGTGGAAACGATCAGAAAGAACAAGGGCATCGCTGCCGGGTTGATGGCAGACGTTGCCAACAAATTTCAGGTGGGCAGCACCATCGAAACCTGCCGTGACAAGTTTGGTCGAATTGATATTGTGGTGAATGCGGCGGGCGTCGAAAAGAGCAGCACTATCTTTCGGCTGGACGAATACGACTGGCGGCGCATTCTGGAAGTGAACATGACCGGGCCGTTTTTCATCTGTCAGATGGCGGGGCGTGTTATGGCAGAGGAAGGCGGCGGTGTGATCGTCAATGTCGCCAGCATCTACGGGCATTCACTGACGAAATCTGATTCGGCGGCGTACTCTGCCAGCAAAGCCGGGTTGATCGCCTTCACCCGCGAGATGGCGCGCGAGTTTGCCCCGCGTCATATCCGCGTGAATGCCATCTGTCCCGGCGATGTGCAAGAGACGCCTAGCGAACCGATCACGCCGACGAATCCACTAGGGCGTATCGGCACGCCGGAAGAGGTCGCAGACGTGATCCTGTTTCTGTGTTCAGATGCAGCGCGGTTTGTTACCGGGCAGGCGCTTCACGTAGACGGCGGTCTGGCAATGACCTAGCCACAAAGAAGGCTACAAGCAGCATTCCAATTGCTGCGATTGGTACAACAATCATCCCGCCGTCACGCTCCCCGGCAATTGCGCCTTGCAGCGGCGGGAGAATCACCGCGCCAAACGTCCCGAATGCAGAAAACACACCTGCTATCCGTCCGCGCGCCGCCGGAGAAATCTCCGTGACCATGACAAACGCTGTCGGGAAAATTGGGCCACAACCAACCCCGGCAATCAACGAGGCAATCAACGCCATTGTCTCCGAAGTTGGGAACAGTAACAAGGTCATGCCGCCAACGCCGACCAGAATGATCGACGCAATCATGATTTGCAGGTTGGTCATGGTACGCAGCAGATAGGTCGCTAGCGCGCGCCCTCCGGTCAAGCCCATCCAGAACAGCGACACGGCAAAGGTAGCGAGTGCCTCGCTGCTGCCAGCGACCCGGCGCATTTGCGTAAACAGCCAGCTTCCATATCCATTTTCAGCGCCGACGTACAGCCAGATCAGCAGCACATAGGGAACAATCGCCCACCAGTTGACGCGCACTTTCTGACCGCGCGTATCTGCGTTGACGTGTACGTTCACAAGGAGGAATGGCAGGAGCAAGGAAAGAGAAAGCAGTCCGACAATCACGAACGCGATACTTACGTTTTTCTGTGCCAGCCCGAAGTTGACCACCTGTGGCCCGACGATTGCGCCTAGGCCAAAAAAGATATTGAGTGCATTCACCGCGACACCTGCCCGATCCGGGTTGAGCGCAGCAACGGTTGTATTCGGACCAACATCAATCGCGCCGAAACCAATCCCAAACACCAGAATCGCCAGAATCGCGGCAGGCAACGTCTGCGCAACCGCCAGGCCAAGCACACCCAGCCCTGCCAAACCAACGCCAAGCATCAGAACAGTACGGGCATTTACCCGCTCCAGCAGGCGTCCCCAGAAGATCAGGCTGATAGTCACGCCGAAAAACTGTGTCGCTGTGAAGATTCCGGCTTCGCTCAACTTGATTTCAAAACGGGTTGCCAGCGCTTCATAGGCCGGACCGAGGATAGTTGCGCACATGCCAAGTACCAAAAACGACGCATAGCAGGCGTAGGTGGCAATCCTTGCCCGATTGCGATCCTGAATACTCAATTACACTTCCTGTTAGATAAATTTACATCTGCCGAGGTGGTTACGGATATTTGCATTATAGCACTATTGAGATAACGTTTTCTCGGTTTAGGGTGAATGTAAGGAAAGCGTATGATCTTTCCGGTTTTTGCACGAGATCGCTATACTCTGGCATTCTTGAACAAACAGGATAACACTCATGGATTTGACCTTCTTTCTGATGGCGGATCATGCCAGCGTGACCATCGATCAAAAATTGAACATCAACGGCATTTTCCAGAATTTGTCCGCAATGAGCTTTCCAGCACTCCACCCCACCTTGTTCCTCGTCACGCGGTTACAGGCCAGCCCTGCCGAACGCGGGCGCAGGTTTCGCGTCACGATCAAATTGCTCGATGAAGACGGAAACGAACTGGGCGTACTCAGTCAGGTTGCAGGTGTGCCAAACCCGCCGATCAACAGCCGGATCATCTTTGTCGATCAGATTTTTCAGTTGAACGGCTTACAATTCCCGAAGGCGGGCGACTATCAATTTTCGTTGCTGGTGGACGATGATCAGAAGGGGGAACTGGAATTTTCCGTGACCCAGCTTCCCCAATCAGCAGCGCCAGACGCGCCTCAGACCGATTGAATCAGGTTGGGGCCGTCGGCTTTCGGACTATTCACGGCGCGCGAAACCGGATACGCGCGCATCTTCTTCTCGTCATAGGGAGCGAGAAGCGGCAGCACCTTTTTGGCGTCGGTGGTCTTATAGTCCAGCCATGTCGCATATTCTTCGCGCGGGATGATCACGGGCATCCGGTTGTGAATCGGAGCCATCAGGCTGTTTGGCGTGGTCGTGATGATGGTGCAGGTCGGGATAGTTTCACCGGAATTCGGCTCTGTCCAGCGCTCGTACAGTCCGGCAAAACCAAATAATTCGCCATCCTTGAGTGTAATGCGCATGGGTTGTTTTGGGCCGTCGCCTTCGATCTTCCATTCATAGAAGCCATCGGCAATGACCAGGCAGCGGCGCTTGCTCATGGCGCTGCGAAACGAAGGCTTTTCGGCAATGGTTTCCGCACGGGCGTTGATCATCTTGCTTGCGCCAGTCGCGTCCTTCGACCACGACGGAATCAAGCCCCAAAACATATACGCGAGTTGATTCTTTCCCTCGGCATCGTTGAAAACCACTGCCACCGACTGCGTAGGCGCGACATTGTAGCGCGGTTCAACCTGTACCGATGATATGTTCGGCAGAGCGAACTGCTCTGCAATTTGCCCCGGATCGGGATTGGTGACTGTAAATCTTCCGCACATACATTCTATTATAGCACAAATAGGCTGAAATGCCCACGATTTCCCGGAAATGATGTTGAACCAATGCGTGCCACACCAGTTCTCGTTTGTTCATAAGGATTATCATTATGTGAAATCATGATCCATATAACAATGGTCAGGTATATCATCA
>CAYSOC010000022.1:0-24338 GCA_964432445.1 uncultured Anaerolineaceae bacterium
ATCGGCAAATCACGATGGCTTTGAATCCAGCTTGCAAAAGCATGACCGATTACCGTCTCCGAAGTCGGGCGAATTACCAGCGGCTCGGCCAGTTGTTCACCACCACCGATGGTCACCACAGCCAATTCTGGCGCGAAGCCCTCCACGTGTTCCGCTTCTTTTTTCAGAAAACTTTCCGGGATGAGCAGCGGGAAATAGGCATTCTGGTGTCCGGTTTCCTTAAACCGTCTATCCAGCGCAGCCTGAATATTTTCCCACAGCGCATATCCGTAGGGCTTGATGATCATACAGCCGCGCACCGGAGCATAGTCTGCCATATCGGTTTTCTGAACAACGTCGGTATACCACTTGGAATAGTCTTCGCTACGCGGCGTCACGCCTTGATTGGACATGGGATTTCCTTAAAAATAGTTCCAGGTTAGATGTTCGTGATTATAACAGTCGGAGCAAATAGTGTATAGGGTTTTTTGTGGCTCACTATAGTTCATAATAGAGGAAAATGAAGGATTGTTTTGAACGCGGGGCTAAAGCCGCCGCGCTAAACTCAAAGAGTAGATGAATGCTCTGGGTGAAATTTCGTTTGTGGTTGATCGCTTCGGCAGATCAGTAATATAGAGTGTCGAGTTTACCAATCTATACTTTGAGTTTAGCCCGGTGCTTCAGCACCGGGACTGGAATAATCGGTTTGATGAATGACCTAGTGTCCGTGCGCGACGGCATGTTCGTCCGCCCACGCTGGTGCAAATTTTACGTCCGGCAAAACATCAAGCGTCGGCGGGCGCAGATAGGCAACACAGCGGATTGAATGCGGTTGCCAGCGCGGAAGTTGTACCGCTTCCCATACCTTCGGGTTGATCACCGTGAAGTTCAGCGCGTCGGTAGTATTCTTGTTCAGTTTGGCTTCGTGCAACAAGGTCTGGATCAGATAGTGTGCGGCGTCCTCCTGTCCCGGCTTGAACCAGATACCATCGACTTCGCCATAGTGAACTTCGCCGCCCTTATCGATCATTCCGCTCATACGGGCAATGAACACATTCAGAGGCCGCCCGCTAATGAAGTGCGATTCGACACTGGGGTCGGTTTCGGTCAAGACTGCGCCCCCGACGATTTGTCCCTTGTGTTCCACAACATAGCGGTGACGGAATACCTTTCCGTTGATCGGAGCAAGGTTGCGGTGCAAACGCTCCGAGTCAACGACACGGGTAAAATCAACATCGTGGTTGAAGGTGTTCAACCCGGCGACGATGGTATCATAATCTTCTTCACGCGCTTCGTGAACCAGATAGCCTTGCGGATTGGACGGTGCTTTTTCCCGTGCCAGCAGGAATCCGCTTTCGCGTGGTTGCGTAAAATCGGTTGCCCACTTCGCGGCGGCGTGAAAGGCTGCCTTGTCGTTCTGATCCAGTTCCGCAAAGATAACCGGGTTCGGGCTGATCTCTTCGCGCGCCCAGCGGATACGCTTCTGGATCAGGCTGATCGCTATCCCTTTGTGACGCCAGTCCGGGTGTACCAGCAGGTTATGCAGGTGTACCGCCTTGACGGGTTGCCCTTCAAACCAGATTTTGCGTGGGTCTGCCGCGCCAACGCCGACGACCTTCCCCGCATCCGGGAAACCCGGCGGTACTTCAACCACAAACACCTGTTGATAGCGCCGTTGTGTCAAAAGCTCATAGGGGCTTTGATCCGCACGCAGATTTACTTCGATGTTGATCCAGCCTTCGTTCGGCTCCGACGTCAGCAGTTCACGATAATCGTCATCGTCGCTTTTGGTCATCGGGCGTGGCTGCCAATCGTAATGTTCTTCGACAATACGGGTTTCAATGGTTGGGCGAATAAAATGTCCCATTATGCACTCTCCGGTTTCCGCACAGATGCGGCAGGTACAACGTTATGATGTTCGACGTAATCATCGTCAGCTTCGTAGTGAGTTTGATAAGGCGGATAGGGTTCGAGTTTCAGTGGACGCTGATCACCCGTATGCCAGTGGGTCAGACGCGCCCACAGGTTGGTACGATAGGTCTGGATAACCTGTGTTTGCCACATAAGCAATTCAACCGTTGCGCCCTGAATGCGCGAAACCCCGGTGATGAAATAGCGTGCCAGTTTGTCGAAGCGTTCGCCACGCGAACTCAGCAGCATGAAATGCCCAATCAGGAACAGGAAGAAGAATGCAACCAGCGGAATCCAGCCACCTTCGTTGAACTTTCCGAGAACCTGCCCCGCAAAGATCAGGAGTGACAGACACCCGGTGAAAGTGGAAAAGGCCATCCCGAATCGATAGCGCTTCGGTTTGGTGATTTGCAAATGGCGCGCAACGCTGAAACCCATGAAGGCAATCGGCGCGAATACACCAATCCCATAGAAGGGGATCGCGGCAGAAACTCGCCCATTCACCAGAATAATGATCGCCGTTGCCAGACCAAAGGTTAGCAGCACCGGGCGCGGAAAGTTACCGTTAGGGCTGCGATAGACGAGCGAGATCGGCATCAGGCCAGCAACACCATAACGATAGGCGGTGGATTGAATATCGCCATAAGCCGTCATATTTGCAAACGAAAGGGTGAGCGCCGACCACATCTGGCGGATGAAAAACAGCGCATAGCCACCAATCGGTACGAGGCCAATATAGGCGAGGTTGCCGACCAGCGTCATCCCGTTGATGTGATCTCCAACGCCGTAATAATTGGCGAAGTGAGAGTTGAACATCAGCGTCAGGCCACCATAAAACAGGAAACCAAATTGAATGCTGCGCGCGACACCGACACGCCCATTCAACATTTTCCAGATACCGTTGAATTGCGGCAGTTTACGCTTCAGCCAGCGAACATAGGTCGCATCCTGATTCTTGATGAATGGCAGACCGTTCGAGACTGCTTCCAGACCCGTCAGCGCAACGAGGCCGTGCAGCGTCGCGTTGGCAACTATGCTGAAGATTTCACCAAACGGCAGATTACCAGCAGGCTGAGGGATACTATAGGTCTTATAGCCTTCAATGATATTCGGAGCCGGGAGTCCGCGCGAAGATTGGTAGGCCAGCGAAATGAAGGTAATGATCATCAGAATGACGTATGTCCAAAGCACCACGAAGGTGATTTTGGCGCTCTCGCCACGTCCGCGCAGAGTGAGCCAGCACGTCAGCCACGCGACCCCGATCCCAAGCACAATATGTATGATCGGGTGCGCCCCAAGTTGTCCAACAGTAGACAATAACTGATCTGCACCGCTCAGGCTGGAGACGACGACGGTCAGGACATAATCCTGTAGCAGAAGGAAGGCAACAACAATCGAAATGGTCGTGCCAAGATAGCGCAGGCTGGCAGTATACGCGCCACCGCCGTCTCTAAAGACGCCAAGCGCATATAGATAGAGCGAGCCGAACGCGAGATTGAACAGCGCAATTGCCAACACACCATAAGGGGCGTATGCCTGCATATTGTGTTCCGCGAGAATTGCGTGAAGTTCGCCCGCTGCGTATTCAGCACTTGTTCCGAAGTCGATGAAGAAGAGGGGAAGAGCCGCGAGTAGTAAAAGCTGACCTGCATCATGCCCCGCCACGCTCACGTCCTTCGGAGCTAATTTGAAACCGATCCCAATGATAGTGAGTGCGATTGCGATTCCAAATAAGTTGCTGATATTGAACAGCATAGGGAAGAGTTCCTGTTGCCTTGCAGATAGATTGTCTGTCGCTCCGACTCATCAGATTTGCGACAAAAACTATTTGATTCTAGGACGCTTTAGCGTAGAATGCAATCGTGTCCGCTTGTGCAAAGGTGCTATTCTCTGCATTCTTGATGAAATCTTTATGTCACAAATATATAACGCGAACGCGCTTCGATTTTATTTTTATCCATGTTTCTGAATATGGTTATCAACAATGACAAATCAACAACTCTATCCGGTCAATGACTGCTATACCTGTGTACAGGGCGAAGGCGTACAAACAGGCGTGGCGATGGTTCTGCTGCGCCTGCATGGTTGCGCTGTCGGCTGCCCCTGGTGTGATACCAAACATACATGGGAGGTTGACCCGACACAGGAACAGCCGACCATTGCCGCTGCCATCGGTGAAAACACCCGTTATAGCAGCCAGAGCGCGGCGACAATCGCAGATTACATCCAGCAGAATCATCCTGGCCCGCGCTGGATCATGCTGACAGGCGGCGAACCTGCCCAATATCCACTCAAGCCGCTGATCGATGAACTGCACAGTCGCGGCTATCGGGTGGCGCTCGAAACCAGCGGGACGGAAACCGGACACCTCGGCGCGGGGATCGATTGGGTGTGCGTTTCTCCAAAGATCGGGATGCCGGGTCAAAAAGTAGTCAAGACGGAAGCGCTCGAATCGGCAGACGAGATCAAGCATGTGATCGTGACCGAGAAGGACATCACGGCGCTTGACCATCTGATCAACGGTGTGAATCTCAAACCGAATGTGCAAATCTGTCTGCAACCTGTCAGCCAACAGCAGCGCGCCACCCAACTCTGCATTGATACCGTCCAGGCGCGTGGCTGGCGGCTGAGTATTCAGGTGCATAAATATCTGCGTCAGCCGTAGAAATTCGGGGTAGCAATAAGGACGCGGTGCTTCAGCGCCGGGTTTTAAATAACGTGCATTCAGGATAATAAGCCCTCATCCCCCAACCCCTTCTCCCACAGGCGAAGGGAAGTCCGCTCACGTCTGGAAGTCCCTCGCCTGCGGGAGAGGGATTCAGGGTGAGGGCAGTTACCCTACCGCTAGCACTATCCCAATCTCATGTTAAATATGCTCCCTGATTTTTATCTACCGTATCTCCCCATAGAGTGCTATAGTTGAAATCAGGATTTCATTCGCAAGAGAATTCGATTATGCGCCGTTTTGCGTTATTTGTGATAGGTTCGCTGGCCGGGGGCGTGCTTGGTGCATTCCTGGCATTTTTGTTTACGCCGGATTCCGGGCAAAACCTGCGGAATCAGGCGCGGGAACAGTTCGACGATATGATGGACGAGGCGCGCATTGCCGCCGAAATCCGCCGACAGGAGATGGAACGCCAGCTTGCCGACCTGACCGCCGTGAAGGACTAGCGCAACTTGAGCGAACGTCTCTACTACGATGATGCCTATACGCTGACGTTTGAGGCGTCGGTTATCGAGCGCACAACCTATAAAGAGCAGCCAGCGGTGGTGCTGGATCACAGCTATTTTTATCCCGAAAGCGGCGGTCAACCGTTCGACATTGGCACGCTGAACGATACGCGCGTCATCAATGTACAGGTACGCGAGAGCGATCAGGCTGTTTTGCATGTCCTCGAATCCGAACTCGCAGGGGATCAGGTTCAGGGGAAAATTGACGCGGAACGTCGACGCGACCTGACCCAGCACCATACGGCACAGCATATCCTCTCTGCCGCGCTGGAAAAAGCCGCCAATGCGGTCACGGTCAGCGTGCGCATGAGCCTCGACACAATGACGATTGATGTCAACCGCGCGCCCTTGAATGATGCCGAACTGAATAAAGTTGAAGCAATGGCGAATGCGGTGGTGACAGGGGATCGCCCGGTGCGCTGCTGGTTTCCTATGCCGGAAGAAATCCCTGGTCTTGGGTTGCGCAAATTGCCGGATGTTGCCGGGAAACTGCGCGTTGTGGATGTCGCGGAAGGCTTCGATGTGACGGCTTGCGGTGGAACGCATGTTGCCCGAACAGGCGAGATTGGCCTGATTAAAATCATCAAACAGGAAAAGTTCAAAGGTGGCGCACGGATCGAATTTAAAGCCGCCGGGCGCGCTCTTGCTGACTATGGCGAGAAGAGCGATATTCTGCTGCGCCTTGCCGCCGACCTGACCACCAGCTATAGTGAAGTTCCCGGCGCTCTCGATAAACTCCGCGAGGAAGCCCGCGCCCTGCGTAGCGAATTGAAAGTATATAAAGATCAGGCGCTGGAAGCCGAAGCATTAGCCCTGCTTGAACAGGCTGAAACTACTGGCAACTATCGGCTGGTGTGCAAGGGATACGAGAAGCGCAGTCTGGCTGATGTGAAATTTCTGGTATCGCGCCTGATCGCGCAACCGGGAACAATCGCGCTGCTTGGTCTGGCAGATGAGAAAGCACAATTGATCTTCGGGCGTGCCGAAAATGTCACGCTGGACGTTGTGTCAGCGTTGCGCGCAGGCTTGAAGGAACTCGGCACAGATCGCGGCGGTGGTCGTCCGAATCTGGCGCAGGGTGGCGGCATCCCGGCGACATTGGCACAAATCGAAAATGCCTTGAATATCGGAAAATCCGTTCTATTGTCGTGAGCGCTTTTTAGCTTTATAGTCATTCTGTTCTATAGAGAATGACTGTTATGCTGCTCACCCGGATCGAACTTCTCAACTTCCTTGCCTATCAGAAACCGCGTCCGATTGACCTTGAAGGTCTTGGCCTCGCCTGCCTGAGCGGGCCAAATGGCGCGGGTAAATCGTCTCTGCTCGATGCGGTTACATGGGCGCTCTGGGGACGCGCTCGTGCCAAAACCAGCGATGACGAACTGATTTTTGTCGGACAGCAGGAAATGCGCGTTGCGGTGGATTTCGTACAGGATGGCAAGCGCTATCGTGTCGAGCGCCAGCGCAAGAAGGGCAAAAATGCCGGGTTGCGCCTGCTTGGGTTCGATGAAACCTGGAATATCCTCAACGATGGTGTGCGCGACGCCCAGCAGCAAATCAATAAATTATTGCATCTGGATTTTGAGACATTTACCAATTCCGCATTTTTGCAGCAAGGCAAAGCCGATTCCTTCACGCTGAAAACATCCAGGGAACGCAAGGATATTCTGAGCGAGATTCTGGGACTGGAGCGCTGGGGTGATTATGAGAAACGCGCCAAAGCCCGCCTGACACGCCTCAAGGAAGATTTGGATCGTGTCGAAACCAGCATCCGGCATTATGAACTTGAAATCGCCCGTGAGCCGGAATATCGCGCCAAACTGGAACACGCCACCCAAAACGCTATTGAAGTTGGACACGAACGCGCCGAACGCGAAGCTGCCTTTGAACAGGTGAAAGGGGCAGGTCACAACCGTGACGAGGCTGAAATGAACCTGCGTGAAGCCACCCGGCGACGGGATAATCACCAGAATACGCTGCAAATCCTCGCGCGGAACTTTGAACGCAAGCAGGAGCAATACAATCAGGCAGCGGAGATCATCGGTCAGAAGGACGAGATCGAGCAGGGCTATGCAGTCTATGCCCAAGCGCAGGAACAGGATGCGTCCATCCGCAGACGTGAGCGCGAGTATGGACAACTGGAAAAAAAACGTGCCACTTTGCAGGGGCAGATCGAACGCGAAGAGGCGAAACTCAAAGCCGAGGCCGAACACCTGCGCCAGGATATACGCAAGGCCGAAGGGATCGCCGCCAGACTCCCGAATTTACAGGAAACCATCCAGGGACGTGAGCAGGAAGTAATGGCGCTCATTGCACAGCGCGAAGAGCGCGAACGCTTCCAGAAACGCCGCGAAGAACTCCAGAAGACCGAAGTACGACTGATTTCTGCCAATGAGCAGTTGGAGAAAGTAACCGAAGACCTCCGGGGAAAATACGGTCATTTGAACCGGAAAAGCGCGATCTGCCCGATCTGTGAGCAACCATTAGACGATGCACACCGGGAACACCTTCTCAAAAAATCCAGAGAAGAAGGCGTGTCTAACAAGGAACAGATTAAGGAAAACACGGCAATGCTGGCGCAAATCGGGCGCGAACTCGGTGATATGGAACAGAAAACGCGCATGATTGAGCAAAAACTGCGCAGTCTGGATGCGTTGCAGGTCGACCTCGCCCGTACCGAACAGAAGGCCGCCGAAGCCTATGAAGCTGCTGCCAGCGCGGAAAAAGATCGGGCGAAATTGGGCGAACTCGAAAACAAACTACACAATGAGGATTTTGCGCATGAAAAGCGCGCGGAACTGATGGAAGTCCTTGAAGCGATAAACGCGCTGGGCTTCGATCCGTCCGTCCGCGACGCCAACGATGCCCAGTTGCAGCAGTTTCAGGAATACAACCGTAAACGGCACGAACTGGAACAAGCGTTGAAAAACCTGCCACTGCTGGAACAAGACCTCACCGATTTGTATCAGCAGCAGGAAAATTGTCAGGGCGAAATCGAACGCGAAACCGAAGCAATTCCGGCGCTGGAACAACGGCTGGCAGAGTTCAGAGTGTTGGCGAAGGAAGAGGATGCCCGCCGTGAAGCTGTGAAGGAAGCGCGTATCCGCGAGAGCGAGGCGATCAAGGAGAAGGGGGCAGCAGAGCAGGCACTGGACGCGGTAGAGGGCGCACGCCAACGCAAACGTGAACATCAGGAAAAGAAAGAAGACATCCTGAAGGAATATCGCACCTGTGACCAACTGGTCAAGGCATTCGGGCAAAACGGCGTCCCCGCCATGATCATTGAAGCCGCGATCCCGAAACTGGAAGCAGAAACCAATCGTATCCTCACCCTGATTTCCGATGGACGGATGCACGTTCAATTCAGCACACAGCGCGAGAATAAATCCGGCACGGTTGCAGATCGGCTGGATATTCTAATCAGTGATGAACTCGGCACGCGCGACTACAGCATGTACAGCGGCGGCGAGGGGTTCCGGGTGAACTTCGCCGTTCGGGTAGCGCTCAGTCAGTTTCTGGCACATCGCGCCGGGTCGGGATTGAAAACATTGTTTATTGACGAGGGGTTCGGCTCACAGGACACACTCGGACGGGAACGCCTGATTGATGCGATCAATCGCATTAGCGGGGAATTTGATTTGATTCTGGTCGTGACGCATATCGACGAATTGCGGGACGCTTTCCAGAAGCATTTGCGCGTGATCAAGGGACGCAACGGCTCAGAGATAGCGTTGCAATACAACTAGCTATCCAGCTTATTCAGACCTGTTCAGATTTTAGAGATCGCCCGGTGTCGGACACCGGGGTCACCTTACAGGTAGGCCTTCACGCGCTCGATTTCTGCCTTCCAACGCTTTATGTCGGCTTCGGCTTCCTGGAATTTGGTGCGTCTTTTTTGGTAATAGTTGAAAGCAAGGATAATGCCGATGATGCTGGCTGCCAGATAAAATGAAATAGAGAGCAAATCTCCGCCCGGATGATTGGTTTTCCAGAGCAGGAGTGCAACACAACAAAATGCAACGGCAAGCACGCCGATCAACCAACTGGGGAAACTGCGCTCGGTATGGATAGCCGCGTCGAGTCTGGCCTGAGCCGATTCTTGCTGTTGAGTGAAATATTTGAGAGCATCTTTTGGCGTAGCGACTTCCCATTTTCCTGGCATATGGAGCAGGATGCACGGGAGTTCCTTACAAACTTTGGGGAGTTCCTTTTCCTTTCCAGAGACAACAGCCTCCAGCCCTTCCTCTACCTGTTGATAGAGCCGTTCAACAACATTATAGGGGGCGAGATCGAGATGCTTCTGTTCGCGTTGTTCTACTGTCAGACTCTCATACATCGTCTTGATGGCTTCCTGAGACTCTTTCAGCTTGTCTTTCGCGGTACAAAAGCGCGTGTGGATGAGAACGATGGGTACTGCACTGTCAGGATCAATGTTGGTGTTGGCGAGAGAATGTAATCCGATACCGTGTAGCGTGTCTAGCAGAGCTTGCGGTGTATCCATTCTGTCCCTCTAACCGAAGAATAAAAAGATATAAAAAGCATACATTGCTTTCTACACTCAAGTCAACATTTCGTTTATATATTGTTACAAAGTGACGAAAGGGGTGTCGGAGAGATCGTTTTCTCGATATTGACCGATCACAATTGGTTAACGCCTGCCGCCTCGCTATAATTGAATTTATATAGAAGCTATTCAAGGCGGATCAATTTTTGACCCGCCTTTTTGTGAGTTACAAACCATCTCCGCCTGATAGGGTGAATATGATGATAGATGAACAACGCCGCTGGACAACCGATGAATTTCAAGAGGTGTTTGGCGATAGCGATTTTGAATTGATACAGGGCGTGCCTGTTCCCAAAGGCATGAACCAGCAACAATGGGCGCGCGCATTGAAAGCATTGCAGAATACGCCGAAGCCAGCCCTGCAACTCTCCGTTGTGATTCCCGTCCACAACGAGGAACAAAACGTGATGCCTCTCGCGGAAAGTCTTTCAAGCGTGCTGGATGCCTATGGGCGCACCTGGGAAGTCATTTTTGTCGATGATGGCAGCAGCGACGGCACTTTCCCGAACCTGAAAAAACTTCATGTAGCAGATTCGCGTATCCGTACCGTGCGCTTCACCCGCAACTACGGGCAGACGCCCGCGTTGGCTGCCGGGTTCGATCATGCCGTTGGTGAAGTTGTCGTAGCGATGGACGGCGATCTCCAGTTCCACGCCGAGGATTTGCCGAAACTGGTGGATAAGCTGGACGAAGGTTATGACATTGTAAGTGGCTGGCGGGATCGCAGTCACGATCCGGGTACGCGCTCACTTCCAAGCCGTATCGCCAACATCATGATCGCCTCGGTTAGCGGTCTAAAGTTGCGCGATTTCGGTTCGACATTCAAAGCCTATCGCCGCGAAATGCTGAACAATCTGAAACTCTATGGCGAATTGCACCGCTTCATTCCCGCACTAGCCGCAAAATATGGCGCGGCAATCGTGGAAATCCCGGTACAGTGGTCGCCACGCAAATTTGGCAAAAGCCACTACGGGATATGGCGGACGTGGCGCGTTCTGCTGGATATGATTGCGGTGAAATTCCTGCTCTCCTATTCCGCGAAGCCCTTGCGCGTATTTGGATCGCTCGGCCTCGGCAGCATCGGAATTGGCATCCTCATCGGCATTCTCGCAGTATTGGTGAAATTTCCATTCCTCGGCGGCTATGCCATCAGCGGGACTCCGCTTCCGGTGATCTCGGCGCTATTCATCATCATGGGCGTGCAGTTCGTGACCAATGGCCTGCTTGCCGAAATGCTCACGCGCACCTATTACGAGGGTGGGGCGATCAAACGGATTTATACCGTGCGCGAGGTGTTGGACTGATGGTAACCTGGGCAACGCCCCCCGAACCGACACGCACCTTTAAAGTTCTCGCTGTTGCGCCCACGCCGTTTTTTGTGGATCGCGGCGGTCACGTCCAGATTTATGAACAGGGACGCGCCCTGCAAAAACTCGGCAACACGCTCGAACTGTGTACCTATCACATCGGACGCGATATGCCCGATATGACGATTCACCGTATCGGCAACGTTCCCTGGTATAACAAGACCGATGCAGGGCCGGCATGGGGGAAATTATATCTGCTCGTGCTATTGTTCTTCCTGAGTTGGCGCACGGTACGCCGCTTCAAGCCAGATATTATTCATGGGCATGGCTGGGACGGCTGCTGGATCGCGTTCGCGCTGCGTGTCCTGACCGGGACACCGTTTGTATTCGATATGCAGGGCAGCTTCACAGGCGAAATCGTTGCACATGGTTACGCCAAAACAAACAGTTTGTTTTTCAAACTGCTCAAGTGGATTGAACGTTGTACACTTAATCTGGGCGATGTGGTCACGCAATCAGAGCAGATGGTCAACGATGCGATCCGCGATTTTGGTGTGAAGCCGGAGCGGATTTATCACACCTTTGATGGTGTGGATACCGAAGATTTACAGCCGAATACCGATCCCGGTGATTTGCGTGCCGAATTGAAACTTCCCGCCGATAAAAAGATTGTGGTATTCCTCGGTCTGCTCAAGCCATATCAGGGCGTGGATAGTCTGCTGGAAGCGATCAAAATTCTGGTGCATGAGAAAAAATATACAGGCGCACATTTCCTGATCATGGGCTTTCCTGATGAAGATAAATATCGGGCGAAGGCGGCAGAGTTGGGCATTGCAGACTATACGACGTTCCCCGGCAAAATCGACTACAAGCGCCGCAAATATTACTACGCGCTTGGGAGCATCGCCGTCGCGCCAAAACTCTCCCCCACCGAAGGCGATGGCAAGATTTACGACTATCTGGCGATGGGGTTGCCCATTGTTGCGTATGACCGTCCTGCCAGCAAGGAAATCCTCGGTGATCTGGCATTCTTCGCAAAGCTGGGCGATTCGGCTTCGCTTGCCGATACGCTCTATACTGCGCTCACCGACGAAGCAAAGGCGCGGGAACTCGGTGCGGCAGGGCGCGCGATGGTGGTGGATAAGTATTCATGGGTGGCGGTAGGCAAACGACTCATGGCGGCCTATACCGACGTAATCGGCAAATATAAACGCCGAAAGCAGGCGCAATAATGCTCGAAACGGTACGCTGTGACTTGTGCGGCTCGGAACGTTCGCGCCTGCATTTGTGCGTGAAAGATAAAATCTATGGGCTGGCGGGCGAATTTTCGCTCGTCCGTTGCGAGGATTGCGGTCTGTTGTATATCAATCCGCGCCCGGATCGCGCCTCGATTGGGCAGTTCTATCCCGATCTGGACTACCATGCCTTCAAGCCGACAGGTGGATTCAAACAAAAACTGCTGGATTCGCGCCGTCAGAGTGAAGCTGAAAAACTCCTGACAGGCTTGCCCGCAGGCGCGAATGTTCTGGAGATCGGCTGTGGTACGGGTGAACTTCTCGCAGTGTTGAAGGATCGCGGTGCAAACGCTATAGGCGTCGAACCGAATGGCGCGGCGGCACAATCTGCTAACAGCAACTATGGTTTAAACGTACATACCGGGATGCTGGACGACTGGCACGATCAACTTCCCGCTGCCAGCTTCGACCTGATCCTGATGAAGTACGCTCTGGAACACGTCCATAGTCCGAAAACAACACTCATGCAGATCGCCAAATTGCTCCGACCCGGCGGGCGTGCCGTATTCTGGATACCGAATGCCGCCAGTTGGGATGCACGTCTTTTCGGTGCGAATTGGCGCGGTCTGGATGCCCCTCGCCATTTGTACATTTTCACGCCCGAAACGATTGGTCAGTTTGCACAATCAGCAAATCTCACAATCAGTGGAATTAGCTATAGTGGCGTGCCGAATGACTGGGCGGGAAGCATTGAGTTTGCATTAAAAGATCGCTCTCCCAAACTAGCAAAATTAATGGGGATGGATAACCCGGTCATGATGGCGGCATGGCTGCCTGTTAGTATGCTGGCGGCGCAGGTCGGGCGTGCCGGACGGATGCGCGTTGAGATGCGGAAAGGGTAAGTTGACGAGAGTAGTTATCCGAGTGCTTCTGCTTACGCTGGTTGCGCTCATAATCACTATTTTTTGTATCATCGTAAGAGGATATTGGGTTAGTGAGCCTGTCGAATACAATTTTCCTGTATGGTCACCAGATAAAACGATGTTTGCCGTTGTTGGGTGTCGGACAAAAGGGCTGTTCTTTCGGTGTGAAGGGTTATATTTGGTACACTCGAATGGTGTTTCAGAGCAACTTGTCAGCGATGAACAGGAGATTCCTTTTGGTTTTATATGGACGCGGGATCAAAAGGAAATCCTCTTTACTGCGCGAATCGGTTCCAATCTTGATATTTATGCCGTAGATATTTCCACCAAAGCCTTGCGGAATCTGACGGAAGATGAATTTTCAGATGCGTTACCTGCTCTATCACCCGATGGTTCGCAGATTGCATATATCTCTTATCGGAATAATCCGCAGATTTACATAATGAGCATAAAGGGTAAAGATTCTCGCTTTGTGTTTGACCTTAAACAAGCGGGGTTCCATATAGCACAAATCCCACCGAAATGGTCAGATGACAGACAAATGATCCATGTAATGCTTTCCGACGAGAAAGGAAACAAGCAAGAATACTCTGTTCGAGTTGTTCCATTACCTTGATCCTCTTACATCCCAAACGTAAGAACTCCCGACTTGAATATTGTCCGCGTTTCGCCTTCTTTTTCTTGAACATTGTGAAACTCCGCACAATATATTTCTTAATTGTAGGACAAATTACATCGGGAATCAATAAAACCACGTGATTCTCTGGTAGTAAACACAAGTAATATTTTGAATATGAGAAATATTAAGGTTTCATGGGAATCCTTGACAACCTATGAAATATGTTGCATTCTTGAGTCATGGGAGCGCTCCCACAGGTTGATAGTTAAACTTTTAGGACAAATACGAGCGCATTTTTTATGAACCTTGAGGATATTGCTAAAAAAGCGGGAGTGTCGAGAAGCACAGTATCCCGCGTTATTAACAACGACTCGAAGGTTGCACCCGAAACGCGCGAACGAGTCCTGAAGATCATTCAGAAAGAGCGTTTCTCTCCCAACCCGGCAGCGCGGGCGCTCGTGACCCGTCGCACGGAAATTGTAGGCGTGATTATTCCGTCATTTGAGAATATCTTTTTTACGGATAATTCCTACTTTCCAATGTTGCTGGCAGGGTTTAACGACGCAACACGCTCTGCGGATTACGCAATGCTGTTGTGGCTGGGCGAAGTCGCTGCCGACGACGCGCGGTTGATGGCAAAGATTTCGGGAAACAAGCTGGTTGATGGTCTGGTACTGGCATCGTTTGCTATCGATCATCCCTTTTTCCCGCATCTGGTCGAACTCAACACCCCTTTCGTGATGGTCGATAAACCATTGCGGGGCGCGGAGCGGATGAACTATGTGACGGTGGATAATCATGCGGCTGCGGAGATGGCCGTGAACCACCTGATCAAACAAGGACGGCGACGCATCGCGCATATTACAGGAAACCTGAACATCTCCGACGGCGTGGATCGGTTGGATGGATACAAGCGGACGCTGGCGCAGGCTGGCCTTCCGGTTGACCCGAAACTGATTCAGGATGGGTATTTCAGCAAGCGTATGGGCTATGAAGGCATGAAACGCCTGCTTGCCCACAAACCCGATGCCCTATTCGCAGCGGGTGACACCATCGCGGCGGGCGCTTTGGAAGCCATCAGGGAAGCGGGGTTGCGCTGCCCGGACGACATCGCGGTCATCGGTTTCGATGATATTGATGTCGCCAGCAAAACCAACCCGAAGCTGACGACGGTGCGCCAGCCAATCCAGCAAAAAGGTTTTACGGCTGTTCGGTTGTTGATCGATTTGTTGCAGCAACGGTTGCAACCACCACAGCATATTCTTCTCCCAACTGAATTAATCGTCCGCGAATCGTCTGAAGCCTTGTGAGGGGGTGATGTAAAACTTCACATACAAAGTTAGTTAGTAATCAAAACCAACTTTGGGTATAATGGGGTCGTGGCGTAAAACGCCAAATTGTTTGTGAGAGATTTGAAAGGAAACAATAGTCATGAGAAAGTCAATTCTTGTTATGCTGATGCTCGCCCTCGTCGCGGTGAGCTTGGCAAGCAGCCCGGTTAAAGCGCAGAGCAAAACTAAAGTTACATGGTTCGTCGGTGTTGGTACGGGTACAGACCCACAACAGCAGGAAGCCCAGAAGAAGGTTGTCGCCGATTTCAACGCCAAGAGCAAGACCATTGAACTTGAAATCAGCATCGCCGCGAACAACCAGGCTGCCTATGACGCCCTTGCTACTCTGATCGCTTCCGGCAATCCCCCGGATATCGTTGGCCCGGTTGGGTTCAGCGGCGCGAACAGCTTCCCAGGCGCATGGCTCGACCTGAGCGAGCAAATCAAGGCTGCAAACTATGATCTGAAGCAGTATCCCGAAGGCCTCGTGAACCTCTACAAGACCTCGGAAGGCCAGATCGGTCTGCCGTTTGCTGTGTTCCCCTCCTTCCTGTACTACAACAAAGACCTGTTTGACGAAGCAGGACTGGCCTATCCGCCCGCCGAATGGGGCAAGCCCTATAAGGACAAGGATGGCAAGGAATCCCCCTGGACGTTCGACAAACTCGCTGAACTCGGCCAACTTCTGACAGTTGACGAGAAGGGCAACGACGCCACCAGCAAGGATTTCGATGCGACCAAGATCACCCAGTTTGGTTTCGTGCAGCAGTTCGGCGCTCTCCGCAACGACATGAGCGCGTTCGGTGGTGCAGAATTCTATGATGCCAAGACTGGCAAAGTCACGATTCCCGCCAACTGGCGCGCGAACCTGCAATGGACATACGATGGTATCTGGAAGACACACTTCATCCCGAACCAGACCTATTCCAGCAGCAAGACGCTCGGCTCCGGCAACGAATTCCAGTCCGGCAAGGTAGCGATGGCGCGTACCCACCTGTGGTACACCTGCTGCGTTGGTGAACTGAAGAGCAAGTGGGATGTCGCCGCGCTCCCGACCTATGACGGCAAGAACTATGTCACTGTCGACGCCGACACCATCCGTATCCTCAAGGCCAGCAAGCACCCGAAGGAAGCCTTTGAAGTTCTGACCTACCTGCTCGGCGATGCTTCGCTCGCCCTGCTGAACTCCTACGGTGGTTTGCCAGCCCGCGCCAAGGATCAGGCCACATTCTTCGAGAACCTCGACAAGAAGTTCAACGACAAGAAGAACTGGGCAGTTGCGGCGAAGGCGTTTGACTTCACCGTCGTTCCGAACCACGAATCCGACTTCCCGAACTTCAAGAAGGGTATGGATCGCTTCACCGCCTTCCGCACCCTGCTCTACAGCGATAGCGCTGCCAAGATGGACCTGAAAGCCGAAATCGACAAACTCGAAAAGGACTTGCAGGCGATTGTAGACGAAGCGAAGAAGAAATAGTTTTCGTAACGTCGCCTCTGAAGTAATGAATAGGGGTGTGGGAAACCACCCCCTTTTCGCACGAATCGGCGTACAATACACAAAAGGTATTTGATTGAGGATGCAGCATGGCAACAAATACAGCAGGAACTATCGCGGCCTCGTCCGCCCCACAAACACGCCGATTTACGCTTGAACAGCAGCAACGGCGCTGGGGATGGATTTTTCTCTCCCCCTGGATTATCGGTTTTTTTGCATTTACGTTTTTCCCCATTGTTGCCTCGCTGGTCTTCAGCTTCACCGATTTCAATCTTTCCAAATCGGACGAAATTCATTTCATCGGGCTGACCAACTGGCAACGGCTGACCACTGATCCAAGCGTGGGTCAGGCGTTGAGCGTTACACTTGTCTTTATGTTGCTCGCAGTACCGGTTTCGATTGGGTTACCGCTCCTGTTGGCGACTCTGCTCAATTCCAAATATCTGGTTGGCAAGCGTATCTTCCGCACTCTGTTTTATATGACCTATATGGTTCCGGCAATTTCCGCTGTGTTCGTGTGGATGGCCTTCCTCAATGGTCAAACGGGCTGGTTGAACCGGATTCTGGCAATTTTTGGAATTCAGGGGCCGGGCTGGTTGCAGGATAAAACCTATATTTTCCCCGGATTGATTCTGATCGGTATCTGGGGTGTCGGTAACGCGATGCTGACAATGCTTGCGGGCTTGCAGGGCGTCCCTACCGATTTATACGAAGCGGCGCGCGTCGATGGCGCTGGCGGATTTAAGATTTGGCGATCCATTACCATCCCTATGATTTCGCCAGTTATTCTCTACAACCTCGTTTTGAGCGTTATCGGTTTGCTGCAATATTTCGTTGTTCCATATGTCGTTGGCGATGCTGGTCAAGGCCGCCCGGACAACATGACCCTGTTTGCAAACGTCTATCTTTATAAGACGGCTTTCACGCTGCAAGACATGGGCTATGGCGCAACGCTTGCCTGGCTGATTCTATTGATTGCACTCGGAATCACCGGAGCAATTTTCTTCAGTTCTCGCTTCTGGGTCTACTACGGCGGCGAATAGGGGAATAGTTTAAGGAAAATTATCATGGCAACGATTACAAAATCCCAACCCCGTCCGTATGTGAATACTTCCCCTTATTATTCGGTGCAGTTACGCAGATTTGGCGCATATGCTATTGTCACATTGATTGCGTCTGCGCTCCTGCTCCTGTTCCTGATGCCCTTTGTCGATATGGTACTGACTTCCATCAAGAGCGGTGAACAGGTCAAGCAGGACGGTAACGCGATTTTCCCAACCGAACCGATGACATTTACCTATCAGGGGAAAGCGTACCCACTTTATAAAGTTACCATTGACGGCGTAACGAAGGAAATGGCACTCATTGCACCGCGCCGCAACGATAGCGATTTCGTTGATCCAGCGAACCCTGACGCAAAGCCTATCACATGGAAAGGTTCCTGGCGTACCCTTGAAGGGATAAAGGTCTTTTCGCCTCATTTTGAAAACTTCAATACGGTCTGGACAAATACCGATCTGAACTTCCCGCGTGCGTTCTTTAATACGCTGGCAATCGCCCTGATCGGGATGACTGGCACATTGCTGTCTTCGATTTGTGTGGCCTATGCGTTTGCACGCTTCCCGATTCCCGGCAAGAATAGCATGTTCCTTGTGCTGATCGGCACGATCATCCTGCCCGCACAAGTCACCCTGATTCCAACCTACGCATTTTTCGCCAAAATCGGCTGGACAGGCTCATGGTTGCCGCTGATTGTTCCGCACTTCTTTGCGAATGCCTATAACGTCTTCCTGCTGCGCCAATACTTTATGACATTACCGCGTGCGCTGGACGAAGCCGCCATGATAGACGGCGCTGGGCCGTTCCGTGTTTTGCGCAGTGTGATTATCCCGCAAAGCTGGCCTGCGATTATTTCGGTAGCGTTATTCCACTTCGTCTATGCGTGGAATGATTATTTTGGCCCGCTGATCTACCTGCTCGGCAAGGAACAATTGCAACCAATCGCGGTAGCGGTACAGATTTTCAACTTCCGCTATGGTCCGCAGCCTCATCTGGTACAGGCTACCTCGCTGATTACCATGCTGCTCCCGGTACTCCTGTTCTTCATGGCACAGCGCTTCTTCATGCGCGGCGTCGTGATCACAGGCGTGGAAAAGTAAAATAACCTCTCAACCCGGTGTTCAAGCACCGGGTTTAATCAACACCAGAGAATTTTGTTTATGAAACGCCTGATCATTTCCCTATTTATACTTTTTACGATTTTTAGCTCCATTCCCGCGCGTTCGGCGGAAGATGCACACGTCACCATTGGCGGCGAACGTGGTGCAATCAGCCCCTTTGTCTATGGCGCGAATTATGGCCCCTGGGCTCCTGTTTCGATGGATATGTTCTCCAAAGCGGTGGAGTCGGGTGTCACATTCTATCGTTTTCCCGGCGGCAACTGGGGCGACGATAACGACATCTCGAATTTTCATCTCGATCTCTATATGGCGCTGGTGAATAAATCGGGCGCAGTACCCTCGATTACCGTGCGCCTGAAAAATGGGACAGCCGAAAAAGCCGCCGAACTGGTGCGCGAGGTCAACATCAAGCGCAAAATCGGGATGAAATACTGGAGCGTTGGCAACGAACCCGATTTGTTTCCAGATCCGGATGTGAAGACGGTCAGCAAGAAATGGCGCGAACTGGCGTTGGCAATGCGCGCAGTTGATCCCTCGATCAAATTCATTGGGCCGGAAGTGAGCCAGTTCCCGCCGGATGGACGCACCGATGCCTATCTCAGTGTACGCCGCGAGTGGGTACGTGAATTTCTGAAGATCAACGGCGATCTGGTTGATGTGGTATCGATCCACCGTTATCCGTTCCCGTTGACAAACACTTCGACGACGACGATTGCGGAACTGCGCGCCAACGTCAAAGAATGGGAAACAATCATCCCGGAACTGCGCAAGGTGATCAAGGAAGCTACCGGGCGCGATATTCCCGTCGCGGTAACGGAAGTCAATTCGCACTGGTCGAATACGGCTGGCGGCGAAGCGACCCCGGATTCCTATTACAACGCGATCTGGTGGGCAGCGGCGCTTGCCAAATTAATCGAACAACGTGTTGAAATCATCACATATTTTCTTCTCGCCAGCACCAATGAAAACGGGTTTGGTCTGCTTGCGCGCTATGAGCCGCGCCCAACCTATTACACCTATCAGCTTTACAAGCAATTCGGGAAGACGCTTCTGGAAACACAATCCAGCGATAGCGATCTGGTTGTGCTTTCTGCCAAAAAAGAAAATGGCACGCTCACCCTTATTGTTGTTAACCTTGCAGATAACGCGAAAACGTTTACACTGGAATCGACAGGTCAGAAAAGCGGAACGCCCGCAGAAGTCTGGCGATTGGACGCAGACCACAAAGCGGAAAAAATCAGCGATTCCAGCTATACCGTTCCGAAGCAATCAGTGACTCTATATGTATTCTCATAATTGAATCAGAGGGTTTTTCCGGTCATGGCTTTCTCTAAGGATTTCATTTGGGGGGTAGCGACAGCCAGCTACCAGATTGAAGGTGCGGCACTCGAAGACGGGCGCGGCGAATGTATCTGGACGCATTTTTCCCACACACCCGGCAAGGTCAAGCAGGGTGATACGGGCGATGTGGCCTGCAACCACTATCATTTGTTCAAGGATGATGTTGGTCTGATGAAGAAAATCGGGGTAGATGCCTATCGCTTCTCGATTTCGTGGCCGCGTGTGCTGCCACACGGCGAAGGCGCGATCAACGAAAACGGTCTGGATTTCTACAGCCGTCTGGTTGACGAACTACTGGCACAGGATATTACTCCCTGGGCGACGATCTATCACTGGGATTTGCCCCAGAGTTTGCAGGATAGAGGCGGTTGGGCGAACCCGGACAGCGTGAAGTGGTTCACCGAATATACCAATATCGTGACCAGTGCGCTGGGGGATCGGATCAAGAACTGGATCACCCTCAACGAACCCTGGTGTACTGCGTTCCTCGGTTACGATATTGGGGCTCATGCACCGGGTATCCAGGATTGCAAGCAGGCATACGCTGCCGCGCACCATTTGCTGCTTTCGCATGGTTACAGTGTCCCGATTATCCGTGCCAACAGCAAGGATTCACAGGTTGGCATCACGCTCAACCTTGCGCCACACGTTGCCGCCAGCAACGATCCCAAAGATGTATTCCTCGCCAAGCGTGCCGATGCCTACCAGAATACGTGGTTCCTCGATCCGGTTATGAAGGGACACTATCCCGAATTTGGCGTAGAACACTTTGCGCCAGTGCTTGAGGGGCTTGATCTGGAAGCGGTCAAGGTCGCCGCTGTCCCGACAGACTTCCTCGGCATCAATTACTATATGCGCTTCATCTATGCCTATAACCCGGAAAACCCGGAAGTTCCCCTGAATCCATTCCCGTCAACTTCGGAATTTACCGATATGGGCTGGGAGATTTACCCGGATGGGCTGGAACAAATGCTGACGCGCGTGCATGAGGATTATCACCCACCCGCAATCTATGTCACGGAGAACGGTGCGGCCTTCCCGGAACCGGAAAGTGTTTCCGGTGATGTTCTGGAAGACCCACGCCGCGTTTCCTTCCTGAAGGGTTATTTCGAGGCGGCAGAGCGCGCGATTGCGAAGGGTGTGCCGCTGAAGGGCTACTTCGTCTGGAGCTTCCTCGATAACTTCGAGTGGGCAGAAGGCTATACCAAACGCTTCGGGATCGTCCATGTCGATTACAAATCGCAGAAGCGTACTCTGAAAAGCAGCGCGCACTATCTGCACGATGTGATTCATTCCCGCGCAGTCTGATACCCTGCTCCCAAACTGGTACACCTGATACAGGTGTACCGGTTTTTCTCCGATATAATTAAGACTATGAGCCGCGATCACACCATCCAATTTATCGGCCAAATTTCCAAAACGCCGAATGCCTTCCAGTTGCTTGAAGAAAACGTGCAGGCAATGTCCCGTGAAGCGCTGAGTGAAGAATTGCTGCACTGTGGAATTATCCCGGAATCCTATAGCCACGATTCTTCAGAAGAAAAACTATGGGCAAAATATTGTGATATATTGCTTGCCAAAACACTTTCCTGCCTCAACATCGAAACAACTGTACTCAGGACACGTGGTAATTCCGCAGACGTTTTTGGAAAAGCGCCCGACTATACCATTGTAGGGGATGCAAAGGCGTTCCGGTTAAGCCGAACAGCCAAAAACCAAAAGGATTTCAAGGTTAGTGCGCTTGATGATTGGCGAAAACAGGATACGTTTGCCTGTTTGGTTGCACCGCTCTATCAATTCCCGACGAACAAGAGTCAGATATATCTTCAGGCAATCGCTAAAAATATCACATTGCTTTCCTATGTTCATTTAAAATTTCTGCTGGATCACCCGCCGCATAATTCCCTGATCGGGTTATGGAATGCGCCCAAAAGCATCGCACCTTCTGATATTGCACGTAATTACTGGCAGACGATTGATGCGCATATCCTATCGTCAACTGGAACATCCTTCGATGATCTCAAAACCTGGCAGCGTATGGAGATCGGGCGCACCAAAGAAATCGGGCAGGAAGGCATTGCGCATTGGCAAACTGTGATTGCTTCCTACAATACACTCTCAAGGGAAGAAGCAATCAAAGCATTGATCCAATCGGAAAAGATCGAAGAGAAAATTCAAACTATCGAGCGTATGATCGCGCGGGACGTAGTGATATGAAACAACTGCTCAACATGGTAACAGTGGGGGATTCTATTGCCCTCATTCCGCAACTGGACGATCAGAGCATTGATTGTGTGATCTCCGATATTCCCTATGGGATTGGTCTGGATGAATGGGATGTATTGCACAACAATACAAATTCAGCATTGCTGGGTCAGTCTCCCGCGCAGCAGGGTAAAAGCGGCTTCAAGCGGCGTGGTAAACCAATCCGGGGCTGGAGTTCGGCAGACAGAAATATCCCGAAAGAATATCAGGAATGGTGCAATCAATGGACACAACCGTTATATCCCAAAGTCCGGGATGGCGCAAGTCTGTTCATTTTCTGTGCGCGTCGTACCATGCACCGCGCGGTCATCGCGTTTGAAGACAGCGGTTTTCTGGTTAAGGATATTTTAATTTGGGAGAAGCAATCAGCGCATCATCGCGCCCAAAGACTTGGTGGGGTACTTCAAAACAGAGGCCTCACCGAGGAAGCCCAAAAATGGGAAGGCTGGCGGCTTGGAAATCTCGCGCCGATCTGGGAACCGATTGTGTGGCTGTTCAAACCCTATAAACATACAATCACAGATAATGTGATCGAAAATCGGCTTGGGGCGTTGAATATAGAGGCAGTTCTGATAGAAGGAAAAAGCCCCTCAAACCTTTTAAGATTTGGGTTTGACGAGAATGAAGTACGTTATCACGAAGCACAAAAACCTGTAGAACTCCTGAAATTCCTGATAACCTTAACAACAATAGAGGGTCAAACAATACTCGATCCCTTTGCTGGTAGTGGTTCCACCGGAGTCGCTTGCAAAATCCTGAATCGGAATTTCATCGGTTTCGAGATCAATCCTGAGTATGCACAGATAGCCAATCAGAGGTTTATGGAAGCAGAAAACGCCCCAAAAGTGGATAAGCCGACCTCCAGCATAATCCAGCAAAAATTAGGTATATAACTATATGACACAAGTTTCGACATATCTCGATTTCGCGCTGGATGCGGCGTGGCAAGCCGGGCGTATCACGCTTGGCTATTTTCAATCCGGGGTGGCTGTCGAACGCAAATCTGACAACAGCCCGGTGACCATCGCAGACCGCACCGCCGAGCAAAAACTACGCGCCCTGATTGCCCAATACTGGCCTGATCATGGCGTGATTGGCGAAGAGTATGGCGAGATTTTTGGCTCATCCAATCTGACATGGGTACTCGATCCCATCGACGGTACAAAGTCGTTTATGCAGGGCGTCCCGTTGTATGGGGTGCTGGTTGCTCTGCTGGATGAGCAGGATCGCGCTTTAGTCGGCGTTGCGCACTTCCCGGCGTTGAATGAAACCGTATATGCGGCACGCGGCGAAGGCTGTTTCTGGAATGGTCGCCGCGCGCATACTTCTTCCGTGAACGTGCTGAAAGATGCAGTGTTGCTTTCCAGCGAAGTCAAGATGAACACGCCGGAAAAAGAAGCCGCCTATCGGCGCATGGTAGACGCAACCTATATTCGGCGTACCTGGGGTGATGCCTATGGCTATGCACTGGTAGCGACGGGACGCGCCGAGATCATGTGCGATGCAAAGATGCAGGTATGGGATTGCGCCCCGTTTGGCGTGATTATGTCCGAGGCAGGCGGCACGTTCACCGATTGGAAAGGGAATCCAACGCTCCGAGGTGGGGATAGTATTGCTACCAATGGTGTGTTGTGGGATGCGGTGAAAGCCCTTTTATAGAGTAACAGTAATTCTGCCTCCGAACGCGGGGCTAAAGCCGCCGCGCTAAACTCAAAGAGTAGTCAGCAACCTGAGAGGAATTGAAACTCTGGTTGGGTTGATCACATTCTGGTTTTCAATAGAGACCTATGTCTCCAACCCTATCTTTGAGTTTAGCCCGGTGCTTCAGCGCCGGGATTCTTGCGTAAGTCCATCTACGTCGCGTGACGGATGTTCAGAATATCGCCATCCTTGACGATATATTCCTTACCTTCCAGCTTCATCAACCCCTGCTTTTTCATTTCGGCTTCGCTGCCCA
>CAYSOC010000022.1:24348-48731 GCA_964432445.1 uncultured Anaerolineaceae bacterium
CGGAGCAGGTCGTTCGTTGCCATCACTTCGGCACGGATAAACCCGCGCTGTAAATCGCTGTGAATTGCGCCTGCTGCTTCCGGGGCTGTCGCGCCGACAGAGACGCTCCATGCGCGGCATTCATCCTCGCCTACCGTGAAGAAAGTCTGAATGTGCATCAGGTCGTATGAAGTGCGGATGACCTTGCTGGCGCTCGGTTCGCTGATCCCATATTCTTGCAGGAACATCTGCTGATCGTCGCCTGCAAGTTGCGAGATTTCTTCCTCAATCTTACCCTGCAAGCTGACCATCGCGGTCATGCGGTAATTGTAATTGGGCAGGAGTTGCTCTGGCGGGATCGCTTTTTCGCCGCAATTGAAGACAACCAGCATCGGCTTGAGCGTGAGCAGGCCATAGCCGCGAATGATCTTCCATTCGTCCTCGGTTACATCCATTTCACGAAGCGGCTTTTCATTATCCAACAGTTCCTTGAAGCGCTTCATCACGTCAAGTTCGATGTCGGCTTGCTGCTTGTTCTTCTGGATACCTTTTTTGGCATCATCATTCAGCTTTTCGATGCGGCGTTCGACAGTGATCAGGTCGGAGAGCAGAAATTCGGTATCCAGCGCGATCACGTCACGGGCGGCGTCGATAGTAACCTCAGGGTGCGGCACAGTATCATCATCGAAGGCGCGCACCACATGGATATATCCGTCTACCGTTTGCAGTTCCTGACGGAGCGCCGGGTTGATACCACCAGAGCCAATCCCTTTTTCCAAGCCGCCAATATCGGTATAGGTGATCGTTGTGTAGACCGTCTTTTTCGGCTTATACATCGCGGAGAGTTTATCCAGCCGCTCATCGGGGACGTTCACCACTGCCGTAAAAATCTCAATCTTGCCGCTGCTGACCGGGGCTGTTGGGCGCGTCCCGCGTGTGAGCGCGTTAAAAATCGTCGTCTTGCCGCTGTTCGGCAGTCCGATAATGCCAAGTTTCATGGTTTTTGCTATCCAATCACTGCGAAAATCCGCGCTATTATATCAGACGCGGGCTGGTCTTTGACGCCTGAATAACACAGCGCTCATCAGGAATGCCGCAAACAACAGCAAAATCGGTTCTATCGGGAACAGATAGCGGGGGATGGCTGTCAGGACGAGATGCAATGCGAGAAAATATCCCACTGTCCCGTATAATACAGCGCGCTCCCCAAACTTTCGCATTCCGATCAATGCCCCTGACAGGCCGCCAATCAACGCGAAGAAATGGAAGATATAGAGTAGCAATTTAGGCCAGAAATTATCGGCGCTGGTGAGCGTCCCGATTGCGCTCAGAGAATGCCCTTTGCTCCACCAATCCGAAAATAATTGTTTGATGCTCTCGCCGGGATAATAGACGGTGTTATGAGGTTGCAAAACTGCTTCCATCAGATTGGTAACACGCCGCCGGACATAGCCAATCGGATCACTCGTGATCGCCATGATTGCCCCGTTCGCGTATTGTTGCTGATTGTTTCCGTTGCCTGTAATGCCTGCCTGTGCATCGACATTCACTGCCCCTGTCCACCCTTGCGGGAGTGTGCCGATAAAAATATTGGCGATGATGCCTTCTCCGCCGACGACCAGGCGATTCCACTTGACGAGGTTATAGACCGTCCAGGGCGCGAGCGCCAGCGCATAACCCACCAACAGGACAAAAGCCAATCGCACTGCCTGCCGCCGAAACAGGATGATCAGATGCAGGATGATCACTGCCGGAAACAAAAGCGTCACTGCGCGCGTGAGCGTTGTCAGCCCAAGCAGGATTCCAACAATAAACAGTGTACGTCCGTTGTTCGGCTGATCATCCTGCCGAATCTTTGCCGCATAGAGCGCCAGTGCGCCAAAGAAGAGTACCAGAAACAGGGATTCAGTATAGAAATTGACCGATTCAATAATAAATATTGGATTGAATGCAATCGATCCGGCGGCAATCAGCGCTGCACGTTCGTTCAGCCAGCGCCTCCCAATCCACCAGACCAGCACACAAAGGAACGCCCCTTCGACGGCATTCAGAATGCCAAGTACCTGCCACGATGGAGAATTGATAATTTCTGCGCTCTGGAAGCGCTTTACAATATCCGGCTCGTTTTCAGGGATGCGGATCATCTCGCCAAAGGTGATTTGAATCAATCCGACATAGACAAGATAGACCGGGCCGGGTTGTGGCGGTTCTTTGATCGATCCTTCAACGAGCGCTTTCCCGGTATAGAGCAGCCAATTGGTATCGCCGCCCCGGTTGAGCGTAGTAAGGTTGCTGCTGAACACAAGGATCAGGCGCAGGATCAGGCCAATGAGGACAATTACAATCAGGGTACGTGAAAATCGCATTCGGCAATTTTACCCCACCCTGCCGAAACAGAGTGAGGCTATTTCCTGACATTTGCCTGCTATTTCTTCGGGGGTTGACTATCGCCCTTGATGCCTTGCAGAAGCTGCTTCGCATACCAAATCTGTGGGTCGGTAGCGACTTCCTTATCCTTCAAATAGACGCTGCCATCCTGATAGTTCAGCGGACCAGTGTAGAGATCAACTTTGCCCGAACCGAGCGCAGCCGTGAACTTTTCCAGATTTGCCTTGTTATCGGCGCTCAGACCGTCACCTACCATGAAACCGACGTTGGACGTATCGGGGTTGTTCAGGTCTTTCCAGTCTGGCCCGACCCAATCCCACGCGCTCTTGTACGTTCCAGCCTGAATCGCGGTAATGAGTTTGACGTAGCTCGGTCCCCAGTTGAAATATGGTACACCGAGGCAGACTTTGGGAGCCTGGTCACATGCGCCCTGATAGTCATAGGGAATAGCGAAAACCTTTTCGCCTTTTGCGGCGCGTTGCCCCGCCACGACGATTGCTTCGGTGGTATCAATACCGGAAATGATCACATCCACGCCGCTGTTATAGAAGCTGTTGCCAACTTCGGTTGGGTCGAGCGTGACACCGGGGATATTGAACCAGAAGCCGATCCACTTGACCTCGAATTTCAGGTCTTCGGCCTTGCCATTCTTATACTGGGTATAGCAATACTTCGCGCCAAGATAGACCGAGTTGGCAAGACGGCGCGTCTCATCGTTGATCAACGGGCCGAGATAGGCGATGCTGCCCTTTTCGCTCTGAAGCGCCGCCGCACATCCGGCGACCATCTTCATCGGCTCCATGCGTCCCATCAGGTTACCCAGGTTAGGCGGCGCTTCGCCTTTCAATACGGCATCGCCGGAGACGTGGATGAAGGTAATATCCTTATATTTTTTGGCAACTTCCAGCGTTTCCGCGCCAAAATCATCGGAAGTGGTGAAGATGATCTTCGCGCCTTCTTCCTTCATGTTTTCGACAACCTGCTCAAGTTTCAGGTTGGGACGATCCGCGATATTCAGCTTATCGAGGATAATCGTCTTGACGCCGGGGACTTTGGCCTTGAGGTATTCACTGGCGCGGAAGTGTGCTTCGCTCCAGCCTTTATCATTTTGTGGGCCGACAAGAACAAACCCAACGACCAGATCGGCAGCACGCGCGGGTTGCGGAACCTGTAAAGCAGAGGCAATCAGCAGAGCCAGAACGAGCAAAATCAGCGTGTTTCTACGCTTCATGGTGCGTTCCCTTGTATAAATTGTCCGATAGAGAAATAACTATAGCGAAAATCTGGATAGACGCTATAGATATTTTGCCCAACCCTGATCGGGAGATAATCCTGGAGTATTGAACATGGCTATCTGGCTGAAAAAATCTGCGTTATTGTGTTTGTATTTCCATGTCTCTAACCTATCTCCGGTTAGCCAACATCAGGAAAACAGCCAACAACACAATGATCACGACAAGCAAGCTGACTATCAGCCCGATGTTCCGTATATTCTTCAGTTGGGCGCTTTCTTCCGCGCTCAATTCGCCCACCGGGTCGCGCGCGAGTTCTTCCTCGGTTTGATAATCCATTCTGGCAAGATCGCTTTGTCCTGTTTTTGTATAGGCCAGCGCGCGCCCATGATATGGTTCGCCCAGTTGCGGCGCGATCTGTATTGCCGCAGAAAAATCCCGGATGGCTTCCACATAATTGGCCTGTGCCAGGTAGACAAAAGCGCGTCGGCAGAATGCCCATGCTCTGGGGTAGACCTGTTTTCCGGCAATTTCGAGCGCTTGTTCAAATTGCTGTTTCGCCGTTCCCATATCATCCATCGCACCAAGCACCGCGCCATAATCGGCACAGGCAAACGACTGTATTTCCGGGGTCAGCCGAATAGCCAGATCAAGCGCTTCTTCGGCGTCTTTCAGTGCCATCTCGTGATCTTTCATGGCGCTATAGGTTAAGCCACGATTCATTGTTGCCAGCGCCAGTGCAAAGCCATATTCCGGTTTTGTTTTCGCAGCGATTTCGATAGCATGGCTGCAATCTGCAATCGAAGCGTTATAGTGTCCGACCTGCCGCTGGCAATGCCCGCGATTTGTATATACCGTAGCCAATGTGCGTGGGTTCGTCTGCGGGTTCTGGATAAAATGATCCATATCCGAAATTGCACCCTCATAGTTACCCCGGTAAGACCGCGCTATTATGCGATGCAAATAGGCCACCTCGACGAATTCATGACGTTCGATCAGGACGCTGCTATAGATGATGACGGAATCATAGCGCCCCTTTCGGGCGGCGTTAAACATCCGGTTATGGAGAGTGGCGGCTGCGACATGGCGCAAATCCTGTGCCATTTTCACTTCCTCTGCTTCATGATGGATGGTTCAAATTCAGGCCATTTGATTTTGATTGCACGCCGAATCCGGGCTAGGTCGTGCGGAAATTCGTTGAGTTCCAGACGACGAAAGCCGAAGCGCTCATAGAACGGCTCGGCTTGCGATTCGCACATAAGATAGAGCGATTCTGTTTCGCGCGAGAGCAGTTCCCGAATGATCATGCTGGCGATGCCCTTTTTCTGGTGGGCGGGCGTAACGGCAATCGACGCCAGTTCGCGCGTCCCGTCGTTATGCGGTTTGACCTGTCCCGTCCCGACCACGCGCCCGTCTATCTCTACCACCACGAAGCGCTCCCAGTCCAGATGATTCGGGTTAATATCCGCCTCGTCAATGATCTGCTCAATCGCGGCCTGATCCCCGGCGGTAGCGGGTCGCAGGATGATCTCCTGAGAATCCATCTTCGTCTCCAGCTTCATCAGATGATAATTATATACGATATACACCCCTGTCAGTTCTGCTCAACTTTAGGGATAATGTTGGCGTTGCAGAGCGGCTTTCACCCGTTAGGAAGACAATGGACACATCACAATCATCCGGTCATTGGATTATGGGCTATCGGGATCGCTTTGATGGCCCCATCGCGCGTACCTATCGCGCTCGCTATTCGCTCAGTTCGCTGGTGGAGGATGGATTTCTGGATCGGGGCAGTGTCAACCGTTTTCTGGGCGATACTGGCCTCAAGGATTTTACGTGGCATATGATCTGGGCGGAAGATTATCCGACCACCGATGATGAAATGGTGCAACGCCTGACCGATGTCGATGGGTATGTGGTATTCATTCACGGTGTCACTGGCTCATGGATGATCTGGGAAGAACTCCCCGGCATGACCGTTCGCCAGAATCGGCGACTGATCGCTATTTCCATCGATCACAACGGGTTTAACGAAACGCCATTTATCAGTTCGCGTCCACCGATAGACAAGATTAGCCCCAAAGCAACCATGTTTGCGATTGAAGAATGGTTCGAGTTGCTACGGTTACGCAGACCGGAAGGCACACGCGCGCCAAAGGTGATCAATCTTGTCGGGCATTCGATGGGTGGGGCGGCGCTGTTTTATCTGCGTGAACCGCGTTGGCGCTACGCAGAACAGACACGTATTGCTGTCGCCCCAGCGATTTTGCTACACGATGATGCACACCGGGCATTTTTTAATACAGTAGGGTTTGGCGCGGGAATAGTAGAGCGTTTTCGTTTTCTTGATGATATAGAGAATCTGGTATCGCATCCGACGTTGCGCACGCTCTCCGATGGCGCAACCGAAGCCGTGCGCCGTGAACACATCCGCATTTATGAGGCTGCGCCCAAAGGCATCACAGCGCGCGCAATGGCGGCGATGGGCTTGAATAACGATCATCCTGTGCCACATTACTGGGATTTGATGCGTGTCTATCTCGGACACCGGGATACACTGGTCGGCCTGATCCCGGCGATAGATTTGATGCAGGAACTGCAATTTACGGTGGAGCAGGTGCGCGTCGTGATGGGAACGCACTATCTGTTTTCGTTGGGCGAACAGTGGAAAGCGGTTCATGAACAGAACCGCGCGCTGCTGTTGGGCGACATTCTGCGTTTGCACGAAGAAGCGCTTCAGCGGCAGCGCACAGGCTGAAAAAATACTTATCCGGCGACGAGCTTATACAACCCGCCGGATTTGCGATCCATCACATACAATTCACCATCGGCATCCAGGCCAAAGCTGGTGATTGCGAATCCGCTTTCCATGAACTTTGTGTTTGTCCATGCTGTGCCATTGCGCTTGAGCGTCCACATCCAGCCGGAGCAGTAATCGCCATAGATGTAAGTGCCATCGAGTTCCGGCAACGCTTTACCATGATAGACGAAGCCGCCTGTCACGGAACAGCCTGCGTCCCCATGTTCATATTCGGTGACCGGGAATACAACCTTGTTGCGTGGCACATCGGGGTTCGGCTTGAACTCCATATTGCCTTCATAGACCGCCCAGCCGTAATTTTCGCCGCCCTTGCTGCCAGCAGGTTGAACGTCGATTTCTTCCCAGCGGTTTTGCCCGACATCGGCAATATACAAATCGCCTGTTTTGCTGTCAAACGAGAAGCGCCAGGGGTTACGCAAACCAATCGCCCAGAGTTCCGGGCGTGCCTTCTCCACATTTTTGAAAGGGTTATCCGGCGGGATCGCATAGACATCTGTGTTTATATCCAGCCGCAGGATCGCGCCCAACATTGTTTGTACGTTCTGACCGTTGTCGAACGGATCAGCCGCCGCGCCACCGTCACCAATACCCCAATAGAGATAGCCGTCTGGCCCGAATTCAATTTCGCCGCCGTTGTGATTCGGGAATGGGTGCGGCACAGAAAGCAGGACTTTACCGCTCGAAGCGTCGGCCTGATCGGGGCTGGATTTGCTCACAGCGTAGCGGGCAAGTGTTGGCTGCCCTTTCTTATCGGTATACGCAATGAAAAACAAACCGTTTTCGCTATATTTCGGGTGGAACGCCAGGCCAAGCAAGCCCTGTTCGTTGCCCGATGAAGTCAATTGACTGGCGACGTTCAGGAAAACATCATTGCTGATTTTGCCATCCTTGACGATCCGAATCGTACCGGGTTGTTCCAGGACAAAAAGACGCCCTGTACCATCCGGGGAAAAGACAACATCGGTGGGATTTTTGAAAGCCTTCACCACCAACTGCCATTTATAGCCAGCGGCGTTGGTGATTGTTGGAAATGAAAACAGCGCGACCAGCGCAATCAGCAGAATTTTCATGCTCACAATACGTCGAATCACTTAACATCACTCCTTGTGTAGTGATTCAACTTTAGCATTTTATGCCGGATCGTCCACATCGTCATAGTGTACGTCTTCGTCATCTTCATCGTCTGGTTCAACTCGCTTCGGTTGTGGCGCACTGAACGGCTTCGATGGCGGGCTGAATGGCGAATTCGGGCGCACTCCCCCAAACGAAGGCTTGGAGGGTGTCGGCGCGGCTGGCTTTCCAACGCCTTTCATGAAAGTTGGCTCATCGTCATCTTCATCAATGACTTCAGCGTCGATGATGTCATCGTCACGGCGTGCCGGGTTGGAGGCATTCGGGCGGGGAGCGTTGAATGGCGCAGGAGATTTTGCGCCGGGAACGGGCGGCGCAGGCATCCCCGGACGTGCCACCGGAACAGGTGGATTCGCCGTCGTTGACCCGGCTGGCAACGCAGGCCGACCCCCTGGCGGTGGAACACCCGGACGTGGCGCAGTGCCAAAGGCAGGTTTGGCTGGTTCTTCGGTCTTCGCGGGTTCGGCAGGTTTGGAGGTGGTAGCGGCGGCAGGTGTCGATTTCGGCGCTCCGAAGGGCGAAGTTGCCGGGCGTGGCGCAGTACCGAATGCTGGCTTGGCTGGTTCTTCAATCCTGGCAGGTTCAGCAGGTTTGGAGGTAGTAGCAGCGGCAGGCGTTGATTTCGGCGCTCCGAAAGGCGAAGTCGCCGGGCGTGGCGCAGTACCGAAGGCGGGTTTGGCTGGTTCTTCAATCCTCTCAGGTTCAGCCGCAGGTTTGGAGGGCGTTGCCGCCGGGATGCCGCGCCCTGCGCCGAAAGCTGGCGTAGCGGGAAGCGCAGGCTTTTCGGCTGGCTTGGGCAATTCGGGTTTGGCGGCTGGCGCTGGTATGGCGGGTTTCTCTTCCGGTCTGGGTAATTCCCTTGCAGGTGCTTTGACTCTGATTCCCATCACGTCGGGGATGGAAGGAAGCGGCACAAGATATTCGTAAATGGAAGTGATTGGTTTGGGCGCTGGTTTTGGTACTGCGCTTCGCATCGCCAACGCACGCTCTGCCGCCGTTTTATAAGGCGCTTTACGCTGTGTGACGCGCTCGATTACAAACTCGGCGACGATCAGTCCTACGAATACAACACAATCCACCACCAATACCAATCCGAAAATCGCGGAAAGCTGGTTGATGGCAGAGGGTATC
This sequence comes from uncultured Anaerolineaceae bacterium, assembly GCA_964432445.1. Taxonomy (GTDB): domain Bacteria; phylum Chloroflexota; class Anaerolineae; order Aggregatilineales; family UBA2796; genus JBBRMW01. Next base: position 33,031 of record CAYSOC010000022.1, read on the forward strand.
GGACCGTTCATCCAGTTGGATACTGCGCCAGAGAAACCGATAATCGCCAGCAGGATCATAAAAGCTATCGCCACGCCAAGCAGGATCGCCATCCCGCGCCGCGCAAACTGACGCGGCATCATCGAATTGCTGACCGTGAACAGGATATAGAACCACAGCGGGAAACCCGGCTGGCTGGTGACTTTGCCGAGTGCATCGCCAATTTTCAATACATCCCATGTCGGGATTTCCTTGATCAATATGGGGAGTTGCAGGATCGAATTACTGATCAGCAACGTCAGCAGAATACCAACGATGGTCGGCATAATTTCGACAATCGCCTTGCCGAATAAATCCTTGAGCCGTTGTGCTGTGTTGCTGTTCTTCGGCAGTTTCGGATATTCTACCGTGATGAACTTCGGATCGAGTTCGCCATTTTTATCGGCTTCCGGCCAGCGCATCGAACGCACTGTCTTGAAGTTCATCACGCCCGCTGTGATCCACTCTACAAATTCATGGACGACAATTCCCGGTAGCAACACCAATGTATAGATGACTGCCGCCGCCTCGTGGCGTGCGGAGAACATCCACCCCAGCCCAAAAATCCGATACTGGACAGCTTTCTGCACCCGCAGCAGCAGGGCGATCACAATCCCGAAAACGAACCAGGGAATCAGTGCATCTACCGGGTTGGGTTGCATACTGCTACAAGCCTTTCGCCTGAATTGCGTGCCGAACGAGCGTTACAAAATCATCGACCTTGAGCGATGCGCCACCGACCAGCGCCCCGTCGATTTCCGGCTGTGCCATATATCCCGCCATGTTGCCGGGGTTGACCGAACCGCCGTACTGAATACGAATCGCCTGCGCCGCATCATTCCCATATAGGGTAGCGACGTGTCCGCGAATCAATCCAATTACGCGGTTAGCCTCGTTTACGTCGCAGGCCAGCCCCGTCCCAATCGCCCAGATCGGTTCGTAGGCAATCACGACATCCTTGATCGAATCAGCAGGCAGACCATCCAGCGCGGCCTTGACCTGCATTTCGACCAATGCTTCGGTTTCGCCAGCCTGCCGCTGCGTGAGCAATTCGCCCACCGCGATGATTGGTTTCAGGCCGCTTTCCAATACGAGTTTGGCTTTTTCGTTGACGCGCGCATCCGTTTCGCCCAGATCGCGGCGTACTTCGCTGTGTCCGAGGATGACATACTCGACATAACCTTGCAGCATCCCGACGGCGACACAGCCTGTATATGCGCCTTCCTTCAAATGGTGGACATTTTGCGCGCCCACCTTGATCGGCGTACCCTGCAACGCAGCCTGTGCTGTCGGAATATCAATATAGGGTGGGCAGACGACGACTTCGGCGCGGGTAGAATCGGCCAGAAAATCCGGTACAACCTTGAGCGCATTCGCAAACTCGGCAGTTTGCTGCACGGTTTTAAACATCTTCCAGTTGCCAGCAACGATAGCTTTACGCATTCGTGAAAATCCCTTGTGAGGTAAGGTCAAAAGATAAAAGGGCAAAACCCTCTCGCTATTTTAACCCAAATCAGGCGACGCTTGTTTGTCTAACCTCACACAACAGCCAGCTATGGTTTTCATTGTACATTTGTTCCGTAGGCCGCGCAATTGGAAGGCAAACAATAAATGCGGATTAGCCGTGAAACCATATTCTTTGCTACGCGCTAACGCTTTCGCAACGTAACCCGGACACAGTTTTTGTCTCAGGCGGCAAGCTGACTTGCGCCACAAACTTCGCTAAAACGTGGTACAACTTTCCTCAACCATTTCTAACCAGAGGACGTTTTCACTTTTGCCGCCAGCCAACAGCTATGCCGAAGAAACACAGAATACCGCGCGCAATCTGCGTACCATCGCTGCATCGCCGCTCATTTCCAGACTCTCCCACCTGACCCTGCCCGAAATCGAAGCGCTGACCGATCAGATCGCGCGGGTTGTTCCAGCGGGGAACGTCCCCGGCCTGATCCTCAGCGGATTGCTGCGTCTGGAAGGGCGACAGGTTGCCATTGATGAGCGACGGCGGCATATCGAAATGCTGCTGCGGGGCGTGCGCGAACTGCTCGACAAGGCGACCTATAGTACATTGTTTGGCGGGCCAGCGGCGGTGATGCTTGGCTATCAGAAATTATTGCAACTGGCAGGGCAAAATGTGGCGAGTGCCTTTCCCGAAGGCACATGGCAGTTCTATCTGGATTTCGCGCTTCGAGAAGATACAGCGCGGCACGCCAACGAAACGACGGGCTTCCAGCAGGTGATGAAGCTGCGCCGCCGCCCTCTGAGCGAAGTAGATTCTCTGAGTGCGTGGGTGATGACCGCGATCACGACGCTGCAACACTATGATCGGTTGCTCGAAAATGAATGGCGCGAACGAACTTACACCTCATTTCTCGGCACGAATGCCCATGCCGTTTATCTGGAATGGGAGAAGCAGCGCCCCTATAGCGCCGGGACAGGCAAGGCTGATTATCCTGCTTTCCGGCGCGAACAATTCGACAATTATTTTCAGGGGCATCTGGAAAAGTTACGCCAACCCGATCAGCGCAAAATACTCGGCGCAATCGGTGCAGCAGAACAGCAAACCAAAGCGGAATATATCCGTCAGATGAATATCCTGACGCGGTTGGAAGCGGGGCAGTTTCAGGAGATACGCACCCCGTACCCGTTGCAGGAAGCGGCTATCGCGGTGATTTATCACTCCCGCTATTATCTGATCCCGTTATATACCAAAGAGAAAAAGCCGATTGATCAGGCCACTGTGCGCCAGATGGTACTGGCGATTTTGCAGAGTTCCACACCCAGGACTGCCAGCGATGGCGATTTGATGCTGGTGCGTGCGACCCGTTCGGTACAGCGCGATTTGCGGGCGCATTTCTCCGAGGCGCAGCGCTCTCTGCTCAATCACACGCCGATCATCCTGAACTGGGATCGGCGCGATGCCAAACAGCCGCTGGCGATGATCCGACAGGGACAGCGCGGGCTTGGCGATCATGCCCTGACACTTTTCTTCACCGAAGAAAGTACCGTGTTTGATCAATCACACATCCTGTTTGATGGAGCGTGGGGCGCAGCACTCGCAGAAATCATGACGAATGAGGCGCTTTTATGGGCGCTCTATTTTGCCCGTCGCCCGATCTCGGCAACAGCCGAACGATTGTCGATCCCGGCGGTAACATTCAACATCATGGAGGATGACCGCAAGAAAATCACACAGCAGCTATTGCCCGCCGAAACAACCGCCGAAAGCACGCTGGTACAACTTGCGCCAGTGGTGCAACTGCGCCAACTGCTCAAAACACGCAGCGACCTGTTGACGTTGACCGTGAACGATCTGCTGGTATTGTATCGTTCGCTGTTTGGTGCGTTGTATCAGCCGTCCCCGACACTCCGCGCCCAGGTGGAAGCCCTGCCCGGAGATGCCGCCGGACGCAAGGCACAAAAAGCGGTGATCGAGGCGATCAGCAAGGCGAAAGGCACAAACCCGGCGATCCTGATTCCGATTGACGCCAGTCAGCAATCGCCACGTGAGCGCGTCTTTCCAACAACGTTCCGCAATCCGTTCAACGATTTTCTGGAAACCCACCGTGCAACGCTAACCGCGCTCGAAAAATTCCAGAAAGGGACAGATAAGAAGAATGATCTGTATCGTGCGTTTGATGAACAGCGGCGCTATTATTTGCGGCTGATCGCGGCGTTCGGCGCGGTGATGTATCGCTATCGGCAGATTGCGCTCTCTGGTCAGAGTACCAACACGATGGCGATCAAAATTCTGGCGTCGTTGCCAGAGCCAATCGCCAAACTTCTTGAGCAGTTTTCGGGCAATGTCGAAATTCTGAACGAGGTACTCAAGGGCGAGGAAGTATTCAGCAATGTCGGGCGCGTCTCGAAGGGCAGCACGCTCCGACGGTTCATCACAGCGAAAGATGATAACCCGCAAAAAACGCTGGCGTGGGGCGTCCTGACGGACGACAAAGAAATTGTTCACCTGAGTTTAAGAGACTTTCGCCCCCATGTTGCGGTATTATCAGAGATAGGGAAGTCCCAACTGGCAGCATTAATCGCACAGGATTTTCTGGACGGCTTCGCTGATGGATTTAATTTGTTCATTCGTGAGTTGCGTATGATCACTATTGCGAGCCGCGACAAGCACGATTGAACAAAATCTACGATAATCAAGCATAATTGAGTACACTGGGTTAATGACGAATGCCAAGAAACGATCCACTGATCGGGCAATATCTGGATGAATATCGGGTTGAGCGCCCCCTCGGAACAGGCGGCATGGCGCATGTCTATCTCGCAATGGATACGCGCCTGCGCCGCTATACCGCGCTCAAGGTGATTGCGCCCAGCCTACGCACCGACGAAAGTTATGAACAACGTTTCGAGCGCGAAGCACAGGCCATCGCACAGCTTGAACATCCTAACATCGTGCGTGTCTATCGCTTCGGCGTCGCGCAGGATATGTATTATATGGCGATGCAATACATCGGTGGCGCAGATGTGGCGTGGTTGATCAAGGATTATCGCAAGCGAAACGCGCCTATCGGTCTGACCGATGTACAGAGTGTTGCCTCGGAAATTGGCGCGGCGCTGGATTATGCGCACAGCCAGAAAGTCATCCACCGCGACGTAAAACCCGGTAACATCCTGATCGATAAGGACGGACACGCTGTACTAACCGATTTCGGGCTGGCGCTGCACGCCGACTTTGGAACGCGCGGTGATATTTTTGGCTCTCCCCATTATATGTCGCCAGAGCAGGTGGTATCGTCTGCCAACGCCATCCCGCAGAGCGATTTGTATGCACTCGGCGTAACCCTCTTCGAGATGCTTACCGGGGTGTTGCCCTTTGGCGAAGGCTCACCGATGGATATTGCCATGCGGCATGTCTCCGATCCACCTCCGCCGCCAAGCCAGTTCAACCCGGAATTAACGGATGCTGTTGATGCGGTCATCCTGCGCTCTCTTGAAAAAGAACCGGAAAAACGTTTTCAGACGGGCGTAGAACTCAGCAACGCGCTGAAAAACGCCATCAAGCAAATGCGTTCCAGCCAAACCAGCCTGAATAAACGTGCCTCCCGCCGCACCATCCCGGATCGGGTGCGCGTCTATGTGCAGGAATCATCGCTCCCGATTGAATCCAAACTCTCGCCCTCGGATGTGATCCCGCCACCCCCGCCAGCGTCTGGTGCGCCTGCGGTGCTTCCCCCCAATTTCGAGGACGTGCCGCTTGCGGATTCGTTGCTGGAATCGTGGTCTGTACCATCCAAACCTGCGCCCGCTGTTGCGCTGTCGGGTGCGCCCGCTCCAAAAGATAAAAGTAAAAATCCTGCGGAATTACCCAAATTGCCCAAATTACCCAAGTCGTTGGAAGACTCCAAAATCCCGGTCATTCCATTGGCGATTCTTCTTGGCGTGATCGGTATTGGTTTGCTATTGTTTGTGATTTCGCGCGTGATCGGAGGGAATAATCCGGTGACGCCTACCAGTATCGCGGATGTGGGAACGCCCGGCCCGACACCAACCGCCACTAGTACGAGTACCACTGTTCCCACTGCCACCAACACCCCCTTCCCGACGCCAAGCACAGCGCTCATGGGGTTGCGCTTTCGTTCCGGTTCGTGGGTTGCGCTGGTGAATACCGGGCGCTTTCCGCTTAATCTTGCCAATGTATACCTGAAGCGCGAAGCTGATGTATTGACCGCCGAAAAAGGCTGGGGGCGTACCGCGCTGCAACCGGGAGAGTGTCTGCGCCTGTATCGTGGCGAAACCGCGCCGAAAGAGCTACCCGCCGATTGCAAGACACCAATCGACATGCTCGGAGAACAGAAGGATCGCGCCTATTGGGGTGGTACTACCGTGCGCATCTGGTGGAATCCGAGCTATTCGTATCCGATGCCTCAATAATCTGCCATTCAGGAGATTGACCCCTATCCCCTGCCTTTTCTCGCAGGCAGGGAAAGGGAGCCAGCACATGGGGGCTTCTCAGACCCGGCGCTGAAGCACCGGGCTAAACTCAAAGTCATGTTTTAGATTCACCAGACGTTTTTGATTTGCGGAAAAAACAGGTGTTATACTTGCAGTAGAGAAGATGCAAACCTTTACCGGAGATTTTCTGTGAGTACACCTCCTCCTGTTACTTCCCGTCCCTATCTAACAGATGCCGAACACGCTTGGGCGTTTGTTGCTGGTGGCGGCATGACGTTAATTATCATAGCATTTAGTCTCGCTGCGATGCGTCTTAGCTCGAATGAAACGCTGCTGATTTGGTTTCTTGTTCCCGGCGTATTGGCATTAATTGGCGGAACGATTGGCTGGCTGGTACAACTCCAGCCTTGGAAGAATTTCGATGACCTGACCACTCCCTATTACACTGGACACGCGCATGATGATCATGCCGATCATCACGATGATAGCGATGATCATCTTGTACAGGCTGCGATTGCCGATCTGGGAAATGTGACTGTTGGCGAACCATACGCCGCTGACTTTGCAGGCGGTCATATCGAAAAGCTGGATTTCGCTCCCGCAACCCAGGCAGATTTGACGCCACCACCCGTTATCCTCGATCCGATGTCGGCGTTCCCCGAACCCGCCCAAGACGTGATCAGCAATAAGGAAAATTTGCAGGATTTCGGAGATCGTCACGTCCTCGCGGCGGAAGAATCGAAAGCAGTCCCACCGCCACCCACCATCATCGATCCAATTTCGGCGTTCCCTCCGGCAGAACCCGCCAAGCCCGCGAAGCCATCAAAGAAGGACGCACCAGCCGACGATCTGACCCAACTCAAGGGCATCGGGCCGAAGATCAACGGTGTGTTGAAAGCCGCTGGCATCATGACCTTCGCGCAACTGGCAGAGCAAAAAACGGCTGATTTGGAACAATTGGTACGCGCTGGCGATGTGAAATCTGTCATTCATCCTGAAAGCTGGATTGAGGACGCAAAGAAAGTCGTTGCCGGAGATCGCAGCGTTCTGGAACATACCGACAAGCAGTAAAGCAACGGGCGCACTGGATAAACCCATGCGCCCATAACAATGAGAGTCTGGATGTAGCCCCACCTGAGTTTACAGGCGGGGCATTTTGTTGAGCTGGTTAGTCTCCGTTTCCGTTTTCTGCGCCACCATTCGAGCCGGGTTGCGCGCCACCAACAATCACACCCGCATTGGCCGGACGTGAAGCCGCCACCCATTTACCCGCGATGGGCTTGCTGTTGGTTGGCCCGAATGCAAAGACGTTATCGGATGCGGCACTGCTGTTAGCGCTATGAAGCACAAACACCCCTGCTGTTGACAGGTAGCCAACGGTGCTATTGCCATCTCCGTCCCAGTCCCCTATGACCGGATCGTAGGCTCCAATATCCCAAACGAAATCAATATCGCTGAATGTGATTCCGCCCGGTGTACTGTTGTTGGTCAAATACCAGATTTGGTTCAAGGAACGATAGACACCGACGCTATCGAATCCGTCGCCATCCCAGTCGCCAGAGAAACCCTTGTCGCCCGGATTGCCATAGACGGCGAAGAAATCATCGAAGCCAGTGGATAGGTCTTTACGCTGATACAGGATGCCGTTGCTGTTGCGATAGACGCCGAGGCCGTCACCAACCATGTCTGCTGTCCATTTGCCCGCAAACGGCGTATCGCCCGGATTGCCGAAGACCAGACTATAGTTGACTGCTGGTGATGTGTTGCTATCGCTCAGGAAGTACACACCTGTTGTAGTTCGCAGGACGCCAACCGTATCCACCCCATCGCCATTCCAGTCACCAGTGACTGGCAAATCGGCGGGATTGCCACCAAACACAACAGTTATATCCACAGGGCCAGATGTATTGGTATTCCGCAGATAGAACACGCCATTGTTGTATGCTCCGATGGTATCCGGGCGCGGTGGCACAGGCGTATTCGTTGCAGTGGGCGTGTTGGATGGCGTGAATGTTGGTGTAAAGGTGCTGGTTGCCGTATTGCTGGGCGTGAGCGTGAGCGTCGCGGTGTTGCTGGGCGTGAACGTTGGCGTGAACGTATTGGTTGCCGTGTTGCTCGGCGTGAGTGTAAGCGTTGCCGTATTGCTTGGCGTAAAGGACGGTGTGAACGTATTGGTCGCCGTATTGCTGGGTGTCAGCGTCGGCGTTGCGGTGTTACTTGGTGTGAACGTTGGCGTGAACGTATTGGTTGCCGTGTTGCTCGGTGTCAACGTGAGCGTTGCGGTGTTGGTCGCCGTGTTCGTTGGGGTATCGCTTGGCGTGGATGTATACGTCATCGTTGGCGTGTTCGAGGGAGTAAACGTATTTGTGGGGGTGAAGGTATTGGATGGCGTTGACGTTGCTGTCGCCGTTGGGGTGGAGGTCGGCAGTCCTGTGTCACCTACCGCAAAGGTTGTTGCAGCGGAGAGCGTCAGGCCATTGCGCGTCACCAGACCGCCGCCGGTGCTGTTCGCGGCGCAATCCCATACCGACCCGGTGTAGAAGCACACGCGCGCATTTGCCGGAAGCACAGCGCCGTGTGGCAGTGAAATGTTTACTGTACCGTTGCCGTTGGGCGTGATAATCCAGTGCTTTCCAGTGGAGGTTGAAGCGTCGGCAGTGGGTGCGTTTTTGTCGATTCGGTCTACCTGAATATTGGTGAACGAATCAGCGGTCACGTTGATCGCAACGCTCGTCAGCCCGAAGGTATAAGCGCCCGTCGAAGGAATCAATTTTGTCTTGCTGATTGTCCCCTTGTTGTTGAGCGTCCCGGTGACGGTAGCATTATCTGCCGCCACTTCTTCGATCAGCGTGACATAGGGATTGCTGCCATCTCCGGCGTTTCCACGTACTTCCAGGTTGTTGAATGTTGTTGGAACATTCAACTGGATATTGCGTGTGACCGAAGCGACAAACGGGCCGGCATAGCGGACAGTGCTTGCGCCTGCGTTGAATGTGCCGTTGTTGATAAATTTGCCGTAGTCGATGCGGATAGTCACCGCACCGGAAAGGGTCAGCGTCGCACCTGCACTGATGTCTACATCGAATGCACCATTAATTCCACCAGGAGCAGTGATTGTCACCGTACCTTGCTGGATATACACACTTTCAGGGATGAACGTAGCGCTGGTGCTGACGCCAGCGGGGTTGTTGAAATAGTAGCTGGGTCCAATTCCCGTGATGTTCGGATAGGTTTGTGGGCTTGTACCGTTGAGTTCAACACGCGAACCGCCAATATATGCACCAACGTTGATTGCGCCGACAATCGAGAACGTGCCGCTGATCCGAATATTGCCATTCCATTGAACGTTGCGCGGGCCATTGGAAATTGTCAGATTGACGTATTGGAAGCCCTGAATGAGTTGGCTGAGGCCACCGTTGTATTCAAACACGTTGCTGGCATTCACGATATGACTGCCGCCACCGGGCGTAAACATCCCGCTGACTTTGATCGTACCAGCCGGAAGGTTTTTGCTCACAGAGTTCAGGGTCAGGTTATTGTATTGCGTCGGATAGACGACCTGCCCGGCAGAGACGCTGGAGTAAATCACTGACCCGGAATCGAAATCCACTGTGCCGCCAGAACTGGTAGAAATGTAGTTCGTGGAAGTCAGGATGCGCGTCGTAATGTCGAAAATCGTGGTTGCTCCATCGACATCCAGCGCTCCGATTTGAGTGCTTGCGGCAAGTGATTTTATACCGCCGTTACTGGCGTATAGTCCAGCAAATGCGGTTGTTCCCGTGCCAGCGATGTTTTGGTTTACACCTGGTCCGTTGAAATAGACAGTGCGATTGTTGGGCGTGAATACCGCGCCTGTGTTGAATATCCAGTTGCCGGAGACATACATATCATTGCCAGCGGTTGTAGAGAGCGTCAATGTTCCATCGATCAACACGTCGTTGGTGCTGAACGTGCCTCCCGGATTGTAGGTCGCGCCAGAGTGAATCCGAAGCGTCCCGGCGATGTTGTAACTCCCGGTAAGGGTATTCGATCCACCGTTGATTGTCAGGTCATAGAGGTTGGAGACAAGCAGCGATGTGGATTGAATAACTGTGGCGCTGAGGCGATTGAACGGCTTTGTTGATGATCCGTTGGCGGTGCTGCTGACGGTATAATAGTATGGTGCGATAGCCGTCGTTCCGATGAAGCCTTCCGGGTTCGTGCCGCTTCCACTGGTTCCGTTGTAGATAAAACCACTGCTGGAAACAACGTAGCCAAACCAGTTGAAATTTGCCGGACGCGGCCCACCCGTGATAACCGACCAGGGAATCGCAAATTCGCGGACATTACCCGCACCTGTTGCAAACGAACCAAATCCAGTCGTTTGGACGCTCCATCCGTTAGCGCCGTCGCGGGTGCGATATTCCTGATAGCCATTTTTGAAATAGACAACCCAATCGGCGCGAAATGGCAGGTTGGCATACTGCGCGCCGTCGTAGTTGAACCCGGCAAGCGTGCCATCTGTGCCTGCGCCATCGTTTACGTAAGGCGTAAGCGGATTGTGATCAATATAAACAACCGCGCCTTCAGCGAGATTGGAATTACTGATCGCCAGATAAAGATTAGTATCGTCCCAGGTGGCGTACCATTCGCCAAACTTGTTCTGGCCGTTGGTGTGCGTTCCATACTCCCCTGCCGAGATAACACCATCTATAACGGGAGTAGCGAACTGTGCGGAAACTGTACGGGGTATAGTGAAAGTGGCGATGATAAAAACAGGCAAAATACAAAATCGAGCGAACCGACTCATGCTGAACCCCAAAAATTGTTGATACATCGATTTTAGTTGAGTTTATTGCAGAAATTGGTGCAGATCAACAAGGAATCGTAGAGGTTTTATGCAGATTCAGGACTGATCCCCTGCTCAAATCGATCTATTGCAGGGGAATAACCAGAGATACGATCACGCTTCGTCGAACAGCGCATCAACGAAATATTCCGAGTTGAAGGCGATTAGATCGTCCTTGCCTTCGCCCAGCCCGACATAGTGGATCGGCAGACCAAGCTCCTGCTGAATTGCAAAGAGCATCCCGCCTTTTGCCGTACCATCCAGCTTGGTGATGATCAAACCAGTAATCTGCACCGCTTCGGTGAAGCCTTTGGCCTGTGCCAGCGCGTTTTGCCCGGTTGTGCCATCCAGAACGAGCAGCGTTTCATGGGGCGCTTCGGGGACAACCTTCGACATCACGGCTTTCACTTTTTTCAATTCTTCCATCAGGCTGGAACGGTTATGCAAACGTCCGGCGGTGTCTACCAGAAGGACATTCGCGCCGCGCGATTTCGCCGCCGTCACAGCGTCATAGACCACTGCGCCGGGGTCGCCGCCGGGTTGACCCGCAATCACCGGGACGCTCGTCCGCTCGCCCCAGAGCTTGAGTTGATCGATTGCCGCCGCGCGGAAGGTGTCGCCCGCTGCCAGCATCACCGAGCGCTGGTAGAGCGTCAGGCGGTGTGCCAGCTTGCCAATGGTTGTGGTTTTCCCGGAACCATTCACGCCGACAATCAACACAATAGAGAGTTCGCGCCCGCTGATATTGAGCGGTTGCGGCATCTTCAGCAACGCGCGCAGTTCTTCCTTGAGCGCAGCACGCAGCTTATCTGGTTGCTTGATGCGGTCACGGCGCACCCGGTCACGCAGTTTATCCAGCAGCTTCATCGTCGTTTCGACGCCGACATCGGCTTGCACCAACAGCGATTCCAGTTCGTCCCATGTGTCGTCGGTGATTTCTGTCGCACCGCTGAACATATTCGCAATCCGTCCGAAGATGCCCTGACGGGTGCGTTGTAAGCCCTTATTATATTTCTCGTCTGCCATTCCGAATCCCGTTACTCAATTTCGACATATTTTCAAGCCTATTTTGAGTATAACCGATCACAACGGGCTATAATTTATATCTATGACAAATCTTACGCATTTAGACTCAAGCGGAACGGCGCGGATGGTCGATGTCGGCGCAAAGGACAACACCGAACGGATCGCCATCGCAGGCGGTGAAGTGGCGATGAAACCGGAGACACTGCGCCTGATCCGTGACGGCGCGATCAAAAAAGGGGACGTGCTGACTGTCGCCCGTATCGCCGGGATTATGGCAGCCAAGCGCGCCAGCGAATTGATCCCGCTATGCCATCCAATTCCGCTCACCCATCTCGATATTGATCTGACGCTGGACGAATCAGAAAACAAAATATTGATTCAGGCAACGGCGCGTACTATTGGTAAAACGGGTGTGGAGATGGAAGCCCTGACCGCCGTCAGCGTTGCCGCGCTCACGATTTATGATATGGCGAAGGCAGTAGACCGCGAAATGCACATCCAGAATATTCGCTTGATCGAGAAGCATGGTGGCAAGAGTGGGGATTATGTAGCCGATCCCGGCACGTCAGCACCGGGGAGCAAGGATTGAGAAATTACCCTGTGCGGGTCAGTAGCAAAAAGTGAGAGCGATCAAGATTGACTTGATTTCGATACTCTGTGCGAGTTGCCGGGAATTATAACGCACGATGTCTAAACCCGCACCCCTCCCGCGCGATGCAACACCCCTCACACTGCTGGCAGTCGAAGCTGATTCGCCGCTTGACTATTGCTTCGAGGTCGATCAATGGCAGTCCGTCACAGGTGCAACACGACAGTTGCAAACCCTCTTCGCACAGTTGAAGAAAAGTATGCACGGCGAACTACTCTATGCCGATGATGCACGCATTCTGGCGATTTATCGCACACAGGCCGAAGCCGAACGTACCGCGCTCGAAGCACAAAAACAAATCGCGGCACAAACGGGCATTCTCACACTCACCATTGTGATTGAAACGCTCCCGGCGCAGATGCTCTATGAAGGCCGATTTCCCGCGCCCGTCCGCGTCGTCGGCGTACCGGGAGTATCGCCCTATCAGGCACGTATCAACCGCTATTATGGCGCGGAGAGTCCGTACACTGTCCCGACTGCGGAACAACTCGCCACCCGTCGCCATTTCGGGCAGGTGATGGAATGGATGCACGGGCGTATCCTGCAAAAGAGGCAGCAGCGGGATGTTTTCCCGTTTTATGAATTACTCCCGTTTGCGGAACCCTGCCCGCTATGCCGGATTCGCCCGATTGAACAGGGGGATCACTGTCTGGTCTGTACCAAACGGATTGGGCAAGAAAGCGATAAACGGCAGGGCGTGATCGTCGTCACGCGGTTACACCAATTTGAAAAACAATTAGTCGAGCGTCGCACGCCGGAAGAATACGCGGCGCTTTACACACAAGTGCAAAAAGCCTATGAAAAAAGCGTGCAGGCCAGCGGCTTGACCCCTCTTTTCACCTATGGCGAATATGGCATCCTGACCACAGAATCAGGAGGGTTGCCGCTGGCGCTATCGCTGTTTGCGAGTACATACCCCAAAGATAACAAGCTGCCGGGGCTGTATATCGGCGTTGGGTTTGGCGATGGTTCGCCCGGTGCGTTGTGGAAAGCCGCGCAAAACGCGCTCTCCGCCACCCTGCGCGGCAATGATCCAACCCGAATCGGCCTGCAACCGTTGCACCAGCTTTCCGCGACGTTCTATCAAGCGGATACGCTGATCGCCCTGCAAAACGCGATTGAGCGGCTGCGCTCTGCACACTTCCCCGCTGATGTATATACGGAACTGGCGGCACAGATCGCAAGGGGAACGGCTTCGCTGTATTATGGATATGGTCGGATGCGGCTGGAAGCGGGCATTTTGCGCTTATTGGATACGCTGGAATCCGAATGGGGACGAGAATCGGCGCGATATTTCCGCGCGCTGCACGATGCGTTGGCGCTGGCACGATTGACGGGTGAATAGAGACCATGGCATCGATCCACATTACCATCACGCTCGATAGTGGTATGCGTCCGGCGGATGAACAAAACGATAGTTCGCTCATTCCTGCCACCCAAATCAAGGGACGGTTGCGCGCTTCCTGCGAACAGCTTGCCCGGATGCGTGGCTGGCGTATCTGTCAACCGCCGACGCAATTGTGCCATACCACACCATGCGTTAGCTGCCGTCTGTTTGGTTCGCCCTGGCTGGAAGGAAAGCTCTATTTTTCGGATTTGACCAGCGCTGAACCTGCCTATCTTGATCAACGGGCGCGCACTATGCGATCCAGAGCGCGCGGCGTGATGACGCGGCACGAACCACAGCAGCGTATGATTATCCCGGCGGGCGCACAATTCAAAGGTGTGATCCATTACGATTTCTCCGAGATTGCGCTACTGGCGTTGGTGGTTGCCGGATTAAATAATATCAACTCGATTGGCGGCGGTTGGGGCGCGGGCGAAGGACTATGTATGGTTTCCACCGAGGCACGGGATCGCAACAATCGCCCGATTCCACTGGATAAACTGGCGGATGCGCTGCGCGATTTTCAACCCACATGAAATATTTTAGCCTGCGGTTGACTCCAACCCAGCCATTGCACGTTGACGATCCGGCATTCATACCGGGGCGCGCGATACGCGGGATGCTGGCAGCAGCAGCTTTGCGAACGTGTTTGATGAATGCAGATCACGAACATGGCGCATGTGGCCCGAATTGCCTGTACTGGCCTCTGTTCAACATCAAAAGCGGGTTACGGGTTGGGCATGGCTACGCCTCACCGCAAGATGAAATCTTCTCGTACAATGCAACGGCGATGACCTGTGGCGCATTCCCTGGCTTCCGCGCGGCGGAACGTCATGGCGTTCAGGATACCTTGATCCGAACGTGGATTTATGAACAGAATCCGCATACCTTCGCGCCGCATGAACTACGCTGCACGACCTGCAATACGCCGCTGGTCAATGTGCAGGGGCAGTACAACCGAATCGGGAATCAACAATATAGCGCGGTAGATATTCACGCGGAAACGGTTGAATCCACCCATCGCCCGATCAATCGTCGGCGCGGGCAGGGGTTGCCCACCTTCAAACAGGAAGGCTGGAAACTGGACGATAAAACACGATATGTCGTCCGAATCGCCCTGCCAGACACGCTGGAAACCCCTTTCCGAACAGTATTGTTTCGTGATCTATTCCTCGGCGGTAGACGCACACGCGGCATGGGGGCAATTCGCGCCGAACTCACCCCGCAAAGCGACCCGGCGTTGACATTGCGTGCAAGAATCGCAGAGTTCAACAAGACGGTTCGCGCCGAACGCCGTTTCTACGCTGCCATGAGCGGGGTAGAATTAGAGGATGATGGTACGTGGTTTTTCACGCTGGATTTCCCGGAAGGCGCAGTCCTTGACACAATGGCTCTGAATAATCCGCTGGCAGGTCTGAAAGCATTGCGCGGCGTCCACATCGCGCGGGAATGGCGCACGGCGGCGCTCTATGGCGGGCGCAATATTGCGGCGGGCGTTCGTGCGCGCAGCCTACAGGCAATTCGTGGCGCGATTGTGTGCAGCGTCCCACCGGAAGAAAACCGTGTCCAGGTTGAAAGTGCATTGGGCTATCTGGAAGCTAACGGCATTGGGTTAGAGCGGGATCGGGGCTTTGGGGCGGTGATTGTGTGCGATCCGTTACATCTGGAACTTGAGCCGTTATGATCCGTCCTGCGTGGTCACGCCTCGAAATCTATGGCGAATGGGTGGCGGATAGCCCGCTGCATATTGGCGATGGATCGCTGGATGGTGTGGCGCTGGATATGGCGGATAAGCCATTCGTTCCAGCGGGGACATTTCGTGGAGCGCTCCGCACTCATTGCGAGTCGATGTTGCGCGCGATGGATTCTGACGCCATGCA
>CAYSOC010000022.1:48741-52211 GCA_964432445.1 uncultured Anaerolineaceae bacterium
TCGATGATGCGGCGCGTCGGTCTTTCCTGTGATTCGGTGGATAAACCCGCCAACAGCCTGAATTATCAGGGCTGTCTGACCGAAGCAATCGTGAATTTGTGGGCCAACGATCCGCTGGTAGCGCTGGATCAGGCTGTTCCAGATTGCACCTGTATGGCGTGTCGGGTATTCGGCGCGTCGTGGCTGCGCGGCAAACTGCACCTGAGCGACCTGCCATTGATCGATGAATCGTGGGACGAAAGCGATATGCTGCGTGGTGGGATCACCATCAATCGGGAGACGGGTACACAAATCGACGGGCGCGGCTATCAACGGCGCGCAGTGCCGCCAGGAGTGCGCTTTACGTTGCGACTGGTGCTGGAAAATGCTACGTTGGAAGAACAGGGGATGCTGTTGCTCGGTTTGCGTGCCTTTGAGTTGGGGTGGGTAGCACTTGGCGGGGATCGGGCGCGCGGTCTGGGATGGGGACACCTCGAAATTGACTGGTGGAACTGTCGCTATGCCGATCAGGAATCATGGATCGAGACGCTGTTTTTCAAAGAGCCACTCCCTTTCACCGAAGCAGACGGCGAAGCGCGTATCAACATTTTCTCGGATTTCGTGCGCGGGCTGAATCGCAGGCAGGACGAGTAACGATGCACCGCACCCTGTATAACGAACTCCGCATCGAATGGACAGTGCTGCCCGTGACACCGCTGCTGGTTTCGGCGGGCGAGGGGCGCTTTATCCGTACCGCGCACCCGGAGGCAGGCACACCTACCGCATTTATTCCCGGCGGTGCATTGCGGGGGATGCTGCGTTCGGCATTGGAGAGCATCGTTTCCAGTGCCGGGATCGTTTGTTGTGATCCCCTTGCGCCCTGTTCGGATCGGGAGGCGGTTCGCACTGCGCGGAACGCTTCGGCAATATACAAAGCCCATTGTCCTGCCTGTCGCATTTTTGGCAGCAAGGCGCTGCGCGGACGGGTCGCCCTGACCGATCTCTATCCCGAAAAAGCGCTGGACGAATTGATTATGCACCCACTGACGGATGGGGAAGTCTGCGAAGCGGTCAACACCGAAGCGTTCAAAGGTACATTTGTGATCCAGAACTTCGAGCGCTGGCAAATTGCGCTGCTTGGCCTCCTGTTCGCGCAAATCAACGCCGGACATCTGACCTTTGGCGCGAATCGTTCGGCGGGGATGGGGCGTATCTTTTTACGGCTCAATGCGGCGGCGATCACCTATTTCGGGTTCTATCCTGATCAGACATGGGCGCTACTCCCGGAACGCATTCATGGAGCGGGCGCACTCGCTGCCGGACGTGCCGACGGATTCCAGCCGCAGGATGCAGCCAGTGAGCGTGACTTACCGAACGCCGCGCAGTTCGATTCCGGGTTTGGCTTTGGGCGTGTCCTCTTCACGCAGGGCGACGCACATTCCGAAATTGAGCAGATGTTTTTCCGTCAACTCGCCGCGTGGGAACAGTTCCTCACGCTCAACCGCCGCTGATCATGCCACAAATTCTGCTCCAGACCGTAGATCGGGAAGGCTTCGACGCTGTGTTGAATACGCAGGCGATTCTGTTGAAATATGCCTATTGCGAGATGGAGACGCGCGTCGAGTTGAATTACTTCCAGACGAACCAGGCCAACCTATCGGAATGGACGACAGGGCGCGCATTCGGCGCAAAACTGGAACTGCGCTGGCGGCGCGATGATTTGCAGTATGAATTGCAGGCGCTATGTGAGGATCATCTGCCGGGTTTTGGTGGTTGGCAGCCTGCGCCGATCAGCGCCCGGCTGGACGCTACTGCTCACGAACGCTTTGTAAAACTGGCAGGCTTGAACGTTTCCAGATTGCCCACGAACCACCCGTTGTATGATGCTAAAGGTGGCGCATGGGTCGATCCCAGACTACCGCGTTTGTTGCGCTATCCGTTTGAGGACGCGCTCGCGGAACGGCTGCGCTTGCGCTGTCTGGATTATACCGTCACTGGTTACACCGTATTAACACGGATGGCTGAAATTGTCCGCTGAACTCTCCGCGATCATTCTGCAAATTGAAGGGTTGCCACCGTTACGAGGCTGGACAGGCCACCGAACGCAGGCTTGGCTATTGCGTTGGATTCAACGTTCCGCGCCAGAAGTCGCCGCCCGGTTGCACAATGTCAACGCGCGCAAACCGTATACGATCAGCCCGCTGGTATGGGAGAATGAAACGTGTCTGCTGCGCGTGACGACGCTCGATCCAGCGCTTGCGCCACTGCTGATTGATCCCATTCCCTTTGAGCATTCGGATAAATCCTATTCAGCGCGGGAAATCCGGCGCGAATCAGCCTCATTTTCGGAAATTCTGCGTGCTGGCGAATCGACGGAGATTTTGCCGGATTTGCACTGCTGGACGCCAACCGCTTTCCGTTCGATGAAGATGGAGATCAATCTGCCACTGCCGGAACTGGTGTTTGGTAGTTTGATTCATGCGTGGGATAGTTACAGCCCGTTATTGCTGCCCATGCAATTGCGCAGGATAGCAGCCGAATCAATTACGATTACGCGGCATTCGCTCCATACCCGGCGCATCATGTTTCCGCATCGTGGCGATGAAGGCAAGCGTACCGGGTTCATCGGACGGGTGCGATTCGGCGGTAGCGCCGGACTTGATCCGGTAGCGCTGCGCTTTTTTTCTGTTTTGTTGCATCTGGCGCCATATGCTGGACTAGGCATCGGGACGGCGGCGGGGATGGGGCAGGTACGCCTGCTGCAAGGCTGGCACGACGTGTTATCGCTTCTTGTATAACGCAGTAGACCCGGCGCTGAAGCACCGGGCTATGATCAATATACTGGTTATGGATAATTCAGACTATGGTTGATCTATCGGCACAGCGTTTTGAAAATTGCTGTCATAGAGCAATCACAACACCGCGCCATCACAGTGTTCCTATCGATCATAGCGCGGTGGCTTCAGCCCCACGTTCAAAAGCTGCATAACATGAGTTATCATTGACCCCATGAAATTACACCCCCGGACAGTTCTATTCGTTCAGGTTTTTATCGTTACATTTTCGCTGCTGGTGGTGCTGCTCGGCGGCACATTCCGGCGGTTCGCGCTCGTTTCCAGCCGGGAAATATACGCGGGGTTGCTGGTTGTTTCGCTGCTGGTGATCTTCTCGCGGCGATTGACCGATTGGCGCACACTCAGTACACCGCTGGATTTCGGATTGCTGGCATTCGTCCTGCTGACCGGGATCGGTGTCCTGCTTGCGCCGAATCCGCGCCGGGCGCTCGAACCCTGGCTGTTTTCGATTGCGACGCCATTGCCGCTTGCCTGGGCGACGGTCTATCTCCTGCGTCGGAAATGGTCATTGGCGCTGGTGTTTCGGGGATTCCTGATCGCCGGATTTTTCATTTTCGCGCTGGCGCTGAGTCCGCTAGTTGACTGGCTGAACGATGTGGCATCGGCGCTACGTGTCGGCGTGGATGCGCGCCCGTT
>CAYSOC010000022.1:52221-53969 GCA_964432445.1 uncultured Anaerolineaceae bacterium
TAACCCGGCGATCTTCGGGATGTTTCTGGCGATTGTTACCCCTGTCATTCTGGCGTGGTGCTTCGCCGCCGGACAAAAGCGCGAACGCCAATTAGCCGTTTTGTGGTGCATACTGGTTGTGCCGTTGACGATTGCGCACGGGACACGCTCCGCGACCATTGCCATGCTGGTTGGATTAGCTGGAACGGTTGGACTGCTGATTCTGGCGCGTCCGACGTTCCTGTTGAAACGACTCCACGAAAAACGCCTGCAAACACTGATTTTAGGGGCGTTAGTTGTTTTGTTGCTGGCTGGTGGCGTTGGCCTGTTGCTATATATACAGGGTCTTGCACCGAGCCATGCCGACCCGGAAGATCGGATCAACATCTATCGCATTGCTATTTATGCGTTCCGCGAAAAGCCGCTGGCGGGTTGGGGGCCGGGGAGCTACATCGAAACGCAACTGCGCGCCTTCTCCTATCCACCCCATCCGCTTGTCCCGCACGCTCATAATCTGATATTCAATCTGGCGGCGGAAAATGGGCTAATCGGAGTGATCGGGTTCGGAATACTGGCGCTGGTTGCAGTGATCGGGATCGTCCGCGCGTGGCTGGCGCTCCCCGCCGAACGCCTGATGCTGGCAGGCTTAATCGGCGGCATGATTGGATTCCTGTTCAGCGGGATTTTTGATTATCCACCGCGACAGCCCGCTCTGATGATCCCGGCGATTATTATTCTGATGGCAATCGTCGCCAGATTGCCGCAACGTCCGTCGGTTCAGCCACTCCGTGTGGTGGTGATCATCCTGCCTAATATCGGGATCGTGGTGACGACGCTGGTACTACTCGTGTTATATATCCAGCAGGCAGGCGTATTCCAGAAATTTGTGACTGCCACGCAAACGAACGATTCAGCGCAACTCGCTATCGTGCGCGCAGAAGCAGATGCCCTCCAGACAATTGACCCGAACGACCCGCTCACAGCGTTGCAAGCCGCCTACGTTTGGGCAGATGCCAAAACGCCTGAAGAAATCCAGATAGCGATTGAACGCTTTGAGCGTGTGGTCGAACTGGATTCGCGTTCTGCAATCCATTGGGTGAACCTCTCCGCGCTATATCGCAAGGCGGGCGATCTGGATCGGGCAATTGAGGCGGCGCGCATCGGGACACGACAAGCCGGGGATAGCGCAGTGGCATGGCTGACACTGGGGCAGTGCTTTGAGGCTGCCAATCATCGCCAGAGCGCACAGGACGCCTGGTTTCGGGCGTTGCAACTCGCTCCGCACTGGCGCAATGCCGATTTCTGGAAAGAACCAAATCGTCCGGCGCGACAGGCCGCATTGGAACAATATCGCGCCTGGGCAGCGGGTCAACTGCCGACCTATGAAACGCGACTACAAGCTGGCGATTTTGAAACTGCGTTGAAACTGGCAGAATCGCCCGAAGAAATACTCACAGCGCGCGGGTTTATCATGCTGCAACGCGGCGATAAGCCTAAAGCGGCAGAATATTTCCGCCAGGCGCTCCGCATCGAAACAACGGGCTATGTGCTGGCTTACGCCCAACTTGGATTGCAGCGTGCGACGGGTGTCCCTTCTCAAAATATATTGCAACTCAGCGGGGTACGTGGGCCGGGGACGCGCCGCGACCTGACCTATGCCCAGTTTATGTTCTGGCGGCTTGGTCTGGTCAACGACTGGATCGATGGCACGGGACAACTGGATTGGACGCTGAATCTGGAGCAACTTATCCCGTAAACCCGGCGTAATT
>CAYSOC010000023.1:0-53003 GCA_964432445.1 uncultured Anaerolineaceae bacterium
GGTGATTATGCAGAATTGACGCTCACAAATGCCGATATTGACGCCGATGGCAGGCCAGAAGTTAGTCTTTCCAGTGAACCATTCAATGCAATCTGGTCAACGGCAGGCGGTGGCGCACTGATTGAACTGGATTACAAACCTGCGCAATTGAATTTGCTGAACATCCTGAGCCGCCACCGTGAAGCCTATCATGCCGATTTGATTGCTGCCAGCCGCGAAGGGCGCATTACCACACCTGATATGCCCGCTTATGCTGATTATGAAGGGATTCCCAGCCCATATATTCGTGCGAAGGAACCCGGATTGGATAAGCTGCTTGTGTATGACTGGCATCGCCGCGCCTCCTTTATCGATCATTTCCTGCGCGAAGAAACGACCCTGCAAGAGTTCTATCATGCACAGTATGCAGAACAGGGCGATTTTGTAAACCAGCCCTATCGCACCGAACTCAAACATAATCCACGTGCTGGCAGGGTCGCGCTCACCCGCGATGGGCATGTCTGGATCAACAATCGGCATCAGCCTGTCACTATCAACAAGGTTTTCAACTTCGAGAAAGATTCGTCTCAATATGAAGTTACCTATATCCTTTCTCATCCAAGCGCGACGCCTGTGCCTTTACGCTTTGGCGTAGAGATGGTGCTGGGCTTCGATGGTGGCGAGGATTTACAGTTATGCGCGACCCTATTCAACGGTGACCCAACCCGCCGATCCATGAATATCATCGCCGGAGTGGATAAAATAAATCAATTTCAGGTAGATAATCGCCTGCGCAAGTTGAATGTTCTGACAGATTTCAGTCAGCAGGCGTCGTCGGTCTGGTGGTTCCCGCTGGAAAGTGTACGGCTGGCTGAACAGGGCTACGAACGCAGTTATCAAGGGACTGTGTTTTTGTGCTTGTGGAATGTGGTTGTTCCACCGGAACGAACGTGGACGGTTAGCATTGTACAACGTGTAACGGAGCGTGGCGCGTGACTTTCTATATCGGGTGCGCAGTGTGGGCGCATGATGATTGGGCTGGCAATTTTTATCCGCCGGGGACGCCTGCCGGGGAACGTCTCTCCAGTTATGCGCGTCGCCTGACTGCCGTCGAGATGAACAGCAGTTTCTACGCAGTTCCTCCGATCCCAACCATCAAAAAATGGGCAGATGAAACGCCGGAGAGCTTCCGGTTCAGCCCGAAATTCCCCAAGACGATCACCCACACGGCACAACTGAAAAACGTCGATGCACAGGCACGCTCTTTCATCGGGACGATGAAGATTCTTGGGCCGCGTCTTGGGCCGCTGATGTTACAACTCCCGCCGAGTTTCTCACCTAGCCGTATCCCTATGCTGGCAACATTCCTTGAAAATCTGCCGGAAGGCTACCGGATCGCGGTTGAAGTACGCCACCCGGATTTTTTCACCAAAGAAGGTGAAAGCGAACTTTCGGACGTGTTGGGTGCGTATAAAGCGGGGCGCGTTTTGTTTGATAGTCGGCCTGCTCATGAATCTGATTCGCCAGATGCTGAAATCGCGCAGGAACGCAAGCCGGATGTTCCGCTGGTCACCAACCCGATCCACCCGGAATTTGCATTGGTGCGTTATATCAGTAGTCCGGTAGAGGCGGAGAACGAACCGTTTTGGGCAGAATGGACGCCGCGCCTTGCCAGTTGGGTAGACGCGGGACGCGATATTTATTTTTATGTGCATTGCCCGGTAGAACTGCACTCGCCGGGATTCGCGCGAAAAATCTATAACCGGGTGCGTGCGATTCGTCCGAAATTACCCGTTTTGCCCTGGGATGAGTTGGATACGGCGGCAACTGCACCGTTGAAGCAACTTCCGCTATTTTGATTATCTTTTCAAAGGAATTCTCCCTTTTATTCCTAGTCAAGCATTAGGCTATCGTCCTTCCAGTTGTGTTATTATTTGTGCAATTTCAGCATCAATTTTTGAAATATCATAGTTGCTCGCCAATCTATGCAAAAAATCTGGCGGAAGCGGAAACAGTTTTCGCTTAAACACATAGCGAGTATGAGAATAATAATTGGCTGTACCTATAGCTGGATTGGAGCCGCCAGTTTGATAAGTTGTGACGCCCACTAGCTCCCAAGCTAACATTCCCATTCTATTCAATTGTTCAGTATCTACATCATCAATAACAAAATATTCCCATTTTTCTAGCTGTGATGCTTTATACTGTTCAAGTTCTTGTTGTTCTCGTCGCAATATGTCATCTCTATGTTTTTTGAGGAGTTTGAGACGTTCATTCAATTCTCGCTTTTCTTTGCTTTGAAACATCTGGTTTGTCCCTGTGTTAGAAACGATTTGTCGTGACGAACAGAACGATTATACTCACAATGAACAATTGTTAAAGGTATCTTGATAGTTTTGAAATTAAAATCGTTAGTTTAGTCGAAACAGCGTATAGCCATTGATTTCGCCCAGAGATTGCCACCCCGACCACCCCATAATCGTTTGATAGACCTGTCCAGTGGGGCGTCCCACCCACTGCGTCAACATCGCGTACTGATTGAAGAACGCATAAGCGGGGCGGCTATCACGCTTGGCATTGATCGTATCCGGTGTTTCATAGTAAATCTGTACGGTCTGATAGGGCAAATAATGCTGCATCGCCGGGATCATATCCAGAGCATAAACGGTTGCGTTTCGCTCCGGGATGTGTGATTCTATCCAGCGCAGTGTCGCCATATCCCGATTCTTGTTATCTATAAAATTATTCATCAGGCCGTTGGTGGTATAGGCCATCTCTGCCAGCCCAAAAACAAGAAAAACAGGCAGCACCAGTTTCAGATATTTTTTCTGAATCAGCCATCCAACACTGACAGCAATCAGGAATAGAATTGGCGGGAATGCAATCAGCGCATAGCGAATGTTTTGGACGGGGATACCTGCCAGAAAGACATATTGTGAGATGAACCACAGCAGCAAAAACAGCCCGATTTTGTATCGAATGACAACTATCAATCCAATAATAACCAGCGGTAGCAGCCACAATGATATATAAAAAGGCGAACGCACCGGGAGCAGATAAAACAAATAATTTGGCTCGTCATAAATATGTGTGCCATCGCCTGTAGTAAACATCTGCGCCCGGATGTTTTGCGGCGTCCACACAATGCGGTTTTCGCTGATGATTTCGGGGTTTTGTAGCGTCATCACGATTTGCGGGGCATAGGTCAGCAGACCAATCAGGATCGCGGCAACTGCATGTTTTAGCTGTATGTCGCGCCAGATGAACAGGATATATAGACCAATCGGCAGAACGATCAGTGCATATTGGAAACGGGTCATCGCCGCCAACGCACCCGCAAACGCTGCCAGCATAATCCATGCGATTCGCTGATTACGTTCATAACGCAGCATTGCCCAGATGCTCAAAAGTACCCACATCAGCGCAGGTACATCGGACATAATTACAGCGCTGGATTGGATATGTTGCGGCATGGCGGTCAGGATCATCCACGCGATGATAACCGTCATGGTGCGGGCAAGTGTGGGAAATTTCAAATGTTCGGCAATCTCCCACGCGATCATGCCGCAAAGAACACAAGAGATCGCGCCGCAAATCGCTACCGTCAGTAGCGGCGCACCAAGCGCACCAAGCAGCGGAAATCCCAGTGGATAGTAGAACCTGCCGAGGGGAACGCCCGCCGTAAACAATCGTGTAATCTGGCGGCTGTAATCAAAATAGGCGTATGGGTCTTGCCCATACAGCCCATCGAAATTCAGAAGAAGCGGATAGATCAACCGGATACACAGACTAATCAGGAAACCCGGTATGACGAGCCGTTTCACGGGCTGGCGACTTTCTCCGGTTGTGTGACCTGAACTGCGTCGATCTCAGCCTTCAAACCCTGTGCCTGCTTGAGATAGTTATCCAGTTGTGATTGCTGATCCCGATAGCGCGCGGTGAGTGTATGCAATTGGCTAAATACAGGCGCGAGGATTTGTTTTCCATATTGCAGTAGGCGGGAACGTTCGCGCGCGGTGAGATCGGTCAATGCGCTACGATAGCTATCTTCAAGTGTTTTCAGGCTGTTGGATAGCTGGTTTTTGGCGTCTCCGGTTGCCTTGTTATAGTACACTGCCGCGCCAATACCACCACCGATCAAGGCAATGGGCGCAAAGATCACACCGAAAACGATGGTTAAGCCCTGCGCCGCAGAGATTCCCGTCGCCGCACTGAGCAGGAATGCCACCAGTCCGGTGATCACGCCCGTTACGCTGATGGCAAAGCCACGCACGTTTTGGTTAAACGTCTGTTGCAGGTTTTCCACAACGCTTTGATCAGAAACACTCTGTAATTGTGCATTCGCGGTTGTGAGTGCATTTTGCAGTGCTGCGCGCTGATCGGCATAGGTCGCGGCATCCAGCGCACCACCCTCGGCCTGTAGGATCGCCTGAATCTTGCTCAGACGGTCAATCACACCGCGCCAGTACGCACGGCTGCCATCTACCACCGAATTGACGTAGGTTTCCGATGTATTTTTGAGACGTGTCACTGCATCCGCGACCACCTGCTTCTCAAAGTCGGTACTGATTTTTTCCTTATCCAGGCCGCGTAATGCGTTCAGCACTTTCAGGCGTTCGTCGATGAAGGATTCACCGCGCCGCCGTACATCTTCGAGGACGTTATGCAGTTCCGTCATGGTACTGGTGAGTTGCTTATCAAGGCTATCTGCGTGTGACTCAACGTCTTTCTGAATATCTTCGGCCTGCGAAGTGTCGCCGCTGACGAGATTCAGGCGTGAGCCGAGCGTCCCGCGATATTTTTCCGCAAGGTTTTCCATCAGCCCGATCTGTGCGGTCAGTTTCTGTTTGGCAGGCGGGACTTGCTCGAAGGTTTGGCGCAGGTGGACACGCACAAAATCCATACCCCAATCGCCGCGTGCCGCGCTACTACTTGGTGCAGCGGATTTATCACCCTGTAATGATTTCTTCGCGCTGACCATAAAAATCGGCGGACGAATATCCAGCAACTCATCGATCTGTTTGCCGACGAAATCGCGCACTTCCTGATATTCGCGGCCTTCCAGCAAATCAGCCTGATTGATCACTATGATGATCTTCTTGCCATAATTTCTGGCGAGATCAAGATATAGTCGTTCCGTCTCCGCAAAGGCGCGTTTGGCAGAAATCACGAAGATAACCAGATCGCTCCGATGCAAAAATGACTTGGCAATCTGCTCATGTTTGGCGAACACCGATCCTGTCCCCGGTGTATCGACAATCACGACACCCGGCGCACCTGTGTTGGGGTGATACCATTCCCGCAGAGCGTCGCTGCGCTGTTTCGGGCTTGTCTCTTTCACAGGTGCATAGCGAATCAGTTCAATAGCATCTGTAGTGGGCGTGATGCCCATCGGGAGGAGCGGATCGCCAAGCAAGGCATTCACGAAAGATGATTTGCCCGCATTGAACTCCCCGATGATGACCACCATCAGGAACATTTCCTTGAGATCGGCGGCAGAATCGAGTAACCGTTTACGGTCTTCGTCTGCGCTACCTAGGCTATTCAGATATTCCGCTACATCGTAGAGCAGCTTTACTTCCCGCTCCCGCAATTCTGCCAGCGGGCCTTCCAGTACAATTCCAGACATTTAGTTTGTTAACCCCATAGATTGCCACATTGAGCTTCTAGACATCTACGCAAATCGTGGCAAGATATTGTATGTCTTCATCCACATTGCCAGTTAATTCTACAAAGCGGCTTTTCGTTTCATTTACGTTTTGACAGATGATTAAGCGCAGATTTTGCCCATATTTTTTATAGGTCTCGCCAATTGCATCTACGAATGAAGTCATATAAATGAGTAAATCGGTAATCGCGTCTTTATCCTGCACATTTGGATAGGTAAGTAGTTCTACCAAAAATGGTACGATAATGACAGGAAAATCATCCAACTCGTTGTAAGCACTATCTACTATGGAGTTGAGTTTATCGTAGCAAGCCAATCGCGTCCGACTATCATCTGAGGCAAAACTACGAATCAAAGCCGGAATATCAGCAGGATAAAAACCTCGTTTATAGCGCTTCCAATCTACCGATTCTAAATTCTCCAGCATATCACGTTTCACTATTCCCGCAGCGTTGCCAATTCGCGCTCTAACGTCGAGAGCGTTTGCTGACCGCGTTCAAGGTCACTTTTGAGTTTATCGGCCTGCCCGGTTTGCGAATCCACCAACCGTAGGAAAGGTGTCACCGCATCGGTACGCATCTGCTGTCCATAGGCGATTTGTGCTTCGGCAGCGCGACGCAGTTGCGATTGAAAATCCTGCTTGATCGCCTCGATGCGCGCTTTGTACGCATTTGCCATCAGGACGCCACGTAACGGAATAAACAACAAACCGAGCGCCATCAGACCAAGCGTACCGAGTACCAGCACTATCCAGCGCCCGCCATCCGTCGAGCCGCCAAACGATACCGCCGAAAGCACCGCCAGCACCACAATCACAATCTCGTAGATCGCCAGCAGTGTAACAGTCGATTGCATGGTGCGATCAATCCGTTCAAATTCAATCGCTCTGGCGCGTGTGGTCAGGTTTTCCAGCGCAGGCTTGACCGCCGGGATCAAGGTACGCTCATAGGTTCTTTGGATTTGCGGGTTGCCGACGAGCTTCCCGCGCAGGCTTTCCGGCAAAGTCGTTAACTCTTTCCGGGTATAGGCGACCAAATCATCTGTATCCTGAACGTCACGCCCTTCCAAGCGCGGCGCGAGATTTTCAACCAACGCGGGCAAACGTTCCAATGGTTCGGCAACTTTGGCAGTCTCAAAAGCGGTTTTGGCAGGTGTTTTCGCACCAAAGGATCGCGTGAGCGCACCGAGGCCAACCAGAGAAAGCAGACCACCACCAGTCAGACGCGGCGCGCGATTGAGTTGAAATACCTCGCGGATTGCACCTGTACCACGTTTACCCGTTTCGTCGAACAACGAACCCATTTCATTCAATGCAACATCTACTGCTTTTCGTTGCTCTCCGATGCCCTGATCGATCTGTGCGCGCACATTCTGCGCGGACTTGCGATAGGTGGAGAGTGCGTTTTGCTCATCACGGATTTGGGTCAACGCTTTTGCGGAGACGTTCCGCACAATTTGCAGCGGCGTTTCCAGCTTGCCGCGCACTCGTTCCGCATCGCTCAATGTTTGCAGGATGAAGCGTTCAATCTGTCCAAAACCGCTTTCCTCCCATAATTTGGGATCGCGCGGATTGGATTGACGGGCTTGCTGTGCCATCTTCGCGGAAGTCAGCCAGACCTCCGGCTCTGTTTCCATATATTGCCGTGCTTGCGTCACTACGAACTCATGGAGTTGTTTACGCTCGGCTTCATCCAGCAAATCGACCTGATTAATCAGGATGATGATCCGCTTGCCATAGGCGCGAAGCGATTTCAAATATTCCGCGTTCGCCTGCGACATTGCCTGCGTCGCCAGCATCACCAGAAACACGGCATCGGCACGGTGCAGGAAGCGCCGCGTAATTTCATCGTGACCCTTGAAGATAGATTCCATCCCCGGTGAATCAACAAGGCTCACCTGTTCCAGCAATTTTGAAGGATGAAACACCGTATCTACATCACCTGTCATAAGTCGTTGGAAAGCTGGACCGTGCCGAATCAGGATGATCCGATCTGTGGTTGGTGTCGCGCCAGTGCCAAGCGCCTGATCCCCGATTAGGGCGTTTAGGATGCTGGATTTTCCGGTATTAAACCCGCCAAGCATGACAATCAAAAACGGATGGTCGGTGTGAAATAGGGCATCGCGTGCCTGATCAAGCTGTTCAGCATCCAGCCCATCGACACGATTCAGCGTATCAACAATCCCTGTCAGCGCTTCAAATTCCTTGCGCCGTAATGTTTCATAACGTGATAGTAGCGTCAAACTTTAATCCACCATAGATAAGCAATAAAGCGCCAGTGCCGCGAAGGGCTGATAGGGTTCGAGGGCAGCTTTCACCTGTTTATCGGTCACAGTCTCCCCTTTAAAGAACACCCGCGAAATGGCCTCTCGCGCGACGGTATCTACTGGAACATTGGTATAGCGCCCAAACAGAATCATGAGCGTTCCGGCAGCATAGTCGCCCACACCGCGAAGGTTCAATAACTGTTTACGCACTTCCTTATCCGGGAGTTCCGAACGCGCTAGCCCTTCCAGATCGAGTTCGCCTGCGACGATTCGACGCGCATTTTCAATGATATATGCAGCACGGTAGCCATAGCCAATTCCTTTGAGATCATCCTCTTTCAATTTGGCGATGACCTTTGGAGCAGGGAACGCAACCCATTCCGGATTATCAGGATGCGACGTACCCCACCCAGCCACAATTTTATCAATCATGCGCCTGGTGAGCGTCCATGTTGTGTTTGTTGTGGCAATCACACGCACAAGGTCTTCCCACGCCGTCGCGCAACGTAATACGCGCCCATGCCGCTTTTCGACCACATGCCGCAGTGTTGGATTATCCTTGCAGAGCGCGTAAAACTGTTCGTATTGTTCATCCAGTCGAAACATCCAGCGCGTTTTGCGTTCAATCTCGGCACGTCGGCTTTCGGTCAGGCGCGATTTACCACCGTCGGCTTGCATAGTGATTGCCTGAGTCGCTCCCGAAAACGCAAGCTGCCAGACCGACTGATCTTCCAGTTGAACGGTATAGCGCATGATCCGTGCCACTTCGTCATAGGTGTGCGGGCGCAGTGCCGCCCAGCCATGTGAGTTGACCGTTTGCCAGAAATCAAAATCTGAGGGAGTAGGGATAGTCAAAGTGTTCATGAGGCAATTTTAGCGCGTTTCCTCTCCGTGAACGAAGAGGAATACGAACCCAACAGAGATTATGGAAGGGTAATCTACTTCTTGAGCAAATCCCGAATTTCTGTCAGCAAAATCTGATCAACCGTCGGGGCGGGCGGTTCGACGGGTTTAACGGCTTCTTTCTTGTTGAACCGTTCCATGATCCCATTCACAAAGCGAACCAGCATGAACACCACAAAGGCAATAATCAGGAAATTGATGGTTGCCGTGATAAATGAACCGTAGGCAATCACACCCCCCGCTTTACGGGCTGCTTCCAAATCGGGTGGGGATATTTTCGCTGCGGCATCTGTCAACGGAATATACAGATTCTTAAAGTCGATCCTCCCGGTAATGATCGAAATGACTGGCATAATCACATCGCTTACCAGCGAAGCAACAATCGCTGTGAATGCAGCACCTATAATTAACCCGACAGCCAAGTCCATCACGTTCCCGCGCAGAATGAACTTACGGAACTCCTGTAACATTTCTTGCCCCTCCTAAAAAGTTATTTTCACACGCCTAAGACTATAGACAAGACAACAGGGTATGTCAATTTGATTTTATTATCCTGCGAATCCGCGAGAGCAATTCCTGCAAGGATTGCATCGTGAAACGCCCGTTGACGCTTTCAATATATACTGGTTGCAAGTGCTGCAAGCGATACGCTTCAGGGAAGCGTTTGAAATCTGCTTTATCGAAACCTTCTTGAAGGATAAGAATGATCGGTTTGTTCAGCGCCTCATATATTGCGATTTCATGCTTCAGCCACACACTCTCCAATGAACCCGGCCCAAGAAATAGCACCAGCAGATCAGCCTTTTGCAAACCATCCTTTATGGTTTCCATCCAATCCATATTAGCGGGAATATTGTTCCAGTCCGCCCATATGTCAACACGCGCTGCACGCAGAAAATCGGCAGTAAACTGGGCAATATCTCCGCTTACCCGTCTGCTGTATGCCAGAAAGATCGATGGCTCTTTTTCCGCCTCTTCTGGTTCCGGCTCGATTGTTGGTTCAGGAATAATGTCGTCTTCCCCAAAATCATCTACATCTGCCGGACGTTCATCATCATCAGATTTGAGCCAATCCGGGATTTCTTCAGTGGTGGTTTTCCTGCTATCCTCAATCTTGATCAAATCCGAAATTTCGCCTGTTTCTTTGACTATCGGTTTGATGGGTGGTTTGGCTTCAGGTGGTCGAATGCCATCTGCTGGTAGATTTTTTTCGCCTGTAGATGTTCCGGGCGCAGTTTTTTCTGTTGTGATTGGCGGGATCGGTTTTGGCTTGTCTGGTTCTGCCTCTCGCCGTTTCCTCTCTTCCTCAATGATAATCTCATCGTAGGAATCGTTACCTCTGCGAATCTGTCCGATTGCACGCTGTCCGATAAACGCTTTCTCAACATCCTCATTGAGTACCCGCCCGACAATTTTTTGCACTGTCTCCTGCCGTACTTTGATGCCGCTGGCGATACACTCTGCGGCCAGATAGAAATCCTTCGATGCGATCTCCATCAGGATAGCATCCGGGTCAGGCGCGATGCCGCACGCCGCGATAATCACCTGATCCCATTTCTGGGCAATACGGCGGTTCTGATTGACAACAGGAGGCTGCATCAGTTTTGTCACGCCATAGCGGAGCGCTTCTTCTGCCGCGAAATATTCCTGCATCAACTGATGGAAGAACCGTAGACGAGCCGGTTTTCCGCGCACATCAACCAGACTGGCGGCGCGTCCGGCATTCAACAGCGAATGAAATTTATCGGGAATCGGTAACGGATAAAATGCGGGAAGATTTGCCAGCCGGAGTAGCGCCCAACGCATATCCACATCGACAGGCATGTTCTTGTCAATGATGCTATAGGCCAGCCGTGCAAACGCTTTTTCCATTTCCGGGAATGCAACCCAACCTGTTGTTTTGCGTTTGTTTTCGCGTTCCCAGAGGGTGCGTGCCAACCCCTTGAACAGTTCGCCCGTATTCTGCGGTAACGTCGTTTTGGGATCGTGTTTGAACACATAAATCAATGTTGCCAGTAGATACGGATTGCGCGCCAGTTCGATCAAATGGCGTTGCTGCGACGCGACACTGTTGCGCGACGGTGTTCTCTGCATCGGTTGTCTATCCGGTTGCTGTGGTGGGTATAGTTCTTTCAGGAAACGATCCGCGTATTCTGAGGCCAGATAATTCCCGACAAAGGTACGGATGCGCGAATCGGTCAGCGGTTGACAATTCACCTCCGGCACATCTTCACCGAGATAGAGTTCACCGACGTAATCCGCTGTGCGACACGTAATAACGACGTGTTTGGGCTTTTGCGGGCTGTGCAGCCATTCGCGCAGTTTTTTCGCTTTGGTAGCGCCGTCTTCGCCCATTTCGTTGAGTCCATCCATGTAAAGAAGGACATCGCCTTTGAGTAGCGCCGTACTCAAATCGCGCTCCAAAGGCCAGCGCACGCGCAGGAAATCCATCGGCGTCGGTTCGTCCACCCATTGCGGCAGATAAACAAACAGCGGGATCGGCGCAATCGGGCTATCGATCCGGGTTTTCGCCGCGTCTGATGCCAGCCGCCGAATTGTAGTGGTTTTGCCCGTGCCGGGTTCGCCCGTCAGAACAAATGAGGTGTTGGATTTGACTGCCTCGGAAATATCCGTTGTGACGACGCGCCTGGCATTCGGGTCAAACTCATCTTCCCGGTTCACCAGCATCATAAATTCCGATTCCCAGCCATCGTCCTGATGCGGGTTTGGGCGTTCGCCAGATTGCAACCATGTCCCTTCCAGTTCGACATATTGCAAAACGCCTGCGCGCCGTTCCAATTCTTCCACCAGAGTATTCAAATATTGTATGGTGAGATCGGGAATGGAACTAATTTGCTCCGGTGCTTTGGCCTTGATCGCCGCAATTAGCTCGTCAAAGCGTTCCGGTGCGGCGTTGGGGTCTTCCAATCCGCTGAAATCGACATATTGCGTCGTCGCCAGTTCGACAGGCATCTGTTGCAGATCAATTTTGCGATAGAGAACAGGGAAGATCGGGCGCTGCATGTTATAGGCGCGGATCAATTCATTTGGGCAATATCTGGAGGTGAAATATTCTGGCGAAAGTACCGCAATCAAACCAACGCAGGAATTGAGCGCATCCTTGATCGATTGCGACCAGTTATCGCTGGTACGAATTTCCAGCTTATCCATCCAGACGGAGACGCCCGCGTTCTTGAGCCGGGTCGCCAACGCCAGCGCAAAATCGTATTCCTCACGCTTGTAACTGAGAAAAATATGGCCTGCCGTCATGGATACATCCTGTCATGGTTGGATTATAGGCTAGCGCAATTTCACCCTGAGCGCAATTCAAGGGATTTTAACGGCACAACGATCAGGGATGCGGGCATACTTTCGCGTCGGTATCAGTTATGGGACGATTCAGAGCGTGCGATAACCTCATCCACTTCCTGTACGTCTTCGTCTTCCCGGTCATCGTCCAGCAAACGGGCTACATCTTCGGCAGTATCTGGCTCAAGGAATTCATTCAGTTGTTGCACAACGAAAACAGCATAGTCTTCAACCAGGTCGCCTACGATCAACCTGCGGCTCCCGCCTTCTGTTTCAGCCCACACATTGAAGCGTGGCGTATCGAATGCCTCTTTTTTGGATGTTGGTGTTTCCTCATAACGAATTCTCTCAATGCCTGAGACGTTTATCTTATTCGGCTGAGTCAGGAAATTGGGAAGCGGTTTGCGTGAAACTTTTATTTCTGTATCGCTTATTTCGATGTGTGTTTTGTTCCAGAGCATCAGCGCCAGCCAATAGTAGAGAAAGGTCAGCAAGAGTTGAAAACCTTGAAGAAGCAGGACAGATTCGGGGTTGGTGCTGCCTTTCTGACTGATAATGGCAACCAGGAAGGTGAAAAATATGCTGAAACCAGCGATGGAAAGAAACGTCATATTTTTGTCCAGCCGGAAATTGGTTCGGAATGCCATACTCAAACGATCATCTGTATGATCCAATGTGAGATGTTCAGGCTGTTTCACTTTTCGACGTTTGGATTTGGAATTTGAAGTAGGGTCAAACTGAAAGACAGTATGGCAGGCGGAGCATACCGCCGCCATCCGCTGGATATTAATGTTTTCTGCCGTGACTGGTTCGCCGCAATTAGGGCAGGTTAGTTGCATATCACACCTCGGCCTTTTTAGAATTTGTATTTAAGTGTATACGTATCTTGCCGGAAAATAGCCCATAGTAACCTGTTCGTTGTTTCCTTTTTGCAACGCTAACTCTCCCAGGATGTGTTCTTCTGCCGACAGAGACATTCTCCCGATTAAAATTTACGCTGTCGAAAAGATTGACCGTTTACAAGGCGCATAGGCAATACGATAATGTGTGCGACAAAACGGATGTGCTTATGAACCTTTCCGACCCCGCTATTATCGCTGATAGTGCCAGCCTGCGTAAACTGGCAACCGCGCTTACCGCCGAATCCATCATCGCTTTCGACACCGAATCGAACAGTCTGCACGCCTATCGGGAGCGCGTTTGTCTGGTTCAGATTTCTACACGTACCGCCGATTATGTGATTGACCCGTTGCAACTCGATAACCTCGAACCACTGCGCGCAATTTTTACCAACCCCGGCATCGAAAAGGTGTTCCACGCAGCTGAATATGACATCATGTGTCTGAAACGCGACTATGGGTTCAGCTTCAACAATATTTTTGATACGATGTTTGCGGCGCGCATCCTGGGACGCAAACAATTCGGCT
This sequence comes from uncultured Anaerolineaceae bacterium, assembly GCA_964432445.1. Taxonomy (GTDB): domain Bacteria; phylum Chloroflexota; class Anaerolineae; order Aggregatilineales; family UBA2796; genus JBBRMW01. Next base: position 13,552 of record CAYSOC010000023.1, read on the forward strand.
TGAGCGCGCTATTGGAAGAATTCTTCGGGGTACAAGCCGACAAACGGTTTCAGCGTGCCGATTGGTCGCAGCGCCCGATCCCTGCGGATTTGCTTCGTTATGCCCAACAGGATACGCATTATTTACTCGAAGTGCGTGATAGGTTGCGTTCGGAACTGGAAACGCACGGACGGTTGATCGAAGCCGCCGAAATGTTCGACGCCCTGACGCGCGTCCCGGCTGCCGCAGAGAGCCATTTCGACCCGGATTCGTTCTGGCATCTGCCCGCTGCGAAGCGATTCAATCGCCGTCAGATGGCAATTTTGCGAGAACTGCATCTCTGGCGCGACAGCGTAGCGCAACGACAAAACGTTCCAGCCTATCGAGTGCTGACCGATAACGCCTTGATCAACATTATTCTGGCGAAACCAGACGTTCATTCTGATTTATATGATGTGCGTGAGGTCGGTGCAAGCAGCGTTCGGCGGTATGGTAAAGAAATCATCGCCGCAATCGAGCGCGGGTTGAATGGGCCAATCCCGACGCCTCCGCCTCATCCCAAACCTGTTGAAACAGATATTCAGGAGCGCTTCGATGCCTTGCACCTATGGCGCAAGGAAACGGCGGCAAAGCGTGGTGTCGAATCTGATATTATCCTGAGCAAAGAATCCATGTGGGCAATGGCACGCAAACCACCCACCACCTTGCGCGATCTGGATAATGTACCCGGTCTTGGTCCCTGGCGGCGCGATACCTATGGAAAAGAGATACTCTCGATTCTGTGTCCTTCGTCCGTGTAAACGATGTTCACAAATTAATAAAAAATTGTGAAAACATGGTCAGGTTAATTCTGCTCCGCAGGCTGTAACCGCGACCCTTTTCTGTTATTTTTGACGACAAATATTCACAAACGTTTGAAGCAGGTTTGTTCCATTCCAGAGGATTGCATATTATAATTGTATGTAATTCACGAAATTCTAGGAAATATAGGGGATTGACGTTGGAAACCGAACACGCAATGGTACAGTACACACAAGCCTATCTAGCGCTCTATCGTCGTACCCCACGTGAACTCCGTGATCTGGGTAGCGGATGGGTACTGGTCAACAATGCAAAAATGTCGCTCACAGAGTTGGAGCGCCTGACCGAGCAACTAAAGAGCGAATTGCAACAGGAACAAAGTCGACGCAAAGGACTGGTCGGGAAACTGCTCAAGTTTTTCGGTGGTCAGACAACGGCTTAATCAATGCTGAATTGTAATCTCACAACTCTGATCCCCGGCGGTCAGGCGTAGCCGAATACGTCCCGTCGGGAGTGGAGTTGTCTGTTCGAGACTTGCCAGTTTCCCCTGAGTAATCGGTTTCTCTCCACTCGTCAACAGCGACCAGCTAAATTCCTGTATCCTCCCGCTCACATCAATATTCGCAGGTGTCCAGTCCAATGTATAGCTGGTTTGGGTTGTCCCGGTAATCTCGAATCCACCCGTTGTTTGACTGCCATTTTGCGGCGAAAAGATAAACGCGCCCGCCGGACAACGTTCGTCGCTGCGCACATCCGGGATTGGACGTTCGCCGGGGTTGGGTAGCTCTGCACCACCGACGGGCTGATTCATCCAGCTAAACAGGATAAACGTTACATTCGCTACAATCACAATCCCGATAAACAGAAACACCACGCGATAGGATGGACTGTTCATCATCCCATGAAAGACCGCCCGCCATTTCTGCCATTCACGCCGCCCGCTGCTCATTCTCCCGCCGGAGGATGATGGAAACTCTATATGTGGCGGACGGAATCCGTTGGCAGTTTCGCGCAGGTTGTCATAGATGTATCGGGTTTCCGGGTCGCGCAACGTCTCATAGGCTTCGTTCAGCAGTTGAAACTGTGCCGTCGCATCCGGTGATTTGTTTGTATCCGGGTGCAGGATTTTGGCGCGTTCCCGCCAGGCACGCTGAATTTCCTCTGCTGTCGCCTTTGGAGAGAGTTCCAGAACGATGTAATAATCCCGATACGGGTCATAGTTCAGGCGTTTTTGTGGCATCCCGAAACCAGTCTGATCTAGTCTTCGCTGCGGCGAGGCTCGGCTTTGCGCAGCTCATGCGGATCGGCAACGAGCAGCACTGCCCCGCAATCGCGGCAGGCAACGGCGTTTAGTTTGGTCAGCGAACGGTATGGGCGAATCGCCCAGTTCAAACGGCGGGTACTCATTTTGCGCGGCGCGAAATGTAATTGCTGGAACTTATCGCTGAAATCCACGACATAGCCGCGCGAAAGATTGGTCGAACCGCAGCGCACACATACATCGCGCTCCTTCTGATAACCTGTATAGTTCGGTTGAATAGTCTGCGCATCGGCGGGCGCATAAGGCACTGGGGTAGGTTTGACTGCCGGGGGCGTCGGCGCGACAGGTGCGGTTGTTGTGACAGCAGGAGCAGCGGCAATCGTTGCACCGCCATCCTTCGCGGGTTCTTTGGCGGGCGCGACAATCGTCACTGCGCCGGTATCATCGTCCAGTTGCACTTCCGGGAAATGTTCCGGCATCGGGTGGCTGGGTGTGCTGGAGACAGCATCGGCACGTACTGATTCATCGGTCAACCCGGTTTCGCTGGTTGTTTTCGCTTTTTCACTGGAAGCCATGCTGTCTTTTCCCCGTCGAATTCGCCACAAGATTTATTGATTGAAATTATAGCGTGCTTTCATCAGGATGCGCGGGAAATATGTAATACGGCCTATCCGTTTTATCTCAATTTGGAGTCGCGGGGCTATAAACCACCAATGGGTAAGGGAACAGCTACGACTGGAGAAATTGTTCCTCAAAAATCGAAAAGACCCATTGAACGACGCTAAAATCAGGCTCAGGGATCGCATTAGATAATCCACGAACTATTATGTCATCTACCCAGGAATGCAAAACTTCACGGGTGAGGTGTTTCCTGAGTTCTTTTTCAAATGCAAGTCGATGCGTTTGCGGAATAAATTTATCCAGAGTGCCAAAGTGCATGATAGTAATACAGAATGCGTCAACTAAACCATCTACAGCAAATAATGGCTTTAAAACACCATCTTTAGGCCAATCTTGCGCCAAGCGCAGAAATTTATCAAATACTAGCAACCAGTCAATCAATGTGAAGTGCCAAACATAATTTTCAATGTTAATTATTGAACTCACCCACGTTGTAATTTCAAACGGCTCCAAGTATTTCAATACAAATAGCATTGGAATATTGAAGTCATCGGTCAGACCCGGATAATCTCCAGTTAACGGACTCCACAAAATAGAAACATCATTCAAATTAAGCTGATCAAGTGACGAAATATGTGGAAATATTCTCGTGCCAAGCGAATAGATAACATCTTCGCGGAAACCTTGATATTCCTCAACTATCTGATGAGGATAGACGCTGATAAATGCGATAAGCGTCGCCTCAAGTACGGATTTACTATCCCAGTCAGAACTTTTGTCAATGTAGCGTATTGCATAGGGCAAAAGATACCTGAACCAGTCCTGCCATATTAGTGGGATTTTGGGAAAAGCAACCAGTCCAACAGCAATATCATTCAACGCATTTTCCAACTGTTTCGCATTCAGTTCATCGGGAGGCGTTTTAGCGAGCGTAGTATGATACGTTATCTCTCCCATAAACCAAGGAACAGGCATCAATTCTGAGGGTTTATGAAAATAGTATTTCATACGCTCCAGTGCGGCATTGTCAGGGGAAGGATTCGGAATTTTCCAAAGGAAGGACATACGATTGTTTCCCAGTCAGTTTACAACAGCCGCCACGCCAGCACTTTTGGTGCTATTCCCCGCCGCGTCATACGTTACCGCGTAGAATGTCACCGGGCCGGAACGATCCGGCGTCCAGTCGAATTTGAACGGGGCACTCTTCACCGTCCCGATCAGGCGATCCCCGGCGTAGAACTCCACATACATGCCATCTTCAATGTTGTCACGTGGCGTGGCTTCCAGCTTAACCTTGCCTGAAATTGTTGTACTCGGCGCGGGCGAAACTAGCTTGACTGTCGGCGCTTTATTATCCACTGTGAACTGCTTGGTATCTTGAATCACAGAGCGATCTTTCAAAACCACTTGCAAGCGCACCGTATATACCCCGTCGAGGCTACCAGCATTCCACCTGCCAAGCGAGATCGCCGCGCCACGTGTTTTATCGTCCCCGATGCCGATGTTCGTCCAATCGCGCGGGTTCAGTCCCGCCCCATAGGAAACGGCATAGGATACCATATCCGGGTTTTCCAGATTGCCGCGCAATTCCACGATCCCGCGCACCCGCGACAGGCTTGCCGGGAAGGTGATTCCAATGCCACCAGTGGCGGAAGTCAATCCGCCTGTATCAAATTCTGTTGGCGGGATTTCGTAGCCAGCGGTACGCGCCCAACTACGCAGTTCCAACGGAAAATCAAAAAATATCTTGTCAGACCGTAGTTCCGGCGGCGTATTGGCGCTGGCAATCAAGCCGTTTCGGGAATTGATGGTCACGCGCTTCCACCAGTTATCGACAGTACGCGGGACGGTATTCGTCGTGCCGTCCGAATAGAAGATTTCACGGACGCGCGGACACTCCGCAGTGGGCAGTAATCCGGTATCCCGGCATACTGTCGCTTCGGTGATCGTCGCGGGGCGATCCCAGTTCTGCACGGGCAGGTTATCGCGGTTGTGAGCATATTCCATAATCGCGTGCCAGATCGGAGCCGCGCCCGTACTCCCCAGTACATCGTCGCCCATCGAGGTGTTATTGTTATTCCCGACCCAAACCCCGGTGACATACTGCGGTGTATAGCCAATCGTCCACGAATCACGGTTATCGTTGGTCGTCCCGGTTTTGGCGGCGGCAGGTCGGGTCAGGTCGAGCGGGTTGCCGCGCCCGAAGGCAGGCAGACGTGCCTCTTTATCGCTCAATACATTGTTGATCAGGTAGGCCAGCGCATCCGGCACGATGTTCCGTCTGCCAAAAGTTGGCAAGTTTTGATCATATTGCCAGAGAATATTGCCATCCCGGTCTTCGATGCGCAGTACGGAAATCGGATCAAGCGAACGGAAGCCGGGGCGAACTTCCTGCGAAGGTGTACCCGCCATCACGCCCATGTTGGCAAAGACGCCATAGGCATAGGTCAAATCAAGCAGGCTCACTTCCGCGCTGCCCAGCGTGAGCGAGAGGCCGTATTGATCCAGGCTGCCGTTGATGCTGTTGACGCCAAGCAGGTGCGCCTTGCGGATTACATCCGCGATTCCGACCTGGCTTAATACGCTCACTGCCGGAATGTTGTATGAATTGGCGAACGCAGTGCGGATGCTCATCGGGCCGTGATATTTTTTATCCTCATTCGTCGGCTCATAGGGCGCACCACCGCCCGTATCAAACTTTGTTGGCACATCCCAAACCAGTTGGGCGGGGGTCATCCCCTGTGCAAATGCTGCCAGATAGGTGAACAACTTGAAGGTTGAACCGGGTTGGCGTTCGCTCAGCACAACATTGTAATTGCCATCAATGCCGGGATTCCAATAATCCAGACTACCAACCATTGCAGCGATTTCTCCGCTGGCTGGTTTCATGACAAGCGCGGCTGCGTTGGTCACATTGCGGCGCACGCCAAGTTTAAATTCCGGCTTGTTCGGGTCAGGAATATAGATCGCTGCGGCGCAGGGCGTACCCGCGCTGGTATTCGGCGCAGCTTTCGGATCACCTCCAGCCAGACGAGTGACATAGCCGCGCGTGACACATTCGGTCTGATACTGTAAATCCAGATCGAGCGTGGTAAAGATACGCAGACCACCGCGCAGAATGAGTTCCGCGCCATCCAGTCCTTTTGCATCGAGCAGTCGTTCCGCCTGCTGACGCGCAAAGATCGAAAAATGTGGCGCAAGCAGGTTATAGCGCTCTGCCAGCGGCGCTACGATCACGGGTTCGCTGGCGGCCTGTTTTGCCTGTTCCGCCGTGATATAGCCCGCTTCCACCATCTTATCCAGCACAACAATCTGGCGAGTGCGTGCAGCCTGTGGCGCATCCAGCGGATTCAGGTACGGGTTTTGTGGAACGGCGGCAAGCATTGCGGCTTCGCCAAGCGTCAGGTTTTGGACAGACTTGCCAAAATAAACATGGCTGGCAGCATCAATACCATTGGCGAGATTGCCGTAAAAATTTGTATTCAGATAAAGTTCGAGGATTTGCGGCTTGCTGTAGCGCCGGGAAATTTCGCCCGCGAGGATCACTTCCTTGATCTTGCGATCCAGGCTGGTGGAAGTTCGTTCGGCAACAGGGATCAGATTGTTTTTGACAAGCTGCTGGGTGATGGAACTTCCGCCCTGTACCGTTTGCTGTGTGACGGTCAGCCACAAGGCGCGCGCAATCCCGCGCACATCGAAGCCGGGATTATCCCAGAAACTTTTGTCTTCAATCGCAATGGTAGCGTTAATCAGATCGCGTGGAATATCAGTGACAGGTGTCCACTGTCGATCCCCGTTGAGCGGATCGATCACCTGATAAAGCACAGTTTGCCCGGTGCGATCATATATCAATGTTGTCTCGAATTGTTCCCGCGTTTTAATGATCGCTTCCGCCGGGGGCAAAGTGCGCGCATAATACCAGTATATGCCGAGCAATGCCGCACCACTCGCGCTCACCAGCAGGATCAGACCAAGTGTCCCCCCAACAATCAGACTGGTCACAAAACCAATCGTGCGACGGCTCTGGCGTTGTTTGCGGGCGTTCCGGCGATCCCGTCGTTTTTGGACAATCCGGGCAGACAAGGCGTTTTTCATGGCTAATCCGTCGCTGATCACATACAATAAGATTACACCGCGTAATATAACACGATGTGTTGCAAAGTTTAGGATTATGGGATGAGAAACCAGATCAAGCGCCTATTAGTCGTAGAGGATGACCTCTCGACACGCGACCTGATCAAACGCTCCCTCATTGACGCCGATTTCGAGGTTGCCACTGCCGCAGATGGCCCGGACGCTCTTCAATATATCGAACAGCATGGCTTGCCGCATTTGATTTTGCTGGACCTTATTTTGCCGACCATGCACGGATTTGAGTTGAGCCAAAAAATTAAAAATATGGCCGATGTGCCGATTATTATTCTGAGCAACGATGGAGACGAAGAAAGCGTCGTCACCGGCATCCAGAAATATGCCGAGGATTATGTAGTCAAGCCGTTTAACAAGCGCGAATTGATTGTGCGCATTCGCCGTGTCCTGAGCCGTATTACCGATTTCAGCTATGCCGAAAGTCATATTATTCAGGTGGACGAACACATTGCGCTGGATTTGATTGGCCGTCGGCTCATTGTGGATGAACTCTCCTCGGAACTTACCCCCGTCGAGGCTCGTATACTAGGTGTGTTGATCAACCATGCAGGGCGTGTTGTTTATACGGAGCAGATTTTGGAACGTGTCTGGCCCAACGAGGATATGCAGGAAGAAACCTTGCGCGTGAATATCTTCCGGTTGCGGAAGAAATTCGGCTATCCTGGTCAAACGCACGAATACATCCAAAATGAGCGCGGCACGGGCTACAAATTCTGGACGCCGGAAGACGGCAATGCCTGACCATGTTAGATTAGTCGATATATCATAGGTACAAGTTTTCATCGGGTGCATAGACTGTCTGCCCGACAGAATGATAAGGAAAATTGATATGATGCGTCGTTCCCGGCGGGACGCCCGAAATAAGGACGCCCCGGATACACCTGCCACGCCCATTCGCTGGCGACGGTTATTCGGCTACCTGCGCCCCTATGTCGGTCAGATGGCTCTGGCATTGCTCTGTCTTGTTATCTCCAGCGGGATCGGTCTGGTGTTCCCGCTACAAATCGTAAATTTGCTGCAATCTGCGCTAACTATCGGCGGCAGCTATGATTCGTTGAACATGCTGGCGCTTGGCCTCTTGCTGCTGTTTGTCACACAGGCAGTGTTTACATTTGCGCAAGGCTATTTGTTATCGTACATCGGGGAACGTATCGTCCTCGATCTGCGTACTACGCTGTACCGTCAGTTGAACGCGCTCTCGCTGGATTTCTATTCGACGCGGCGTGTTGGTGAACTGACGACGCGCATTTCCTCGGATGTGACACAGGTTCGCCAGTTGCTGACCAATAACATCACGTCGGTGATCGGGCAGGTGATCAATCTGGTTGGCTCGGTAGTGATCGTGTTCACAACCAATCCGCGCCTGACCGTTTTCATTTTGATTCTGATCCCGATTTTGATGGTTGTTGCGATTGCCTTTGGGACGCCGCTGCAACGCCTGACCACCAAAATGAACGATCTGTTTGCCGGATCGATGGCAGATGCCGAGGAAGGCTTGCAGGGCATCCGTATCGTTCGCAGCTTCAACCGCGAAAAATACGAAATTGATCGCTTCGAGACGGCACAGAAAAAAGCTTTTCGCACGTCGTTGCAGGTGGCGCTGTTCCGCTCCGGGTTTGGCGCGGTGATGGCGTTCCTCGGCTTCGGGACGCTTGCCGCGATTTTATGGTTCAGTGGACGCGAAGTGATCGAAGGCCGTTTGACACTGCCGCAGATTTCCGGTTTCCTGATCTATGGCGTGACGATTGCCGCAAGTCTCGGTGGGCTGGCCGGGTTTTATGCTTCCATGCGTGAATCAATGGGCGGAATTCGGCGCGTGTTCGAGATTCTGGATATGCCGCCAACTATTCAGGATAAGCCGGACGCGAAGGTGTTACCTGTCGTGGCGGGGCGTGTCCACTTTGATAATGTTTCCTTCAGCTACGACGACAAGGTGACAGTGCTGGAAAACATCAATCTGGACATTGCGCCCGGAGAGATCGTGGCACTGGTCGGGCCAAGCGGTTCCGGCAAGACGACGATGTTCAACCTGATTCCACGCTTCTACGATGTCAAATCCGGCGCATTACGCATCGATCAACAAGATGTGCGCGATGTGACACAGGCCAGCGTTCGCAGTCAAATCGGGCTGGTGCCACAGGAAACACTGCTGTTCAGCGGCACGATCTATGACAATATCCTCTATGGGCGTCTGGATGCCACCGAAGCAGAAGTCATCGAAGCGGCAAAAGCCGCGAACGCGCATGAATTTATCGAACACCTGCCGGAAGGCTATAAAACGCTGGTGGGCGAACGCGGCGTCAAACTCAGCGGTGGTCAGCGCCAGCGGGTAGCCATTGCACGCGCTATCCTCAAAGACCCGCGTATTCTGCTGCTCGACGAGGCCACCAGTGCCCTCGACAATGAATCCGAAAAACTGGTACAGGAAGCGCTCGAACGGCTGATGCAGGGGCGCACTACCGTAATCATCGCGCACCGTCTGAGTACGATCAAAGTCGCACACCGCATTGCCGTGTTGGATACGGGCAAGATTGTGGAACTCGGTACGCATGAGGAATTGATGGTGATTGATGGCCTGTATGCGCGGCTGTACAACATGCAGTTCCGCGACGCGGTTTTGAATGCGCCTGCAATCCCGCCGATTGTTGTTCCGGTTCCGGCTTCCGAAGACGGCACGGGTGAAAAGCCCGCCGAAAAGCGCCGCACTGGTGCAGTGAACGTCCTCGGCGGGATTATGGGGCGACGTAGCGCAGAAGGCTAATGGTTTAAACCTGACCCACCCTAAATCCCTCCCCGCGTGCGAGGAGGGACTTCCAAACGCATTTTGGCTCCCTTGCCCTGCCTGCGGGGGTTAGGGGTCAACCTATACCCATTTTTGATAATTTGCTAGCCCCCGATGTAATACATCTCGATTTTGTGGGTGGCGCGTTCGGAATCGGTCATTGCCGCGCGCACTTCGGAGTAACGATCCGTGCGCGCTTCCCACGTCCCGCGAATGAGTGCGGCGATCTCGTTGTCAGTCGCGCCGTTACGCAACGGGGTTTTCAGGTCTGTACCTTCTGTCGCAAACAAGCAAGTATAGATTGATCCTTCCGGCGAGAGGCGCATCCGCGAACAATCGCCACAGAACGGCATTGTCACCGAGGCAATCAGCCCGATTTCCCCGCCACCATCCGCATAGCCATAACGCAAGGCAGTTTCGCTGCTGTATTGGCGCGGCAGTTTGGTCAGCGGCATCACCGCGTCGATACGTTCCACGATTTCCCGCGCCGGGACAACCTGATCCATCTTCCAGCCGTTGAGATTACCCACATCCATGAATTCGATGAAGCGCAGAATGTAGCCGTGATCCTTGCAATATTTCGCCAGGTCAACGATAGTGTGATCATTGACGCCGCGCTGCACTACCGCGTTGATTTTGATCGGTGTAAGTCCGGCTTTTTCCGCTGCGGCAATCCCCGCCAATACGTCGCTGACATCGGCCTTGTTGCCGTTCATGCGCCGAAATATCGTGTTATCCAGTGAATCCAGACTGACCGTAACCCGTTGCAGTCCTGCCTCCTTCAACTTATCGGCAAAGAGTGGCAGGCGTACCCCGTTGGTCGTCATGGCGAGGTCTTCCGCGCCATCCAGCGCAGAGAGCATCCGCACCAGTTGATCGACATTCTGGCGCACCAGTGGTTCGCCCCCGGTCAGGCGCAGTTTGACCGCGCCGAGGCTGATAATGACGCGCGTCAGCCGTGTAATTTCCTCGAACGAGAGGATTTGATCGCGCCGCAGAAAATGGTATTTATCGCCAAAGATTTCCTCCGGCATACAGTAGGGGCAGCGAAAATTACAGCGATCTGTGACAGAAATCCGTAGATCGCGCAACGGACGGTTGAGGCTGTCGAGTGTGGATACAGGCTGTATATTCATAGGATTATTCTATCATTTTATCTATATACACAGGATTAGAACGTTTTATCCATGCAAATTCTACTATAGTTGACGCCCTGCGCTTTTCATGCGAAATTTGAGTCAGGCAAATACTACGATTTGCGCCGATTGATGAACGCTTATCGTATACACTTTCAAGCATAAAATTATGGGACGTATGAAACCAGAAGAAAAAAAGCGAACCAAAAGCGATAAATATGAAGACAGCCCGGATCGGTTAGTGGTTGGCGCGGCGGGTTGCGGCAGCATTATTCTGGCGCTCGGCGGGGTGGTTGGCGGTTGGCTGACCTACAGCCTGTTTCGCGTGAATCATGAGATAGACATTCCGCCCGCCCTGAACGCCGAACGCTATACCTTCATCAGCCCAACAGCCGGAACACTCAGCTATTATGCGGATCGGGAGGTGCAGGGGACGCCGTTGGTGTTGCTGCACAGCATTAATGCGTCGGCATCTAGTTATGAGATGCGTCCGTTGTTTGATCGGCTGCGCGATTCACGCCCGATCTATGCGTTGGACTGGCCTGGATTCGGCTTTTCGGATCGCGCTCGTCGCAAATACACACCGCAATTGTACACGCAAGCCCTGATTGATTTCATTGAAAAGCAGGTGTTGCGTCATCCAGCGGATGTAGTTGCGCTGTCGCTTGGCGCGGAATTTGCCGCGCTTGCCGCCAGACAACGCCCGGATTTGTTCCGCAGTCTGACGTTTATTTCGCCTACCGGATTCGATAATCGTCAGAACAAGGAAAAACAGGAAGCGAAACAGGAACGCTTCTATCGCACGCTGGCGTTTCCGCTGTGGAGTCAGGCGTTTTATGATTTGCTGGTTTCGCGGCGTAGTATTCGCTGGTTTCTGAAAAAGTCTTTTACGGGCAAGGTCGATCAGGGCTTGGAGAATTATGCCTATCTGACCAGTCACCGCCCCGGCGCGCGCAACGCCCCGCTCTATTTTGTCAGCGGAAAGCTGCGTACTCCGCGCATTCTGGACGATGTGTATAATCAATTATCGCTCCCGGTGCATGTGTTGTATGATCGGGATGCGTATCAGCGCTTTGATCGGCTGGAAGCTCTGCTTGGCAAGCCGAACTGGTCTGCTACGCGCATCACGCCAACGCTCGGTTTGCCACAGTTTGAGAAGTTGGATCAAACCGAAGCCGCACTGGTGGATTTCTGGTCGAAGGTGTAAAAGGAATAAAAACAATATGCCCTATACGGCTGTAGCAACGTCAACAACCCCCGTTTTAATCATCTATCTGCTGGACATCAGCGGTTCGATGTCGCAGATGCTCGGCGATAAAAAGCGCGTGGAAATCGTCTCCGATGCCTTGCAGGAAATCGCGCTGGAAATGGTTGCCCGTTCCACCAAAGGCGAACTCGTTTCGCCACGCTATCGCCTTGCCATCTATGCCTACGAGTCACAGGTACACGATGTACTTGGCGGTGTCCGCACCATCGATCAGTTTGTGAAAGATGGCGTGCCGGAATTTGCACCACGCGGCGGTACGAATACGGCGGCGGCGTTCCTCGCGGCGGAAAATCTGCTCAAGCAGGAACTGCAATATATGGAAGGCCACCCCGCGCCACTGATTTGCCACATGACCGATGGTGAATATCAAGGCGATGATCCGACGCCGATTGTGCAGCGCATCATGCAGATGGGGACGCCGGATGGAAATGTCCTCGTTGAAAATATCTTCATCTCCGATAAAATTCTGCGTGCGCCGATCACGGAGATCGACAAATGGCCGGGGATCACGGGCGAAGGTGATTTGACCAACGATTATGCGCGTACATTGCTGCGTATGTCGTCGCCCATCCCGGAAAGCTATTTGATGGAGATGCAGGAATTTGGCTATGGGATGAAGGCGGGCGCACCGATGCTCTTCCCCGGCCAGAACAAAGACCTGATCCGCATGGCGTTCACCATGTCCGGCGCGACACCTGTGGCGTAACTTCACCCAAAATTAAGAGGCCGATGACCCCGCCAACAATTACTATCCCGCAAGACCGGGAAACAGAAGCCAGTGTCGAACTGATCCCCGGTGGCGGGGGCACGACTATCGCAATGACCTATGTCTATGCGCGTTCCCGCGATACCCGCAACGCGAACGCGATGGGACAGGATTTTATTGCCTATCGCTGGGATGATAAGAAGATCGTCTTTGCCATTTGCGATGGGGTGAGCCAGTCCTTCTATGGTGAGATTGCCGCGCGATTCCTCGGTCTGCGGCTGGTCGATGCGCTCTGGCAGGGACAGGGTAAAACGCTGGCGGATCATCTGAACCGCTGGGCACAGGACGCCACCATCGAAATCACCGACAAAGTGATCAACCCCAGCCTGCCGGAGATGCAGCGGGTCGCTCTTGAACGCAAGCGCGAACAGGGCAGCGAAAGCATGTTCATTGCCGGACTGATCGAATTTACTGGTAAGGGTAAAATCTCGCTCTATTACATGGGCGATATGCGGGTCTGGCTCTGGGATGCCAAAGGCCAGGAAATCCCGATCCCCGATGCCAAATTCGAGACGCGCGAACGCTGGTCAAGCAAGGTTGGCATCAAGAACGGCGAACTGCATAAGGTGACGATTGCGCTGGATAAAGTCGCGCGCATGACCGCACACTCCGATGGCGTTGGGCGTTTCGCCAACCGCATGAATGCTGTTTCGCAGGACTTGATCAACAGCATCGTGAAGGAGCAGTACAACGCGCCCGCCAGTGATGATATTTCCATCTTCGACATCGATTTCCATTACCCGGATATTTTTGGCAAGGTGGTCACAATTCCGACGCCGGAATTTAAACTTGCATGGATGCCTGGCAGCACCGCTGTGTTATGGGGGCATGTTTGGCTGGCAACCCGATACCGCATTTCTGTCGATGATGGCAAATCGCCTTACACCGATGAGATCGATGCACAAATAAAGGTCGATCCAGCTATAGAAAATGTATCATGGGAAGTATTTGGCTATGAACCCAAACTGGCAGAAGGGGTTTCGGCAGTATGTCGTGTCCAAGCACTGAATGATTACGCCTATCCCAGTGGCTGGAGTGAACCGTTCACTGTTAGCGCCAATGTTGTTGCCCATGAAACGCTCCCTGCCAAACCAATAGATGCGGGGAAAAAAGAGCGCAAGGCTCAAAAAAAAAGTCGCGCAAACGCCGCACTGACCATTCTGGTTAGCGTCCTGCTGATCGTTTTCCTGATCACGGCGGCATGGATCGCCCTGATTGTCCTGAACTGGAATGCGCTCAACCCACCTGCATCATAAGCCAGTCTGTCAGCGGTTCAAATCCGTGTCCTGTCGCACCAGTTTGAACTGACGCCGATCCGGTGACGTATAGACGATGATCGTCTGGCTGTCATTTGTCCAGCTAAAGTCGTGTGCAATCTGCTGATTCGGCGCACCTTGCCGATATTCGTTGCGGAAAACCTGCCGCGTCTGATTGCCGATACGATCCCAAATCCAGATACCGTCATCAATCGTATCATTGAAGGAAAAATGCCCGTCGCGCGCGCCATCCCGTTCCACGCGGAACGCCAGGAAACGTCCATCCGGTGACCAGCGCACACCGGTTACTTTGAAATTCCCCAACCCAAAGGATGACATCGGCGACAGGATGAACGGGATCGAGTTGATCAGCATATTCCCACCGCGATCAATATATGCCACCTGTCCTGTCTGCGGATTAACGCGATATTCCACCATTCCTGGCGGCACTGTTGCCACAAAAGGCCCGCCAAATATCGGCGCGATACGCCCACCGCCTGTATCCCGGTAGGCAGGAGTTGGGGCGCGTGTCCCGGCAATTGCTGTAGCTTGCGGGGCAAACGGGTTAACCTCAACACTGCCGACGCCGCTTTGGGCGGTCACAATCGGCGGGATTGCCGTTGGGCTTGGGATTTGACCTGGAATCGGTGTCCCGCCTATTACTCCTGTCGGTTGGACAGGCGGACGTACCGTTGGGCGACGGGTTGCGATGCGCGTTGGTACAAGGGTAAAAACTCCTGCAATTTGCGTTGTGGTAATCACGCGCGTTGCCGTCCGTATCGGTGGAGTGATCGAAGTAGTTGGTGTAAATGTCGGCAAATTGATCACAATAGCTGTTGGCGCTGGCGTATTTGTCGGTGGGTCGGTGGGTGTATCGCTTGGCGTCGGGGTATAGGTCAGCGTCCATGTTGGGCTGGCAGTGTTTGTTGGTGTGACAGTGGATGTTTCGGTAAATGTGGCGCTCACGCTCGGCGTTACGCTGGCAGTATCGGTTGCCGTCGGTGTGTTGGTAGGGGTATCTGTCGGCGGGATAGGCGTTTCAGTGGGAACAGCAGACGGTGTAAAGGTCAGTGTCAGTGTCGGAGTCAAGGTGTATGTTGCCGTTTCCGTTGGTGTATAGCTGGCGGTAAATGTCGGCGTGATCGATGGTGTCAAGCTCGGTGTGACTGATCCGGTGTTCGTCGCAGTTGCGGTATCCGTTGACGTGAATGTCGGCGTAATGGTTGGCGTGCTGGTGATTGTTGGTGGCTCGGTGGAGGTCGGTGTATCTGTTGGGACAAGCGGTGTTTCGCTTGGTGTGGAACTTGGCGTGACAGGGATGATCGTTGGTGTGACAGGCACACCGGGCAGGTTGGTACAGGCCATCGCCGCCAGAATCAACATGAGGATTGGGATTAAGACACGTCGCCGCATTACGCACCTTTGCCGAACCGCCTGATTAGATCGTAGCGATTTTCAAACCACGCGCAACCCGCTATTGATCAGCGGGAAGATGACAATAGTTTCAAAGCGTATAGATTGGTATCAATATCCATCGCCATAGTTCCCAAAACCATATATATTCATTTGGGAATCAAACTTGCAAAAGGCATTTATGTACGATGTATTGATCAAAGGGGCGCGTGTCATTGATGGCACAGGCAACCCCTGGTATTGGTGCGATGTTGCCGTACAAGACGGGCGCATCGTCCAAATCGGCAGGTTGGATGGACAACTTGCCAAACGCACGATAGACGCTTCAGGCTGTATCGTCGCGCCGGGGTTCATCGACATGCACACGCACTCCGATCTGCAACTGCTCAAAAATCCATTGCATGAGTGCAAAATCCGACAGGGCGTGACGACGGACGTTCTGGGGCATGATGGCCTCGGACTTGCACCGATCAACGCCACGACAAAAACGATGTTGCAAAACCAGCTTGCGGGCTGGAATGGGACGCTTGATACGGATTGGGATTGGGGTACGATCACGACTTATCTGGATCGTTTTGACGGACAAGTCGCAGTTAATGTGGCGACGCATGTGCCACATGGCACAATTCGCCTGATGGTCATGGGTGAGGATGATCGCGCGCCAACCGCCGACGAATTACGCCGAATGCAAGCGTTGGTTGATATGGCGATGCGCGAGGGAGCAATCGGGTTGTCTACCGGATTGCAATATGCACCCGCCATGTTTGCCACCGATGATGAAGTAGTGGAACTATGTAAGGCAATGCGACCTTATAACGGCATCTATTCACCGCACCACCGTAACTATGGGATGCACGCGCTCCAGGCTTATGCAGATTCCATCGAGATCGGACGCCGTGCCGGGGTAACTGTCCACCTGACACACTGCCATTTTGGTTTCCCGATCAACAAGGGACGCGCGCCAGAACTACTCGCTCTGATCGATGAGGGACGTGCCGCCGGGGTCGAAATCACGATGGATTCCTATCCGTACCTTGCCGGAAATACTTATCTTCACGCGCTGTTACCTGGTTGGGTGAATGCAGGCGGCACAGAGGCAATTTTGAGCCGTCTGGCAAACCCTGATCTGCGTCCGCATATCCAGCATGATATGGAAGTAACTGGATCGGATGGGTTCCATAATGTCCCGCTGGGCTGGGAAATGATCCGCGTCGGCGATAAAACCATCCCGGAAGCGGCACAGGCGGCAGGCAAAACGCCTTTTGATTATTATGCCGATTTGCTGATCGAAACGCGGCTTGGCGTGGCGTGTCTGGCACTCATTGGCAATGAAGAAAATGTGCAGACGATCCTGAGACACCCGGCACAGATGGTCGGTAGTGATGGGATTTTGGTTGGTTCGCAACCACACCCGCGCGGATGGGGTTCGCACGCGAAATTTCTGGCGCACTATACGCGCGATCTTGGTCTGCTGACATGGGAAGAAGCGATCCGCAAAATGACCTCAGCGGCAGCGCGGCGCATCGGTTGTCTGGATCGGGGAATACTGCGTCCCGGTTTTGCAGCAGATATTGTGGTCTTTGATCCAGATCGGATACGCGATACCGCTACCTATGAAGCGCCGCGTCAACACCCGGAAGGCATCCTTTATGTACTTGTCAATGGGGTGCTTGTCGTTGATAATAGCCACGTCACGGGCGAAACGCCGGGGCGTGCCTTGCGTGAAATTTATGGTCGCACGCCCGAACGCATTTTATCTACTCCTCAATGAGAACTTATTTATGCACACAGAACAACGTCAGCAAACCCACGCGCTGTTAAAAGAAAAACAAATTGACCGTGCGATTTTTGCCAAACCGGAAACTATTACCTGGTTGACTGGATTTACACCTCCGGTACAAGTCGGGCCAAACCTGTTCGCGGCGGGCTACCCGATAGTATGGTATGAGAGTGGGCAATTCACGCTGATTACGATTGACGCCTATACCGATCTGGCTGCATCATTCGCAAAGGAACCCGATGGGCGTGTAGTCACCTATAAAGGCTATACCATCGAGCAGCCAATCATGGGGGCGAAGTATCTGCTGGAACAATTCGCGGCGATTACAGGCAGCGCAAAGATCAGCAAAATCGGGATCGAACAGGAATTTACCAATAATCTGATCGGTTCGCGCTTCCAGGATTCGGAAGTCATAGCGATTGATGGCTGGCTGGAGCCGTTTCGCATGATTAAAACACCGGAAGAACTGGTCAAACTGCAGCGCAATTTTGCGCTGACAGACATCGGACATGCTGCCGCGCGCGCTGCTACGGTTGCCGGAAGCCGCGAAATTGATGTATGGAACGCAATGGTTACTGCGGTTGAGACGGCGGCGGGTTGCCGTCTTCCATTCGGGAACGATTGCGTGGTAGGCTGGCGTTCTCCGAATAATATTGGCGGCTGGCCTCTGGATTACGAAATTCGTCCGCACGACTCGCTGATTGTCGATATTAGCGTGATTGCCGACGGCTATTGGAGCGATAGCTGCGCCACCTATTTTGCAGGTGAACGGACCGAAAAACAGGAAAAACTGCTGCACACAATTACCGAAGCGCTGGAATATGGAATTTCGCTGGTGCGCCCCGGTGCTGTTGCCAAAGATATTGATCAGAAATTGCGGAAGTTCGTCGCCGATGCGGGCTATCCAGTTTATCCGCATCACAGTGGGCATGGCGTGGGCGTCTCCGGGCATGAAGCGCCACGTATCGTACCATACAACGATGAAGTCCTGCGCGAAGGCATGGTGATCATGCTCGAACCGGGCAGCTATTTCCCCGGCGAAACAGGCGTCCGGCTCGAAGATGCGATTCTAGTCACGGCAACAGGCGCAGAACTTCTTACACATCATGACAAATCCTAAATCCACAAAAGTATGATAGACTGCGTTCGCGTAGTCTGGTTGTGAGAAGTTTAGGAAAGAGTAGATGTCCAAAAAGATTAGAGTGGCGATTGTTGGCGTCGGTAACTGTGCCTCGTCGCTTGTACAAGGTGTTGAATTTTATAAAAATACGCCCGCTGATGCGCGCGTTCCCGGTCTGATGCACGTCGATCTGGGCGGCTATCACGTCTCTGATATTGAGTTTGTCGCGGCCTTCGATGTGGATGCCGATAAAGTTGGAAAAGACCTCAACGCAGCGATCTGGTCTGGCAAAAATAACACGATCAAGTTTGCCGATGTGCCGGAAACAGGTGTGAAGGTGCAGCGCGGTCAGACCCTTGACGGGCTTGGCACATACCTCGCCAAAATGATTCAGGAAGCCGACAGCGCTCCTGTTGATGTCGTACAGGCGCTCAAAGACGCAAAAGCCGAAGTTCTGATCAACTATCTGCCTGTTGGGAGTGAGAAGGCCACTCGTTTTTATATGGATTGTGCGCTAGAGGCAGGTTGCGCTGTCGTCAACTGCATCCCGGTCTTCATCGCCAGCGATCCGGTCTGGCAGCGCAAGTTTGCAGAGCGCGGTCTGCCGATCATCGGAGACGACATCAAGAGTCAGGTTGGCGCGACCATCGTTCACCGTACCCTTGTGAATCTCTTCAATGATCGTGGTGTAGAGTTGCAGCGCACCAGCCAGTTGAATGTCGGCGGCAACACCGATTTCTATAACATGCTGGATCGTTCGCGCCTGGAAAGCAAGAAGATCAGCAAGACGAACGCGGTAGTGAGTCAGCTTCCGTTCGGGCTTGAGCCGAATAATGTCTACATCGGGCCAAGCGATTATGTCCCCTGGCTGGAAGATCGCAAGTGGGCATATATTCGGCTGGAAGGCAAAACGTTTGGGGATGTACCGCTGAATGTCGAACTCAAGCTGGAAGTATGGGATAGTCCGAACAGCGCCGGCGTCGTGATCGATGCGGTGCGTTGCCTGAAACTCGCGCTGGATCGTGGTCTGAGCGGCGCACTGGAAGGCCCATCGAGCTATTTCAAAAAGACACCGCCCGTGCAATTCCCGGATGACATCGCACGGGAATATGTCGAGCGTTTCATCAAAGGTGAGCCGGAAGCACAGCACACCCTCGTCGGTGAAGCTGAGACAGTCTAGCCGTCTGCCTGGATTCTTTTTCAATTGCAGAGGTGTGAAACGTGGTTTTCACACCTTTTGCTGTATCCCTAAAGATATGACGAAATCATGAACAATTCCAGATTACAGCAATTCAACAAGGTGTATGGGAAAACGGCTGGACTAGGACTTGCGATGCTACTAGGGGTATTGTTTCCTCAAGCAAGCAACTTGTCCTTTCTTATTCAATACATTCTGATGATTCTGCTGTTTTTTTCTTTTTTGGATATTGAGATTAGCCCGCGCTTTTTCAAAGGACGCATCGGCAACGATATATTGAAGATTTTGCTGGCGAATTTTTCCATCGCGCTCTTCGCCTGGTTGCTTTTACATCTGATTGGCGAGGCTGATCTCTCAATCGCTGCGTTTATGACAGCCATCAGTCCTACAGCAATGGCAGCGCCAGTAATCACTGGTTTCCTGAAAGGTCGCACCGAATATGTGGTGGCCTCGGTAGTAATCACCAACGTTTGTGTTGCCCTGACAATCCCCTTTATTCTGCCGCTAATTGCAGGTACGCATGTTGTCATCTCAACCGGGGATGTGCTGCAATCTGTCATTGTCGTGGTGTTTGTCCCGTTTATTCTGTCGCGGTTGTTGGGCTTTCTCCCATCGAATGTGCAAAAGAACGTTCGTCGGGGTAAATCACTCAGTTTTTACTTTTGGCTGGTAAATCTATTCCTCACTATTTCCAAAGCAACTGCGTTTATCCTTCATGATTTATCTGTACCCCTTATCACGTTGCTTGAAATCGCTCTGGTTTCACTCGTGATCTCGGCTGTCAATTTCGGGGTCGGCGCGTGGTTAGGTGGAAACGAATACCGACAGGAAGCCAGTCAATCGCTGGGTCAAAAGAATACATCGTTTACTATCTGGCTGGCTTTAACCTTTGTGACGCCTCTGGTTGCACTTGGTCCAACTTTCTACATTGTCTATCACAATCTGTATAACTCGTTTCAACTGTATCGCTTCGGAAAGGCTCAACTGCGGATAGACTTGCAGAGTTCGGCAGAAGAATCTCCGGCAAGTCAACCTGTTTCGTAGTTTCATTTAAAAAGGCTTGTAATGAGTTTTCATTATAAAAACAGTCAGATGTATTGTGAAGGTGTCGCGTTGACCGCTATTGTGAAACAATACGGAACACCTTGTTATGTCTACAGTCTGTCCGGTCTTTTAAACAATTATCATCGGTTGAAAAATGCATTCAGCAAATTAAACGCCAACTTGCATTACAGCCTTAAAGCAAACGGGAATTTGACTCTGGTTCGTGCGTTGGTACAGGCAGGTGCAGGGCTGGATGCTGTCTCTGGCGGCGAAATCTACCGGGCGTTGCAGGCGGGCGCAGACCCCGCACACATCGTCTTTGCGGGCGTTGGCAAGACTACCGCCGAACTCGATTATGCGCTTGAACAGCGTGTAGGATGTTTCAATGTGGAAAGTGTGGGCGAACTTGAACGCCTGAACGAACTCGCCCAACGTCGTAGTGTCCGGGCGCGGGTTGCCCTGCGCGTCAATCCCGATGTGCAGGCGCAAACGCATAAGAACATCGCTACCGGACACGCTGCTGCCAAATTCGGGATTGCTGAGGCCGATGCGCGTGCCGCCCTCCAACACCCGGAGCGCTTTCCGGCGCTGGAACTCTCCGGCATTCACATCCACATTGGTTCGCAACTTGGCGCTGTTGAAGAAACCGCAGAAGCGGCGCGTCATGCTCTGCGCCTGTGCGATGAATTTCCGGCATTGATCTATTTGAATATGGGAGGGGGTTTCCCGGTCCCATACACCGAAAATGATCACTACCCGGAAGTGGAGCTATTTGCTGAAGCACTGGAAAAAATTTTAACGGGACGCAAGCTACATCTGAGTTTCGAGCCGGGACGTTATATTGTAGCGAATACAGGCGCGTTGCTGATGACGGTTCAATACATCAAACAGGTGGGTAAACATCGCGTCATCATCACAGATGCCGGAATGACAGAATTGATTCGCCCGATGCTGTATCAAGCGACACATCCGATTTTGCCCTTTGTTGAAGATAGTGAGCGCACCCCGGCGCAGGTGGTTGGCCCGATTTGCGAAAGCACCGACGTGATGGCTGAAAATATCCTGCTGCCAGAACTCAAACCCGGTGATGGTCTTGCGGTCACGATGGCGGGCGCATATGGCGCGGTGATGGGTTCGACCTATAATGCGCGCCCGCACCCACCGGAAATCGTCATTGATGGAGAAAAAATAATATTGGCGCGTCGCCGCGAAACATGGCAAGACCTGATTGCACTCGAAATAACGTAGATATGCGAAGATTGAATTAGGTGCTGGCAGGGATGCTTCAACTGCTGGAACGCTGTAAAATAGGGATCGGGGATATTATCCATGATTGATGTATTGTTTGGACAATCCTATTATTTACGATTCGATCCGAAGCTCTACGCGGGGATGCAGCCATACCCGCCGCTGGGTACGCTATACGCCGCCAGTCTGACCCGTGCCGAAGGGTATAACGTGGCGCTGTTTGATGCGATGCTGGCGGAAAGCGAACAGGAATGGGCGGCGGCACTCGATCAACACCAGCCGCGCTATGCCGTTCTCTTCGAGGATAATTTCAACTACCTCAGCAAGATGTGTCTTGCCCGGATGCGCGAAGCTGCCTTTCGGATGACGCAAATGGCGCGCGAACGGAATATCCCGGTGATTATCTGTGGCGCTGATGCCACCGATCACGCTGAAAGTTACCTCAATCGCGGTGCGACCTGGGTGCTGCGCGGCGAAGGGGATACAACCCTGATCGAGCTATTGAACAGATTAACGGACCGCACCGATACTCCATTCGAGAAAATCAACGGCCTTGCATATTTAGAAGATGGAAAAACGATACAGACGGGTACACGCGCGATCATCCGCGAACTTGATCCGTTGCCATTTCCCGCATGGGACTTGGTGGATGTGGAAAAATATCGCGCCATCTGGCAGGAGCATCACGGTTATTACAGCGTGAATATGGTCACAACGCGCGGTTGTCCGTATTCATGTAACTGGTGTGCCAAGCCGATTTGGGGTCAACGCTATAACGTGCGCAGCCCGGAGAACGTCGTCGTAGAAATAGAGATGCTGCAAAAGCTGGTACAACCGGATCACATCTGGTTTGCCGATGATATTTTTGGATTGAAACCGGGTTGGGTACAACGCTTCGCAGAACTGCTCGAAGAGAAGGAACTGCATATTCCGTTCAAAAGCCTGAACCGTGTCGATTTATTGCTACAGACGGATACGGTGCAGGCGCTCAAACGGGCAGGCGCAGACATTATCTGGGTCGGCGCGGAGAGCGGCAGCCAGAAAATTCTGGACGCGATGGATAAAGGTACGCAAGTTGAAGATATTTATGCCGCCGCGAAGAAACTGCATGAACATGGCGTGCGTGTCGGCTTCTTTCTGCAATTCGGCTATCCCGGCGAGGATCGCGCCGATATAGAGAAAACGATCCAGATGGTGCGCGATTGTATGCCGGATGATGTGGGGATCAGCGTTAGCTATCCGCTCCCCGGCACGAAATTCTATGAGCGCGTCAAGCTGGAACTCTCTGAGAAGCAAAACTGGGAAGACTCGGATGATCTCGCCATGCTCTATCATGGCCCATACAGCACGGCGTTCTATCGCCAACTGCATACCGTTATTCACAAGGAATACCGGGCGCGCAAGACCCGCCGCAATCTTGCCCGGTTGAAATTATGGAAACCGCACGATCTGCGCCAGATTGGTTCGGCAATCTATCACACGTTGACGCTCCCTTCCGCCCGTGCCAAGCTCGACCAGATTGCATCCGCACCGCATCAGCCAAGCGTGATTAAATTGGAAACATTGTGAAAGGGAAATTTAACCCCACCCCTGTCCCCTCCCCGCAAACGGAGAGGGGAATCACTCACGCCGAACTGTGCAGTTCATCTTTGAGTTTAGCCCGGTGCTTTAGCGTCGGGTACGAAAACCCCAATGACCAATTCCAATAAACCAATCAGCACTTCCGCCGACGCCTTCGATAACGTTGCCCCCCGCTACGATACCGACTCCACTTATATCGAACTCTCGGTATGGTTTCGTGCGCTGGTGTGGGAACGCATGGAACGCCTCTTTCAGCCGGGAATGCACATTCTGGAACTTGGCTGCGGCACAGGCGAAGACGCGGTATGGAATGCCAAGCGCGGTCTGACCGTCACCGCAACGGATGCCAGCCCCGCCATGCTCGAAGAAACACGGTGCAAAGCTATCAGTGCAGGGGTGGCGGATCGTGTCCATATTCAGCCCTTTGATTTTTCCAAGCCGGAAACGTGGAATCTGAACGGACAGTTTGATGGCATGTACTCCAATTACGGAGCGTTGAATTGCATTGGAGAATTTTCCGAGCTAGGGAATTATCTGGCGGCGCATATCAAACCCGGTGGTGCGGCGGGCTTGTGTCTGATTGGGCGCTGGTGTCCCTGGGAAATCCTCTGGCACGGCGCGCACCTGCATTTCAAAACAGCTTTCCGCCGCTTACCTGGCAAAACCATTGCACATCTTGAGGGGCGCTATTTTCCGGTGTATTATCCGACTCCCGGTGAATTGGCGCGGGATTTTGGTATGGCGTGGCAGCGCGGACGAACGGATGGCATCGGTGTATTCCTGCCACCGAGTGATTTGTATCGTGCAGTCGGCAAACGCCCGAAACTGGCGCGTACATTGCTGCGGCTGGAAAAAGCAACGGCGACACGCTGGCCTTTCCGCGTCCTCGGTGATCATTACTGGATCGAATTGTTCCGCAATTAGAAAGTCGGATATGACAAGTTTCCCCAAAAAAGCGGTGGTCATGGCAGGCGGGCGCGGGCGTCGGCTCATCCCGTATACGTGGGTATTGCCCAAGCCGCTGATGCCTGTCGGTGATATGCCTGTTTTGGAACTGCTCCTGCGCCAGCTTGCCTACTATGAATTCAGCGAAATTGTGTTGGCGGTGGGCTATCGCGCCGAATACATTCAGGCGTTTATTGGTGATGGCAAAAAATATGGGTTGGATGTGCGCTACTCGCTGGAATCGCAACCGCTTGGCACGGCAGGGCCGCTTGGCTTGATCGAGGGATTGGACGAACCTTTCCTGATTATGAACGGGGATTTACTAACCTCGCTCAACTTTCATGAGTTGATGGAATATCATTTGGAGCGTCAGGCTGTTGCGACAGTGGCAACCTATCCACAGCAAATGCAAATCAGCCTCGGCGTGATTGAGACAGACGCCGAAAACAACCTGACTGGCTGGCGTGAAAAACCTACTTATGATGTCCGCGTCAGTATGGGAATCAGCGCGTTTACCCCGGATGTATTGCGCTATATTCCGCCCGATAAATCCTTCGATATACCAGATTTGATTCGTGCGCTTTCCGAAGCAAAACACAAGGTTATCACCTACCCGTTTAGCGGCGGCTACTGGCTGGACATTGGGCGTCCCGCCGATTACGAAAAAGCGTTGAATGAGATCGAAGAAATCATGCCGATCCTGCTGCCAAACTGGAAACCTGCATAGCACATCAGGTTCCCAAACAGGTTATACTGATGTGCAGATTGATTTAGTACATCAGGATCACGCATCGTTCCATGAGTCAGAAAATTTTCATCAGCTATCGCCGCGACGACAGTGCCGATGTGACCGGGCGTATTTATGATCGTTTGGTCGAGCAGTTCGGTAGGGAAAATATTTTCAAGGATGTGGATTCGATTCCGTTTGGTGTCGATTTCAAGGAACACCTGACTGAAGCTGTGCAACAATGCGCAATTCAACTGGTGGTAATTGGGCGCGATTGGCTGACCATCGCTGATAAAAACGGACGCCGCTTGGATGATCCCCGCGACTTTGTGCGGATTGAGATTGAAGCAGCGTTGAGCCGAAAAATTCCGGTGATTCCCTTGCTGGTCATGGGTGCGGGAATGCCTGATGAAAGCCGTTTGCCATCATCTCTAGTTTCACTGGTTTACCGCAATGGTACGGCGATTCGACGCGACCCGGATTTTCATAACGATATGAATAGGTTGATTAAAGGGTTGGTGACCCATTTTGATAAGCCAGTTACACCACCCGTCGTGCCACCATCATCTCAACCCATCATGTCGGTGCTGCCGAAACCCGCTATTATTCAACCAAAATTCACCCTGCCGATGTTGGAATGGATGTCAATCCCCGCTGGCGAAGTCACCGTAAAACAAGAATTTCCACAAACATACTATGTAGAAGCGTTTTATATTTCTAAATATCCGATAACCTACTCTCAATTCCAAGCGTTTGTTAATGACGACGGTTATGAAAAAGATCGTTGGTGGGAAGGATTAGCAAAGCGCGAAACCAAACCTGCCGAGGCGAGTTGGCCTATTCATAATCACCCACGTGAAACTGTGAATTGGTTTGAAGCGGTTGCTTTTACACGTTGGCTTTCTGTCAAAACAGGATTGAATATCTTTCTACCTACTGGAAATCAGTGGCAACGCGCGGCACAGGGTGACGATGGACGGGATTATCCTTGGGGATATAATTTCGATAAAAGCCTTTGTAACACACGCGAAAGTGGGATTGGAAAATCCACACCAGTTGATCGTTACCCATTAGGAGCTAGTCCTTATGGTGTAGTAGACATGAGTGGTAATGTTTGGGAATGGCTACGAACCAACACAACTAACATGAACTTCAATGAAATGATGGATAAATTTTTTGCTCTACATGGCGGTTCTTGGCTTCACTCCTCAGAATCTGCAAGAATAGATTCTGTTACTGGCGCTAAACCGGATTTACGAAATTATGGAACGGGGTTTCGAGTGGTCGTAGATGTGGAATCTACTAATTCTTAATTGTTTCCAGCCCCAGTCCTCTTCTATAAATCATCTCGTCCAGCAACGCCTGCCGCAGTTGATGCCCCCATAGCAGCGGACGGTTGCCCCGGAAGCGCTCTGATACAAAATCCGAAAGCGCCTCAACAGATTGATTGGCGGGCAGGTTGCGCGTTTCCTGCAAAATCCCCGCCGCACGATAGCCGCAGAATCCCGCCTGACACGGCCCCATGCCAAGCCGCAAATCTCGCCGCAAATCATCCAGCGTCGGCATATTGCCCGTCTCATTCAATTTCTCTTCAAGCTGCGGGCGTGTAACGAGTTCGCATTCGCAAATCAGGTTGTTATGGGTTTCAGCTTGTTCGAGCGTATCCAGACGATTGGGTAGCTGGTGATAACGATATGCTTTGGCGGGTTGTGGCAACACTGTACTGGCGGTGATGCACGGTTTGCTGTTGCCAAATTTCGCGGCGATGGCATCCGATACGCGCTCTGCCATAAGTCGATAGGTGGTCAGCTTCCCGCCAACAATACTGGTCAGACCGCGTACCCCGTCCAGTGTTTCATGATCCAACACCTCGAATGTACGCTTGAGGTCGCGCCCGGATTTATCATAGCTGCCCGATTCGTACAGAGGGCGCACGCCTGCCCATACGCGCAATGCCCGCGCCTTGCGAAACTCCGGGATCAGCTTCTCGCCCTCATCCAACATCTCGGAGACTTCCTGATGGGTGATCACATAGTCATCCGGGCGCGGCACAGTGATCGAAGTCGTGCCGATGACGCACACCGTCCCGACAGGTACGAGAATATCTCCGTCGGCAGGTGGTTTGAGTCGATTCAGGATAGTATGCACCCAGCGCACATTCATAGCGATCATGATGCCTTTGCTGTGGCGCATTTTGATATGCACACCCGCGAGTTTGGCGATCTCGCTTGCCCAAGGGCCAGCCGCTGTGACCGTGTGCGCGGCGTGAATGCGCTTCCGTTCGCCTGTTTTGCGATCCAGCACCAACGCGCCGATGACTGCGCCATCCAGCACTTCCAGCGATTCGACACGGTGATAGTTCAATGTTTGCGCGCCAGCCTGTGCCGCCCCGGCAACGATAGAATGCACCAGGTCGAACGAATCACAGGCCGCGTCCGGGACATCGAAAGCGCGCACTACCGCCGGGTTAATCCCCGGCGCGCGCCTGAAAATCTCCGCGCGTTTGAGTTCATATGTCGGGATGTGGGATGCCGCGCAGCCGCGTACAAATTCATCGGCATATTCCGGCGGGTCTTCCGGCACGCTAACGAACATCCCACCTGTGTCCTCGATGGCGTGCGGAGCAATCTTACGTAAGATGCGGTTTTCGTCGATGCACTCAATTGCGGATTCGCGGTCATAGACAGCGTAGCGCCCGCCGCTGTGCAGCAAACCGTGATAGCGTCCGGATGTCCCCGTTGCCCAATCGTTCATCTCGACAAGGATCACCCGCAGACCGCGCGTAGCAAGGTCAAACGCTGTACCTGCGCCCGTCGCGCCACCACCGATCACCAACACGTCACAGGAGAGAGATTGCATGGCCATCGCTCCTATGCAGGGATTACGCGAATAGTGCGGATTTGGAAGGGCGTGAAGTAGAGTGGAATATAGCTCTGAGAACTGTTATGATAAACGGTTAGTTCCTGCTCGTTTTCCTCAAGCAAGTTGGTTTCCCATGCGGCTTTGACAGGGAAACCGAAATAAATCTGAGCGTTTCCGCGTGCGCGTATGGTTTCATATAGTCTGACAATTAGCCCTTCGCCATTTTCAGCAGCTTTGACGGTTTCAATGATGACCGAATTCATGTGTGCTTTACTAATATAGATTGACAAGGTATTCAACTCTAATTTATTGTTAGAATCTGTTCCCTCGACAAGGAAGACCTGTGCAGGATCATTGAGCAGATAGCCTTCTCGGATCGTTTCTCCAATTGAATAATACGGAGTGGCAAGTAAGCTGTATGTAAATTCATGCTTTCCCTGATCTGCTTCCGCATCAGGTTTTGTTGGGGAGCGCAACAGCGAAAGACGCAACACATTGTCATGTACATCGTAGCCATATTTACAGTCATTGAGGAGGCTCACGCCATATCCTGATTCCGATAGATTTACCCATTTATGCCCTACGGACTCAAAACGCGCCCAATCCCAACTGGTGTTACGGTGCGTTGGACGCTCCACATTTCCAAACTGAATATCAAACGTTGCGGAAGGCGACAGCAGATTTACCGGAAATGCAACCTTGAGCAAGGTATGTTCTTCTCTCCAATCAATGGTAGTCTGGAAATCGAGGTGGTTACTATATGCGTTCAACGAAACCCGTTGCACAATATCGGAGTTCAAAATGCGCTTGTGGAATTCAAGCGTAGCGCATAACGGCCCTTTTTCAATAACTTGTACAGAAATCGGTTGTGCAGTGGACATTTTGTCATCATAAAATATATCAATATCCCAAGCATCCCAATTCATTGGGCGATCTTCAAAAGCCTGAAGTTGATTTCCGACATTACCAGATGGGATCAATTCAAGTTGGGCACCCTTATCATATAAACTAGTGATTTCACCAAGTTCATTGAATTCCACCTGTAAATGGAAATTTTCCAATGAAGTTGATGTAGCAATCACTGCCATTTCTCCAGTCAACTCGTTCCGCCAGTCTTCTAGATCACCTAACAACCTGATTTCAGGAGTTGCCTTATACAATTGTCGGTTAACTGAAATATAGGTATATTCAGATCCATACTGGACTATTTTTGGCAAAACATTATCCGACAATATATCTTGCTTTAGCCAGTCGGTAGGTATAGTAAGAATCTCTTTATCGCTTTCGATATTTGTCATGCACGTTGAATTTACAACCAATATTCCCTTCTCCCCCTTTTTCAACGGCAAATGCGGCGTAATCGCCTTGACCGCATCCGCGATCACCTGTTCGCCAATCTCGAAGATGCGCGCATAGTCCTTTTCGGAATCCTCATACACAGCGTGAATGGACGAACCGGGAATGATGTCATGGAATTGATTGAGCAGTAGCAGTTTCCAGCCTTCGTGCAGCAGGTCATGCGGATAGGGATGCCCAACGAGCGTTGCCATCGCAGCGATGAACTCCGCACGGTGATACAGCACCTCGGCTTTGCGGTTGTTCCGCTTGTTGCGCGCCTGAGAAGTGTAGGTCCCGCGATGGTATTCAAAATAGAGTTCGCTGTTCCAGACCGGAAGTTTATCGGCTTTCGCGTTCAACCGATCAAAGAACTCTATCGAGCGCCCCTGCGTGACCTGTGGCAGGGCAGGCGCGTTTTTCATCACGTCCAGTCGTTCCAGCATTTCCTGCGTTGGCCCGCCGCCACCATCACCATAGCCAAAGGTGGTCAACGTTTCGTCGTGAACGTCCTTTTGCTGATAATGCTTGAACGTGATTTCGACTTCTTCCGGCGTGACCATCGCGTTATAGGTTCCCACGAAACTATCATCGTTGCTGGTCGCGGTCAGAAATTGCGTCACAACTTCCGTGCCGTCGATGCCGCGCCACCGGAACGAGTCATAAGGGAGATGGTTATATTGATTCCAACTGATTTTGCTGGTCATGAAATATTTCATGCCGGAACGTTTGATGATTTGGGGTAGTGCCCAGCTATAACCGAAGGTATCTGGCAGCCATAGGATCGGCGTATCTTCGCCAACTTCCTCGCGGAAAAACCTGCGCCCGTACATAATTTGCCGGATGATCGATTCCCCGCTGATCAGGTTCATATCCGGCTCGACCCACATCCCACCTGTCACTTCCCAACGCCCTTCGCGGACACGTTCGCGGATTTGTTCCAGCAGGTGCGGCGCATCCTCTTTCAGATAGGCGTAGAGTTGTGCCTGTGATTGTGTGAACTGGTAATCCGGGTACTGTTCCATGAGGCGTAACACGGTGCTGAATGTATGCTGCGATTTTTCGCGGGTATTTTGTAAACGCCACAGCCACGCCACATCAATATGTGCGTGTCCGGTTGCCAGAATCTTCGCGCGGCTCGGCGGGATTTTGGCTAATCCTGCTTTAAGCGCCTGCATCGCAGCGGGCAGACTCTCATAAAAATGATCGGCACTCTGGAAATTCAGCAGGTTATACGCAGCATCCAGCGCGTTCAAAATTTCGTGATAGTCCAGCGAGTCCGCGCTGATGCGGCGCGTTGCCCCTAACGCCACTTCTGCCAGATGGTAAAATTTGCGCGTTGGCATGTGAACCTGAACAAGTTCAGCGGCCTGAAATGCGGTAGTATCCGGGTTGGGTACGCCGCGATCAAAATAATGCGCCCAATAGGTCGTCCACGCTGCAAGGCGTAGATCGTATTGTTCGCCGCCCTGTGCCGCCTCGCTCAACAAAATTTCGTGATGATTCGGGTCAATGCCCTGTCGCAGTTCCTCGTTGAGATATGCAATTGCTTCAGCATGTACCGGATAAGCGGGGTTACTCAGGACAATCCGCGCGGCGACCCTTTTTCCTTGCCATTCCTGCGGGATATGAAACGAGGTACGAAACCAATACCATTTATCCAGACCACCCCATTGATCGCCGGCTTGAATTGGCTTCCAGTCCGCGTTTTGAGGTGGGACTGTTTCGCCGGGGGTACGATTTGTAATTTCTACAGCAAGTAGCAAATGTGCCTGATAAATATAGCTGGCGATTAGTGGTAAACGTTTTCCGAGTTTTTCAGCAGTAAATCGAATATGATGGTGATAGGTGTTTTTCAAAATAGCTCCGACAGGGCAAATCGTAGAAGGATTATTTTGAAGTCTATTGTAACAAGCAGAAAGTTTTGCGAAACAGGTCAACGAATAGAATTCTGGAGAATTAATGAGCGAAGCATCACATATTCGGGTTGCGGTATGGGCTGTAATTGTGCGTGAGGACAAGTTGCTTCTCGTCGAATGCAACGATCCGGGATCAGAACCCAACTATCATTTTAACCTGCCGGGTGGCGGCGTTGAATTGGGCGAACCGCTGCACGCTGCAGTCTTACGCGAAGTGTGGGAAGAGACTACCGCCTCGGTAGAAGTGGGCGAGATGCTTTTTGTATACGAATATATTCCAGAATTTGAAGATATACGCTATGGTAACCGTCATGTAGTACGCCCTGTTTTTCGATGCACTCTGAATCCAGAAACTGAGCCGCGTCTGCCGGATAAGCCGGATGAATTCCAGATTGGTGTGCAGTGGGTGGCGCTGGATCAACTGGAAAATATTCCGCTGATACCTCAAATTGGACCTATGATCTGTGAGTCACTCAGGCATCCGAATCCGCGTAATCCTTATTTGCCTGCTGGATCGGAAGACTTGCCCTAGCACGTCATAGCTGTAAAACTGCCCGTATATCCTCAATGATCAGGTCGGGGTTGCTCTGAATAATGCCCCGACCTGCAAATCCATAGGTCACTGCAACGGTGTACGCGCCAGCACTTTTGCCAGCCAATACATTCGCTTCCGTATCCCCTACCATTGCGGAATGATTTGCAGGAATACCCAGTTTTCCAAGCGCATAAAGCAACGGTTCAGGATCGGGTTTTAGCCTGGTTACATCCTCACCAGATACAACTACGTCAAAATATTTGGCAATGCCAGCGGTTTCCAACGTGCTTAATGAGGTTCTTTTGGAACGAGTCGTGACGACTGCCAGTTTAATCCCGCGTTTCTGTAACGCAACCAGCGTAATCTCTACGTAAGGGAACAGCACCGAAAGATGAAGGTTGGCTTCCTGAAACGAACGATGGGTATCACAAAGTACGTGACAATCAAGAGAAGGGGCAATGCCTTCGTAAATTGATTCGAGAGAACCGCCCATCAGTTTTGCCAGACTATCTCTGGCGATCACGGGCAGATTATGCCGTTCAAAGGTATGTTCAAAAGCGCGATAAATAAACTCTCTGGTATCGAGAAGCGTACCATCGAGATCGAAAAGGATAGCTTTTATCATCGTTTGAATTGCTTCAGGTTGAATTTCATGACATTGATTGCAAAGGTAATCATCAGCCCGAATAAAAGCAAGAGCAAACTTTCAACCAGGACTCTGTAAGATCGCCCAAATAAGCAAACCTTGTTTGTTGACAACGTTTTCAGAATCCTCTATACTGACATCAAATACGTTTTGACTTGCTCAGGATCGTGTTTGGAAAAGAAAAGCGATTTTACAATCGTCTTTTTTTGAAACAATTTTTGAAAACGATTTCAAGAAAATTAAACAAGAACAAAATTCATGAAGTAGTTTTCTTGAAAACCTTTTCCAGTCGTTATAGCCGATTGTTGGAGGAGAATTACGAATGTCTGGTTCATTCAAAAGTGTGTCTGTCAGAAGATGGCGACGGGCATTGATTTTATTTCTGATGCTTTTTGTTTATGTTCCATTCCACAGTGCAACCCCTGCCGCTGCCCAGGTCAGCACAGGCGCGGGGAGCTATGCTACAACGTTGCCCGCTGGCGCAACCGCACCGCAAGCAACTATCTATAAAACGGCGAATGTTACTACCAAGATGCCAACCAACGAATGGTGGTCATCGCTGGCATTCAAGCGCTATAGCGATCACCATTCGGAGAATATGTTCCCGCATCCTCTTTCGGTGAAGGCGAAAGCGGACGGACTTGGATTGGGTTATCCGAACAATCAGACTGTCACAGGCGACGGGCGCAAATATGAATATGTCTACACCGAAGATTTGACCGTCGGTACAGTCGGTTTGAATACAGCCTCTACCGATGTCAAAGTGGATGGTTTCTCCGAGTGGACAGTGACAGCCGACTGGTCGGCAGGACAACTCAAGGCCACCGTTGGGCATGGAATGCCGTTCGTCTATTTCACAAAAACGGGCGCTAATGCGCTGGTGAAATTCAATGCCGTTCCTTCTGTTCAGAGCAACAGTGGTGGCGCTGTGCATATTATCGTCAATGGTCGCGCTTACGGTCTGTTCGCGCCTGCGGGATCGACATGGACGCAAACCGGGAATAACTTTGAATCCAGCCTGAACGGTCAGGATTATTTCTCGGTGGCGGCGCTCCCGGATAGCACCCCCGCAACATTCAATGATTTCAAAGCGCACGCAATGGCGTTTGTGACTTCAACTGTCGTTAGCTGGAACTACAACGCTACTACCGCACAGGTCACGACAACCTATACGTTCACAACGGTTGTCAAAGAAGGATCGGAAACACGTCCGCTGTTCGCCTTGTATCCACATCAATGGGAAAACACGAGCGACGTAAACACGGCCTATACCTACGTTAGCCCGCGTGGGACGATGAAAGTGGTACGCGGCACATCCTTCGCCACAACAATGAAATTCAGCGGTGTTCTGCCCTGGTTGCCCGATTTGGGGGCATATGACCGAACACAGTTA
Source organism: uncultured Anaerolineaceae bacterium (assembly GCA_964432445.1). Classification (GTDB taxonomy): domain Bacteria; phylum Chloroflexota; class Anaerolineae; order Aggregatilineales; family UBA2796; genus JBBRMW01. The sequence continues at coordinate 47,316 of CAYSOC010000023.1, forward strand.
TACAACTACATCAACGATATTTATCTGCTGAACGACGATGGACGCCTGCACCTGCCGGGGCCAGGTGGTGAATGGGATACCTATTGGACAGGCAAAGGCCTGGGCCGTCTGGCGATGCTTGTACCGATTGCAGAACAAATCGGGCATACTGCCGCGCGTGATGCCTTCCTGCAAACGCTGAAATCCCGCCTGCAAAACTGGTATACTGCCAGCAGTGGCGAGACAGGAACGCTGTTTTACTACGACAATAACTGGGGAACGTTGATCGGTTATCCTGCCAATTATGGTTCGGATGTTGACCTGAACGATCACCACTTCCACTATGGTTATTTTGTGGTGGCGTCGGCAATCGTCTCACTCTATGATCATACCTGGTCAAATTCGAGCAACTGGGGGCCGATGACCGATCTCCTGATCAAAGACGCTTCCAACTGGGATATTGGAACTGAACCGCGCTTCCCGCGTCTGCGCAACTTCGATCCCTACGCGGGTCATGCGTGGGCATCTGGTAGCCAGCCTTTCGCCGCCGGAAACAATCAGGAATCGTCTTCGGAATCGATCAACTATAGCTATGGGTTGATCCTCTGGGGTTCGGCAACAGGAAACACAGCGATCCGCGATCTGGGCATTTATATGTACACCACCGAGGTCGCCGCCGTCGAAGATTACTGGTTCGATGTACACAATAACATCTTCCCGAACACAGGGTACAGCCATAACTACATCGGCCTGCTCTGGGGCGATGGCTCGGCCTACGCAACGTGGTGGACTGGCAACCCGGAAGAAATTCACGGGATCAACATTTTGCCTGTGACTGCTGGCTCACTCTATCTCGGCAAATATCCGAGCTACGTTGATTCGTTCTACAACGAAATGGTGGCGAATAACGGCGGCACAGAGTTCGAGTGGAGTGATATTATCTGGGAATATCAGGCATTCTCTAATCCAGAGTCTACATGGACTAAATTTGGGGCGGGAACCTATTCCGGTGCGGCGCAAGAGTGGGGTGAAACCAAAGCGCATACCTATCATTGGCTTGGCAATCTGAAAAACCTCGGTACGTTTACCTGGAATATCACGGGGAATAATCCGCTTTCGGCGGTTTTTACCAAAGGTGGTGTCAAAACCTATGTAGCCTACAACGCCAGTGGATCGCCCATTGTCGTGAATTTCTCGGATGGAACAAATCTGCCTGTGCCTGCATGGTCGATGGCAACTTCCAACGGCAATCCACCGACAGCAACACCTACAGCAACCAGTACAACCACAGCGACAGCAACAAATACAGCAACTTCTATCCCTGGATTACCGGACACCATTGGTGTATATAACACCGGGTTGTTCTACTTGCGTAACAGCAATTCTCCCGGCGCTGCCGATATTGTCGTCGCATTCGGTGGCGATGCGTCCGATTTACCCGTTGCGGGCGATTGGAACAGTGACGGTGTAGATACCATCGGAGTCTATCGGGGCAGCACGGGCGTCTACTTCCTGAGTGACTCCAATACGACACCCACCGTCTCCCATAGCCTCGTATTCGGCAATCCTGGCGATACGCCATTCGCAGGCAAGTGGACATCCGGTGCGACCCATGACGGTGTTGGTGTGTATCGCAATTCCGACGGTATCCTCTACCAAAAGGACAACCTGACGACAGGATTCAGCGACTACTTCGCCATTTTCGGCAATCCCGGCGATCAGGGCTATGGTGGGGATTTCAATGGGAACAGCTTCGATAGCATCGGGGTCTACCGCGCTACCGATCAAACATGGTTCATGACAAACAACAGCCAGCCAAGCGGAATTACTTTTAGCGACATCAGTTTCGCGTGGAATATCGGGACAGCACGCCCGGTGATAGGCGACTGGAATGCTGACGTGACAAGTACAGTCGGGTTCTTGACGAGTACGGGTGTATTTGTACTGCATAGCGCAAACGCTGCATCCGGTACAGATAATACCTTTGCCTTTGGCCCGGCAAACGGCTATCCAATCGCGGGCAAATGGGTAGCATCCAGCCAGCCACCCAAACCCGGCTTGGTGATCGCCCCGGTACAATCCGGCGGCACAAATCAAACCATTGGAGATGGGGATTAAAATTTAATGCTGAGTAACCCGATGCTTCAGCGCTGGGTTACTCGGAAAACAGGAACCACCTGAGAAGAATGAATATTTCCATAACCCTGACAGCAGCCTCATACGTTTGATAGAAACCCGCTCATACAACCCTGTCTTTGGGTTTAGCCCGGTGCTTCAGCGCCGGGTCGGTAAATCTGCCAATGATTCGCAGGGTTGAGGGTAAGGTTAACCCATCTGGTTTCTACCAATCCGCAAAAACAACGTGAAATCAATATCTCCCGGTGATTGTCCATATCCGGTCAGCCATTCCGCAACTTCGCTACGGTGCTGTGTCCCGTGATTGGCGACATGATATAGGCAGTGCCACAGCACACGCTCACGGATTCCACCGGGAACTGGATAGCTGATAATCCCATCCAGATTTTCATCCTTGAGCGTATGTAACCATTCCCAGGTAATGTTTTTTTCGTTTGTCCAGCGTTCGCGCAATGCCGCCAATGTTGGAAAATCGGCAACCGAGAGTTCTGTGTCTGGCGGATTTCCTTGCATCGTCAGACGCCAACTCCATTCGGCATCCAGAATGTGGATCATCGTGCGCTGAATGGTATCAAAACTATAGTTGTTGTGTGATGCAGTGAATTGTTCTTCGGTGAGTGCTTCGCAACGATCCAGCAGAAGCCCGTTCACCCAATAGTTATACTCATAAATAAGCAGAATATCCTGAACTCGCATTTTCCCCTTATGCCTGGTTACGCCGATTCATCAGCTTCCGATATTGATCTGTTCCCGGTTTGAGCGTCACCTCGCGGGCGCGTCCACCATCTTTCGATTGTCCGAGGATACCTAAATCCTGCATCAAATCAATCAGTTTGGTGGCGTGGCGTAAATCAACGCCAAGCTGCTTTTGCAACGCGCCGATGGAAATTTCGCCCTCCCGCACTGCGATACTGATCGCATCTTCGAGCAGCGGTTCATCTTTGCCATGTGATTCGCGCCGTGTCAGACCCATATCCCAGGGGCCGACGCTTGGGGTGTCCCATTCGCCGCTTGCACGTTTTTCAACACGCCAGTTTTTCCAGTAATTCACTATAGCGTCAATCTCTGGATCACTCACAAAGCAACCTTGCAAACGCTGCGGACCAGCGGCATCGGATGCCTGAAACAGCATGTCGCCACGCCCCATCAGGGTTTCTGCGCCGACGGTATCCAGAATAACGCGCGAGTCGATACCAGATGCTACAGCGAATGAAATCCGCGATGGGAAATTTGCCTTAATCAAGCCCGTGATGATGTCCACGCTTGGGCGTTGCGTTGCAACAACAAGGTGCATTCCGACAGCGCGTGCCATTTGCGCCAGACGGGTAATCGTGCGTTCTGTCTCTTCTGGGCGCGTGAGCATCAGGTCGCCAATTTCATCGATCATAATCACAATATAGGGTAGTGGATCGCCCGTGCGTCGCTTTGTGATCATACGGTTATACGTGTCGATATTGCGCGCCGCCTCGCCTTCCAGCAATTTATAACGGCGATCCATTTCGCGCGTTGCCCAGCGCAAAACGCCAATGATACGTTCAATTTCGGTCTCTACCGGGCCAAGCAAATGTGGAATGCCGTTGAACCGCGTCAATTCCACCATTTTCGGGTCAAGCAAAACCAGACGCAACCGATCCGGGTGATTATTCATGATCAGTGAAAGCGCCAACGCCGTGATACACACCGATTTACCTGATCCAGTTGTCCCCGCGATCAGGACATGCGGCATGGTAGCGAGATCGGCGGTAAATGCAGAACCGGAAACATCGCGCCCAAGCGGAACAATCAATGGTCGATCTATCGTCTGTCCGGCGTTATCCGGGTCTTTGACGCGGAAGCTACGCGCAAAGGCTTCGGATTCCATCACTGGTCGCAACCCGACAATGCTGGGTTTGCGGTTGGGAACTTCGATACCCATATACGAATGCCCTGGCACATAAGGCTGAATGCGCAACGTTTTAGAGGAGAGTGCCAGCGAAAGGTCGCTATCCAACGATGCAATCTTGTTTACACGCACCCGCTGCATGGTGACCCGTCCCGATTCGTCCACCACTTCGCGGAACGGTTGTACCGCATATAGCGTGACCGTTGGCCCGACTTTCACATCGACGACTTCGACATCAATATCAAATTCCAGCAACGTGTTCTCAATGATGCGAACGTTGGTATTGATTTCCTGCTCCGTTGGACGGTTCAATTCCACATCATGGAGCATATCCATTGAAGGCAAAGCCGGGTCACGCGGCAAGGTGACGCGCTCTTCGCGGAAATCATCCACAACAAAGTACCGCCGCTTGCGTTCTTCCACCACTGGAGCCTCAACAACAGGGGCAGGTGGTACTGGCGCTGGTGTTGGGGTTGCGCTGACAGGTTTGGTAAATGCTGCTGCCGGAATTTCTCTGGAGCGCGATTTCGTTGCCGAACGCGGTTCCGGGGCAGGCGGCGCAGTAAAGGTCGAATAGGGCGCAGGGGCAGCACCACTCATGGGCTGTGCCGGAGCGAGATACGCGGCACGCGGATCGCTCTGTGTCGTCACAGGCGCGGCAGGTTCCGTCAATGGTTGTACCATTGCTGGAACAGGTACGGGCGCAGCCATTGGTTTTTTAGGTTTGACACGGCGCGGGCGCGGTGGACGTTCTTTCGTGAGCCATTCAGCGGCGGCAGATATACGCCCGCGCACAAAAATCAGCGACTGCCGCAGGTGCATCCGGGTCACACCCATTGCTATGGCAAGGAAAAGAATCGTCCCCGCACCAAAGAAGAATAAAGCAAAATTTACCCCAAGTGGCTTTTGGACAAGATTACCGAGCGCCCAACCGATATAACCACCACCGCCGCCTTCGCGTGCCAAAGCACGCGGTTCAGGGTCGCGTGCCAGAACATGGAGCAGCGCCAGAAATGAAACAAAGGCCAATTCAATATATACAAAGCGCCGCCACGTCATCGGAATACGAATATTTATCTTTGGCAAAACGATCAGCAACCCGGCAGAAATGATCATCAGCGAGATGATTACGCCGCCTGTCTGCCCGAACCATGTCCGTAACAAGCCTGCCCAACTGTTCGCCAGTGCCGCCGATGGTGTTGTATTCAACAACGAAAAGAGCGAAACAACGCCACCCACAATAATCAAAATCGCGGCAATTTCGTCTGCCCACTGCACACGGTTATACAGCCATTCTCCAATTTTTTCCGGCTCGGCTGCGACTTTGGTAAACATATTGTTCGCTGGCGCAGCAGGTGTGGGTTTCGGGCGCGAAGATGTTGTTTTCGGCACGGGCTTTGACGCAGGCTTGGAGGCTGGTTTCAACGCAGCAGGTTTGGAAGTCGGCTTTGATGCCGGTTTAGATACGGTTTTAGTTGCAGGCGCAGACGCCGGTTTTTTGACTATCGCGTTCGATGGGGTGGAGGTACTCCGCGAAGGTGTAACTGTTTTACGATCTACCATTTTGGGAGCAGCTTTGTCGAGCGTTGGTTTGGAAGCGGCGGGCTTGGAGGCTTTGCTGTCTGCCATCATTTATCCTCGTTAACGCCGCCTATTATACCGCGAAAACTCAATTAGAACAGGTTTTCTAT
>CAYSOC010000024.1:0-51109 GCA_964432445.1 uncultured Anaerolineaceae bacterium
GTTTTCCAGTTATGATGCGCTATTTCCTTTCTCCCTCAAAAGTTTCAATCAGTTCTTATCTAAAAGTTATCTGTTCCGGGATGATAAAATAATATCTACAAGAAGAACTTGAGTCCGATGGTTGATATTAATCGCTGCTATTGCGAGGTCAAAACATTCGAGGAATTGCTCGAAATCGCCAAACGGGATAATCTGGATTTACTCGGTCTGGCACGTCAGGAAGGTTGCGGTACGCACTGCGGCTGGTGCGTTGCCTATCTGCGGCGGGCGCTACAAACGGGCGAAACTGTTTTTCACGAATTTCTGCCGAAGGAATCATTAAACTCTGCCGCCTACGATGACTGGCTTCTGGATAATACCCCCGACGAAGACAAGTAGCCCGCCTGCCAAAAACCGGTTAGTGCTTAATTTGCCCCATTTTGGAACCTATGCTAGAGTGATCGATAGCAATATCGAGAGGATGAGCCATGCGCGCAATCCGTATCTCTGCCGTACCACAGGAAGATCAACAGCAAAACATGCTGCGGATCGCACAACCTCAACAAGCTGCATCGGAATCGCCCATCTATCAACCGGGCGCGACTGCACGTCAGGGCAAATTGTCTGCCGCTACCATGTTTCATGTCCAGCGCATCTATGGCAATTCGGTTGCACAGCGCATGTTAGCCAATCACACAAGCGCACGTGGATGTTCCTGCCTTGCTTGCAAGCCCTTGATTCGCCCATCGGCATCGGTACAGGCGTCGCCAGCGGTGCAGCGTTGCGGTGGAAAAGCCGGATGCGGTTGCGCTTCGTGTAGTGGACAGCAGGAAGAAGAACAAGCGGGTCAAAGCGTGCAGCGCTGGCTCTGGGATGATGACAGCGATTCCGATGGTACGAACAGTGGTGACTCTTCATCCTCACAATCAGATTCGGATAGCAGTGGCAGTTGGTTTAATTCCTCGGATTCGGAGCCAGCAAGCAGCAACGAACCGGCAAGCAGTTCCGATAGCGATGGTGGTAGTAGTAGCTGGTGGCCCTTCGGTGGCGATTCCGAGAGTGAGGATAGTGAAGACAGCAACCAGACTGAATCCGATCCCGATGAAGATGCGGGTGAAGTAAGCTACGGATTGCCGGGAGATAGCCGTACTCGTCCAGCCGTAACTCACTACGGCAAATTAGGAGTTTACGATGCCGAAGGCTATTGCAAGTGGGACAACATCGAATCGGATGCGAACAACGACAAGATCGTGACCACGACACTCCCGAATGGCAAAATAAAGGCCACTGGAACAACAGTGATGACTTTCACCAGCACCGCCGATTACACCTTGCCGAGCGTGCCGAGTACGATTACAAACGATTGCGAAAAGCAGAAATATCAAAAGGCGATTGATACGACGCTGAGAGCGCATGAGGAACAGCATAAAGCTGGCTTCCTGACCTATAACGGCACGGCCTCCGCTGCGGTGAATGTCACGGCTGACAACGAAACGGCATTACTTGCGGCGGTGACCGCTGCAACGCTCGATCCGACAACAGATGCCCGCTACAACGCTGCAAAGAAGAAGAGTTCGGATGTTGATCCGCCCGGCGGGTTCAAATTCACGCCGGATTTATCTGGCTGCTAGATCAGGATTGAAAATCGGGCAAACCTGCGGGTTTGCCTTTTATTTATTCGGCGGGTTGCGCTCTTGCTCCGAAAATCTCGATTTTGGAAAGAGTGTTTTTCAACACAGGCAATTTGCTGCTGTTTTCCTGCATGTCGATTGTTGTTCTTCCCTTTTCAAGTCCCAACAGTATCAGTGTAAAACCATATTCAACTGGCTTGTCCTTAGCCTCAATGGTTTTGAATTGAACTTTGAAGAATCCTTTTCCATCCGGCAACCAGTTATAACTGCCTGCGTTTCGTATAGCCGTGTCGTTTGGAAGTCTCAACGTCCATCTGACTTGTGGCTTTTTGACAATAGAGATCAGGGCTACGTCTTCTAAATCCCTCGATACTTCCAAAAATTGCGTATTATCCGGGGATAATGGCGGTCTTTTCAGAATGTCGGCTGTTTTGCCTCGGTAAATTACAACGTCGTTTTGTCCTGCCAGGTCTACAGAATGGAGTTCCCGTGTGCTTCCCCATGCAATGCTGTAAATAAGCACTTTTCCAATCTGCCGCCAGCGCAAAGCCTGTACGAACGGAGAGGATGCTGGCAATGGATATTCTATGGTAAATAGTCTGGTATCGTTTCCAGTCTCTATCTCGACAGCATTTACCTGGATTAGCCCCTTCCCTTTGTCCCGACTCGCTGGATAGGTTGCATAACTGATACGTTTTCCATCAGGAGAACCATCAATCAAATCCAGTTGGCCTGCGACTTTCTCAACCAAAACGCGATCTTTGTTCGTATTCAAATCAAAAATATGCAATCCCGAAGTAGTTATGGAACGATAAATAATCTGTTGTCCGTCCGGGGTAAAGATGGCTTCGGAGCGGGCGTCAACTTTTTCTGCCAGCTTCCGCACACTTCGTTTATCGACTTCCATCAGAAATAAATCAACGTTATTAAAGGCATACCCCGCAGCAAAAACAATTTTTCCGTTGAATATTTCGGCGGAGCGGGCAGATTGAACTGGATATGCAAGGAATGATAGCAATAACAACAGCGCAGTTTTGATGGAAAATCGACGCAACATAACTATCCCCCAAAAAGAAAAGGGTGCAATCAAATTGCACCCCAGTCCAATGATTCCGGTCTGCTTACGGGTTAATCCAGCTTGCCCGATATTTGCGGGCATCAATCTTCTTTTCCGCGTACTGCGTTGCAACGCGAATCGGAACTGCCTTCCCGTACAAAACGCTAGCCGCATCGCTACAACTTACGATCTGTACGCCAACTGCTTCCAGTTCCGCGCGATAGGGCGCGGCTTCGGTAGCAATCACGTCGCGCACTTTATCCGTTGCGCGCAGCAAATCGATCCCCGGTTTGGAGCAGATTTTCACGGTGAGCGTCTTGCCTAGCACGGTATCGCCAATGTTGAAATTCGCATCGGCAAATCCGGCGGTTTTGAAATTCTCTGTCAGTTTGGAGAGCGATTCTGCAAGCGGTGCAGTCGCCGCCGGAATGGTCGGTGCGACGGGCGTTTCTGGCGCAAATGTGCTGACGGCGTTATCGGTGGCAGCAGAAACGGCTGTAGCAGTCAGGGTCACGTCCGCTGCAACAACGGGCGTTGCGGATACATCAAGCGTTACAGCTGGTGTATCAGAAATGGTAAAGCCCGGCGTTCCCGTACTGGTGAGGGTTGGCAAAATCGTTTCCGTTGCGCCCACGCCAGCAGAAGTCGGAAGGGTTGCATTCGGATCGATGGTCGGGAGCGCGGCTTCTGCGAACGTTGGTGTTGCCGTATTCGGAGGCGGTGGGACAACATCACTGGTGCGGTTGGTAAGAAAATAGAATGCGCTGATTCCGATAACAACAAGGAGCATTAGCCCCATTAGAATCGGAACGAACCGATGTGATTCTTCCTCGTCTGCCGGAGGGACTTCCTTGCCGATAACCGGATCGCCTATGCTGGCGGGCTGATGTGGCAAAACTCCCTCGAACCCTTCGGGGTGAAACTCCGGCTGGGCATGTTTTGGTGCAACAGGCGTTTGAGGCGCAGATGCAAAACCCGGTGTCTTGTTGTCATCCTCAAAATCAAAGGGGTCATCTGTTGGCAACGTTTCGGTTGCCACAGGTTGCGGCGTTTGGGATTGTGGCATCCATACCGGTTCGTTTGCGTCGGGAGGTTGTGGGGCATTCAACCAGCTATCCAGCGGATCGTTAGACTGTTCAGCGGGCTGTGACGCATTCAGCCAATCCATCGAATCGTCGGCCACTTGTTCGGCAGGTTGCGCGTCCGTCATCCAGTCATCCAGATCGTCGGCCAGTGTAACCGTAGGTGTTGGCGTAATCGGGCGGAACGGATCGCCAATATCGGATGGATTGAACAAGCTGGCTTCCGGTGACAGCGGGATCAAATCCGGGTAGGCTTCCTGAAGCTGGGCAAGCAGATTTTGCGCATCCTGCCGCGATGGATTCAGCCGAATCACGTTTTCGAGCGATTCTTTGGCTTCGCTGGGGTCGGTGGCGGCATTTGCCAGCAACCACCAGACATCCTCATTATCTTTATCGGAGCGGACAATCGAGCGAAGCGCCACCGCTGCCTCGTCCAGGCGTTCCTGCTGGATTAATTTATACAAGCGCTCCAGTTCATGTTGCGGCGTGTTTCCAGCCATAATTTACGAGTTTCCTTTTTTGCTCAATCCCGTTTCCAAAGTATCTTGACGACGGTGGCGAAAAGTTGTGCGTCGATTTGTCCCGCTACATTTTCGCCCTGATAAAACTGGCTGCCGTCACCTACATAAAGCCGCCAGTGCCTCTCGTTATGTTCGACGCGCTGAATATCAGAAAGTTTATGTGACCAGTCGCGCGTCTTTCCAATCAAATGTATTTTAAGGTCAGTAACATAAAATTGCCCGCTATCCTGCGGAGTCCCGCTATTGCGGTTGAGCAGTGCGGCCAGACCGTTTCCGCGCTGGGCATGAAAGATTGCCGCTCCCGGAAGATGCAGATAGACGGTTTCAGCGGGACTCATCAGCGGCGGTGGTGTTTCGAGTTTGGCAGGCTTAAGCCAATTGAGTTCGCCACGTTGCGCCTGTTGCAGACGGTGACGGTAGATGAAGCCCTGCTGTGCGATAGAGAGCGCTTCGTCGGCACTTACCCAACCTGCTTTGCCGAGATGTACCATCACATAGTAGAAACGCGGTGCATGGCTATATTTCTGGTAATTGATGCGCCAGTGATCGCTATCTGCTCCCGATTCAAACCGCGCGATTGAGCCGCATGTGCTGCATGTCAGCTTCTGATTGTTCTCGCTGGCGATGATGCTGCCTTCCGCACCACAATACAGGCAGCCCTGCATCGGCGCGGGTTGGTCTGTCGCGGCGCTGGCAGGGGTGGCGGAGTGTATTGGTTGGGATGCGGATGGCGTATCGCTCACGATCAGCCCTTCCTGGCTGACGTCGGCGGCAGCAAACCGATTTTCTCTTTCACATCTGCGACGGTCTTATCTGCAAAGGCAGCAGCGTGTTCCGCACCTTCGGCCAATACCTGATCAATGTAGCTGGATTCGCCCGCGATTTGCTTATAACGCTCCTGAATCGGCTTCAACCCCTCATTGATGGCTTCAACCACCCCTTTTTTCAGATCGCCGTAGCCTTTGCCCGCGAAATGCGCTTCGATGGTCTCGCGGCTCTGGTTGGTGAAACCTTCATAGATGGTGAGCAGGTTATTCACACCAGCGCGTTCCGGGTCATCGCTAAAGGTGATCTGGCTGCCGGAGTCGGTGACAGCGCGCATCACCTTTTTCTTGACGCGATCCGGCGCTTCCAGCAAGGCAACACCATGATTGTCGGCATCATCGCTTTTGCTCATTTTGGCAAGGGGATTATCCAGCCCCATGATGCGCGCACCTGACGGCGGAATGTACACATCCGGCAAGACGAAAGTTTCACCATACAGATAGTTGAAGCGTTGCGCTAGGTCGCGTGTGAGTTCGACGTGCTGCTTCTGATCTTCGCCAACCGGGACAAGATGCGCCTGATACAGCAAAATATCAGCCGCCATCAGTGCCGGGTAGACGAACATCCCTGCACCAATTGCGCCTGCTTCTTCCTGCTTGGCGGCCTTATCCTTATACTGTGTCATGCGCCCAAGCTGTCCCATTGTACTGTAACAGGTGAGAATCCAGCTAAGTTCGGCGTGTGCGGGAACGTGCGACTGAACAAAAATTGTGGACTTCGCCGGATCGATGCCACAGGCAATATACAGCGCGGCGTTGCGACGGGATGCCTCGCGCAATTCTTTGGGGTCTTGTTGTGTGGTGATGGCGTGCAGGTCTACCACGCAAAAGTAACACTTGTAATCGTCCTGTACCTTTGCCCAGTTCTTCAACGCGCCCAGATAGTTCCCAATGGTGACGCTGCCGGTGGGCTTGATGCCGGAAAGGACGCGCTTTTGAGTCATAGCCTAATCAAAATCCTGTGAAAATCGGAAAGATATAGGCTGCATTGTAACATTGAGAGCGCTTGCTATCAAACCCTCTGGTACTACGTCGGTAGAGATAGCAATTTCAGATTTTCTCAATTCACTATTCCGAAGTATAAACATAGATTAATTGGAATAGACGAAACATCAGCAAAGGAACAACAATGCGTACAACTACCGGGACATTTGTCACGAAAGATAACAAAAAACTTTTCACACAGTCGTGGTTGCCAGATCGTCCGCGCGGAAACATCGTCCTGCAACACGGGCTTGGCGAACACATCGGGCGCTACGATTACGTCGGTGGCTATCTGACCAGCTACGGCTACGCTGTTTATGCTGCCGATTCGCGCGGGCATGGGCAGACAGGAAAAATTAATGGTGATCTGGGCTATTTCGCCAGCCTGTCGCAAATTGTCGAAGACCTTCGCGCCTACATTGACAGTGTTTCCAATGGGGAGAAAGTCGTTCTCGTCGCGCACAGTATGGGCGGACTGGTTGCTTTGCTCTACTCTATTCGGCATCAGGAAACGCTCAAAGGTCTGGTTGTCTCTGCTCCGGCAATTGATGCGGGCGAAACCGTCCCGGCGTTTATGTTGCCCCTGTTGAACCTGCTCGGACGTATTGCCCCGAAGATGGGCATGGTTACACTGGACACCTCTACGCTTTCAAAAGATAAAAATGTTATTGAAGCCTATGAAAATGACCCTTTGGTTTGGCATGACAAAATTCCGGCGCGCGTTGGCGCAGAGATGATCGCAGGGGCGAAGCTGGCACGCACACAAGCTAGCAAAATCACGCTCCCGGTTTTGCTGATGCACGGCGGGCAGGATCGGCTTGTGAGTCCGAAAGGGACGCCCTATATTCATGATCAAATCACCAGCACCGACAAAACGTTGAAAATCTGGGATGACCTCTATCACGAAATTTTCAATGAACCGGAAAAGGATACGGTGCTGGATTACACCCTGAAATGGATTCAGGCTCACGCTGTATAGCCTATATTGACTGTGTTCGGGATGGTTTGAAAGCAATTTTTTACAAAAACATCCCCATTTCACACTTTGTTTACAATTCTTCCGAGGAACTTCACAGGATTTACCTTAATTCTGCATACCCCCACCCTAGAATGTGTGATGTAGGTTGTAATCAGGCACAGAGATGTAATGGAGTATGCAGATCATGAACAATGTCAAGCGTTATGCAGCAATCGCCGCCGTCGCTATCGCCTTTGCCGGTTTCACAGGTTCAGCCGCTCACGCCGATGAAGGCATATCAACAACGACCACCGAAGATTTCACGTCCATTCTCGTCACCGTCAAGGCCGATACCCCGATCTACTATGAACCAGGTTCAGTGATCCCGACAGAAGATCACCTCGCCGCTGGTCAGCAATGGTATGTCGTTGGTGTGGACGCGACCCGCAAGTATGCGCGCGTCGAAGTAACGCCTCAATTCTTCACATGGGTTCCGGTCTCCTCACTGGCGCTGGGCAATGTCGCCAGCCTGCCAGTAATTTCGCAGTAGTTTTGTAGTTTCTCCTCCTTCCTGCGACAAAATTCAGGTGTGCATTCGTGTCGCCTGAATTTTGTTTTGTATAATTCAGCGCCTGTGAAGGAAGCTGAAATATCATGTCCTACGATCAGAAGATCGCTGAAAAATTGAACGTGCGCCCGGCGCAGGTCGCCGCCACGATTGAACTCCTTGATGCCGGAAACACCCTGCCATTTATCGCGCGCTATCGCAAGGAAGCCACCGGTGCGCTGGATGAAGACCAGATTCGCAACCTGATGGAACTGCTGGAAAATTTCCGCGCATTGGATAAACGCCGCGAGAGCATCCTTGCCTCTATTACGGAGCAGGGCAAACTAACCCCGGAACTGGAAAAACAGATTGCCGCCGCCGACACACTCACGCTGCTGGAAGATTTGTATCAGCCGTATAAGGTAAAACGCGGTACGCGCGCCAGCGCTGCCCGTGACAAAGGCTTGCAGGGGCTGGCTGATCTGATCCTGCAACAGGCGCGCACAGGCAAACCGATTTCAGGACTCGCACAGGCATACCTGAATGAGCAAGTACCAGATATTGAAGCTGCTCTTGCCGGAGCGCGTGATATTGTTGCCGAAGTGATCAGTGATCACACCGAGGTACGCGGACAGGTGCGCGAACGCGCGATGCGTTACGGGTTGATGCAGTCCGGCAAAATCGACGGCGCAGACGACCCCAAAAAAGTCTACGAGATGTACTATGAATTTGAGATCAGGGTAGATCGCCTCAAGCCCTATCAGGTGTTGGCGCTCAATCGCGGCGAAACCGAGAAAGTCTTGCGCGTTTCGCTGGATGTAGCAGATCGGGATTGGCAACAACCGATTTATCATTTCTTCCGTCCTGATCAACGTTCCCCACTGATGGATCAACTTGAGCAAGCAATCGGTGATGCAGCAAAGCGTTTGTTGCTGCCGGCGATTGAACGTAGTGTCCGTACTGCGCTTACAGAGCAGGCCGAAACACACGCTATCAATGTATTTGGGCTGAACCTGCGTGGTTTGCTTAATCAACCACCGCTCGCCGGACACACCGTGATTGGGCTTGATCCAGGCTTTCGGACAGGCTGTAAAATCGCTGTTGTGGATGCAACAGGCAAGGTTTTGGAAACCGGAACGATTTATCCACACGAACCGCAGAATCAGCGGGAGGCAGCATTACGTACCCTGCGTGCGATGATTGCCCGCCATAACGTTACCCTGATTGCCATTGGTAACGGCACAGCCTCGCGTGAAACGGAACAGCTTATTGCTGAATTGACGCGCAGCACCGACGCTATCCGATACATTATCGCCAGTGAAGCCGGAGCGAGTATCTACAGCGCAAGCCCGCTGGCGCGCGCCGAACTCCCCGATCTGGATGTGACGTTGCGTGGGGCGGTTTCCATCGCCCGCCGGGTGCAAGACCCGCTTGCCGAACTGATCAAGATTGATCCCAAATCTATCGGCGTCGGCATGTATCAGCACGATGTCAATCAGAAACAGCTTTCGTCTGCGCTGGATGGCGTGGTTGAAACAGTTGTGAACCGTGTCGGCGTGGATTTGAACACCGCATCCGTCGCGCTCCTGACCTATGTTGCCGGGATTGGGCCAAAACTTGCAGAGAAGATTGTGGGTTATCGGGATGAAAATGGCCCATTCAAGGATCGCCAATCGCTCCGCAAAGTTGCCGGGTTGGGGCCAAAAGCCTTTGAACAAGCTGCTGGATTCCTGCGCATCCGCAACGGCAGCAATCCATTAGATGGCAGTGCAATCCACCCGGAAAGCTATAAGATTGCCGAGGCTGTATTGAAACGCAGCACGATCACGCTGGAAACGCCAACGCCTGCACGTTCTGCTGCCTTGAATGCTCTCAAATCAAAGCAACCTGTTGCCACACTTGCCGCCGAACTCGGTACGGGCGAACCGACACTGAATGACATTTTTGAACAATTGATCAGACCGGGGCGCGACCCCCGCGAGGATGTACCTGCGCCATTGCTTCGTAATGATGTACTTTCCATGAGTGACCTGCAACGCGGGATGCGTCTCAACGGTACGGTGCGCAATATGGTGGATTTCGGCGCATTTGTCGATATTGGCGTCAAGCAGGATGGCTTGCTGCATCGAAGCCAGATTCCGCGCGGCGAATCGCTCAATGTCGGGGATGTGATCGAAGTCGAAATTCTGAATGTGGAACAGGAACGCGGACGCATTAGCCTCGGTTGGGTGGGCGCGTCCTGATTGATTTCAGCCTCGGCATTGAATACCGAGGCTGTCGAATCGAAAATAACTAGAGCGCCGCTGCGACAATCTCCGCTACATCACGGATTTGCACCTGTTCTGTAATGCCTTGTGATTGTGCCGCCGAGCCGAGCATCACGGTACAGAAAGGACACGCTGCCGCCACGACATTTTCGGTATGTCCGTTGTGACTGTGCAACGTCTCAACCGCCTCATTCAGACGAATCTGGTTGACTGGGGTCTTCTGGTGCGTCTCCATCCAGACTTGTGCGCCGCCACCGCCACAGCACAATCCTTTTTCGCGGCTGCGCGCCATCTCGACCAGATTCACGCCGGGAACCGCTTTCAGAACTTCACGCGGCGCATCATATTCATCGTTATAGCGTCCGAGATAGCAGGAGTCGTGATAGGTGACGGTCTGCTGTGGAATGCCTTCGAGGTTGCCCGACTTCTGATAATCTGGTTTGATCTTGCCTTCGTTGATTAGCTTGGCGATGTATTGCGTGTGATGCACCACCTGCCATTGGATTGTCTTACCGTGTTCATCCTTCGGCATGAACTGCGGAAATTCATTCTTGAACGTGTTGAAGCAGTGCGGACAATGCGTGATCACCGTCTTGAATTTATATTGTCCCATCGTCTCAAGGTTAGCTTGTACACTTCCCTGAAACAGTGGTTCATTCCCTGCACGTCGCGCCCATTCGCAGTGACAGGTTTCCTCTTCCCCCAGAACCGCAAAATTCACACCCGCCTTATGCAGGATGGTGGCGACAGCACGCGCCGTTTTCTGGCTGTTGGGATCGAACGCGCCGGAGCATCCCACCCAGTACAACACTTCTGCTGTGCCGACTTCGCCCATAACCGGGATTTCAAAATCCAGCCCGTTCGTCCAATCCATGCGGCTGCCACGATTGCCCCAGGGATTGCCGGAGCGTTCCGCATTGGTGAACGTAGTCTGCAATTGTGCGGGTACTTCGGCCTTCATCAGCGTGAGATCACGGCGCATATCGACAATCGAATCGACGTGTTCAATCAGCACCGGGCATTCGTGGACGCAGGCGCGGCATGTCGTACATGCCCACAACGCATCTTTGCTGATCCGCACATCGGTGACCTGCATATCATCACGCGAACCTGTTTCGCCACCATGTGCGCCGAGCGCCAGAATGCCCTGATAAGCGTCGATGCTGCCGCGAATATCCAGAATCACCTGTTTCGGGTTAAGAGGCGTCCCCGCCATGAACGCAGGACATGCTTCCTGACAGCGCCCGCATTCCGTACAGGCATCTCCGTTCAACAGTTGAAATGGTCGGAAATCGGTCAACGCCGCGACACCGAATTGTTCGGCTTTTTCGTCTTCCAGATCGAGCGAAGCCAGTTCGCCCTTTGGCTTGAAACTGCTAAAGAAAATATTGAGTGGGCTATAGACGATATGGCGCAGGGGTGTATCAAGCATTGTCATGATGAATACGGCGACCTGAAACGAGTGAAACCACCAGATCACGCGATGCGCAACCAGCATTCCGTTCAGATAGGCGGGCGCTGTCGAAGGGGCAAAGGTAAGCAAGCCGAGGAAGTATCCGACAAATGACGCTTTGCCCCACCAGAACTGATCGCCATAGGTAACGGTCAGATAACCAATGCGAATTGCTTCAAGCATCAACCCGGTGACGACAAACAACCAGAGTTGAAAGTTGATCCAGTAGAACGAGTTGATATTTGTCAGGCGGCGCGGTTTGCGCGAACGTCGCAACAGAGCAATGGTCAGCCCAACCATGAAAAACAGACTGAATCCATCGAGGATCGCTTCATAAAACAGATAGAAAGTGCCACTCAGGATTTTGACGCCAAACAGCAGCAGCGCAACATCCGCGTCAATCGTTGCCAGCGCTGTTCCGATAAAAAATACGGTGAACCCCGCGAATATCAACAGGTGCATGAATCCCGGTATCTTGTCGCGCAGGACGCCATATTGCATCAACGCCCACTTGATCACGCGCCCGAAGCGTTCTGGTAAATGGTCAAATGGAAGCTCGCCCTGCCCTTTGCGCCATGCTTGGAAGCGCAGAAATAAGCGCCCTGCAAAGAATGCTACCGCGATGAACATCAGCAGGTAGAGGAATGGCGCAGCGCCTTCCAGATTCCAATATGTCCAGCGACACGCCCGCGATATATCTCGACAAGATTCTGGCAGATCGACTAAATCCATTTTTATTTCAGCCTTTGGTAAAAACAAATGATCATTAGGTTTTGCACGATTATAGCGCGCGGACGCTGCGAAACCATGTTAAATACGGCTGGCGTTTTTGCTGCGCTCGATATCTGGCCTGTCCATTTCACAGGATTGGGGCTTTGAATCGGCTCTCCGAACCTCAAAATTCCATGAGTTCATTTGCAAAATCCTACAGAAAACGCACAATAGATCAATGTTGTATTGTTATCTGGAGTGTACCACCATGCCTCGCATCCAGCGTGCCGGACTCAGCATTTTTCTGGTGACGGTTATATTTGTGTCTGGTTTTGCATTCGGTAGTTTGCGCCCTGCCTCAGAAGTTGCCGCCGCGCCTGCCAAACCACCCGTTACCGATGAAACTTTGACCCTGTTCACGCCATTCTGGGAGGCGTGGAACCTGATGCACCGTAGCTATGTTGATCCGCTCAACGACGACCTTCTGATGGAAGGTGCAATCAGCGGGATGATGCAGGCTGTTCTGGATCAGCACACCAACTACTTCGACCCGGAACTGTATAAATCGATCAACGACGAGATGACCGGGCAATTCACCGGGATCGGTGCGTCGATTCGCAAGGATGATAAAACCGGAGCGCTGATCGTCGTGTCGACTCTGCCGGGTTCGCCTGCGCGCAAATCCGGGCTTATCCCCGGCGATGTGATCGTTTCTGTCGATGGTGTGAATGTGGAATTGATCCCACAGACCAAAGTGATCAGCCGGATTCGCGGCGAGGCTGGAACAACGCTGATCCTCGGCATCCTGCGCAACGGCGACCCGCCCATGATCCCGCTCCAGATCACGCGCGATCTGATCGTCATGCCGACTGTCGTAACCCGGATGTATCCCGGCAACATCGGTTATATCGCACTGGCAGAGTTCAACGACAAGGCCAGCCGTGAGTTCAGCCGGGGGCTACGCCAATTGCGCGCCAACAGGCTATCCGGGCTGGTGCTGGATTTGCGTGGCAATCCCGGCGGCTATCTGACCACCGCTATCGACGTGACCAGCCAGTTTATTGATGAAGGTAATGTCGTGATCGAGCGCGATAAGGGTGGCGCTATCAAAACCTTCCCCGTTCATGGGGATGCCTATGCGCCAGATGTACCGATGGTCGTCCTCGTCGATGGTGGCTCTGCGAGCGCTTCCGAACTGGTAACGGGTGCATTGCAGGACTACGGACGCGCAACGGTGATCGGCTCACAAACGTATGGTAAAGGGTCGGTGCAGATTGTCGAGCCGTTGAGCAATGGCGGCGCGGCACACATCACGATTGCGCGCTGGTATACGCCGCTGGATCGCAGCATTCAGGGAATCGGGATCACGCCCGATATGAAAGTCACTTGGGATGCCTACGCATTGCCAGACCGCGATTTGCAGCTTGAACAGGCATTGCTTGTACTGCGTGGAGAATTTTAATATGACGAATGCGAACGGCGCGCGTCGGCACGTTCGGGAAGCCTTTATCATTGGCGTCGCGCTGACAGCAGCATTGGCGGGAGCGCAATATATCGCCTACGCGGGTTTACGCGCTCCGTTTGTACCCTATGCGCTGGCGGAAATCATCCGGGATATAACCCCTGGCCCAATTCGGGCTATCGGGATGGAATCGTTCATGGTTACTGCCAAGAGCCTGATCGTCATTTTTGCGACAGCGCTCTATGTGTTGGCGGGGGCAGGTGTCGCCGCGCTCTATGAACTGGTGCGCGAAAAGCTGCCACTGCCCCATTGGATACATGGCCTTTTGCTTGGTGTGCTGGCGTTCATCGTTTCCCTGCCGCCGGAACTCGCGCGCAACTGGACACCATCCGATCAGGTAACCGGGCCGTTGTTTCTGCTGGTGCTATATCTGCTGTGGGGTGTGGCGCTGGAGCAAACAATACGTGGAGCGTTGGCACGTCCCGATATTCCGCGCGATGTAGACGCTCCGGTGATGACACGCCGCGACTTCCTGATCCAGACAGCAGCAGGCGGCGCGTTTGTTGGCTTGTTGGCGGGCATGATCGGACGCCTGACCGAAGCGGGTCTGTTCGATGGCTTGCGTGGGTTAAATTTCCCGCCCGCGCCGACGCCGGATAAAGCAGGTTTCCTTCCGGCACGTGGGACGTGGCCTGAAATCACGCCTAATGAACGCTTCTATACTGTAGATATTGGCGTGAGTAGTGCGCCCAAAATCCAGTTGAATCAGTGGAAACTGCGCGTTGAAGGCCTGGTTGACAAGCCAACCGAATATAACTTTGATGATTTGGTGCAGAAATTCAAATCCGAGACGCCGCTGGTTTTTGCGGGAACATTGATCGGGATGACCAACCCTGTCGGCGGCGAACTGACCGGAACCGCGATGTGGGAAGGTATCCGGCTGGCGGATGTCCTGAAAGCGACTGGTGTCAAAGCCGATGCCAAAGAGATTGTTTTCCATTGCATTGATGGATACAGCGATTCGCTTCCGGTGAACGTGGCACTTGATCCTGATGTGTTCCTTGTCTATCGGATGAACGGCGTTCCGCTCCCCTATGAACATGGTTTCCCGGTGCGTGTCTACAGCCCGAATCATTACGGCGAAAAAAGCGCCAAATGGCTCACGCGGATCGAAGTGGTCAGCGAAGACTATAAAGGCTACTGGCAGAAACAGGGCTGGTCAGACGAGGCAACCATCAAGCACACGGCGATCATCAATACGCCGTTTGGCAATAACGTGCTGATGCTCAACGATACAACAGTGGAAATCGGCGGGATTGCACATGGCGGCGGGCGCGGCGTCTCCAAAGTTGAACTAGGTATCGTTCCCGAAGACCCAGCCAAAAACCCGATTACATGGATTCCGGCGACCCTGAAAGCGCCGCTTTCGCCCTATGCGTGGGTACTCTGGAAGGCGACCTTTGCGGCCGAACCCGGCAAACGCTATCGGCTTGCAGTGCGCATGGTGGACGGCAAGGGTACGCCACAAGAGGAAAAGGCCGCTGACCCCCATCCTGATGGTGCAACAGGATTACACATCAAGGATATTTTCACGATCAAGCCGGAGCCAACATCGGAGCCAAAGCCAACAAACCAGACAATTGCACCGGGGCAGGCTCCACCGCCGCCAAAGCCATAGCTATATCTTATGTCGCGCCCGGTGAAACCTGTCGGTCAGCCGACACGCGGCAAAACCGCGCTGAACCGCCTTCGCCAGATTGATGTCTATACCGCGCTTGCGCTGGAAAATACACTGGTGGGCGGTTCGCCGCTGATCGTGGATGTTGGCTATGGCGCGTATCCTTGGACTGCGCTGGAAATGGCGGAACGGTTGCGCCCGATCAATCCCAACCTGCGTTTGTTGGGAATCGAAATTGACCCGGAACGGGTAGCCATTGCACAACCCTATTGTGTTCCCGGTTGGATTGATTTCCGGCTAGGAGGGTTCAATGTCAGCGTTTTGTCAGGATTAGAACGCGCCCGCCTGATTCGTGCCTATAATGTACTGCGACAGTACGACGAGGATGCAGTCGCCCCGGCACTCTCCGAAATGGGGAATGCGCTGGAAGACGGCGGTGTATTGATTGAAGGGACGTGCAACCCGACAGGCCGGATCGTGGTTTTTGACGTGTATCGCAAGCGAAATGATGAATTGATTCACGAGTCGCTGGTGTTTGGGACAAACTTTCGCGCGCCTGTCGAGCCGGAGGACTTCCGCGCTATCCTGCCAAAGCGTTTGATTCATCATGCGTTTGACTCTGATGTTTCGGCGTTTTTTGCGCTGTGGCAGCGGGAATTTCTGCACTGGCGTGGTATTCCTCCGCGCCGTGCGTGGATTCAGTCGATACAGAGCCTTTTCAATCAATACCCGATAGATCGTCGTTTTGGGTGGATTCGACGCGGATTCCTGACGCTGCACCATCCACTGCATTGATTACCTGCTATGATCTCGCTTAACGAGGTAGAGTTTAGATGATTCAGCGTTTCATTCAGCAACAACTCCCGACTTTCGCCCGGACAGATCATCCGGTCATGCGCTATACGCTCCTGCGCGATGGGCGCAAGATACGCCCAAATCTGCGCGTCTTGCGCATTGCGATGCTGGCGCTCTTTCTGGTGGTTCTAATCCTCTTTGGCTATAGTGTCGCTACCCAGTTTGGGACGCGCCCGCTGGACGAGATTACCAATTTTTCAAATAATACGTTCGAGAGCATTTTAAGCAATATGGATCGCGTTTTTCTGATCCTCTATTGGCCTCTGGTGCTGATTCAGATCGGGATGCGGATGGGGGCGTTTGCCGCGACGACTGGCACAATCACGCAGGAGACGACGCGCGGCACATGGGAAACGCTCAAGCTGACGACCAATGGTGCAGGCCTGGCGTTGCGCACACGCTGGATGTCCGTTTTCTATCAATTGCGTTTTCTGCTCTTTCTGGTCGTATCTCTGCGTGTCTTTTATGTCCTTGTTGCGCTGGCAGATTTCGGCACTTTCAACGGTAACTATATCAATCTGGCGCTGACCGGAACGATTCCGCTTGGCAGCGATCCAGCCGCAACCACCATCGCCCTCAGCCCAACCAACACCGCCATTGGGATTGTGTGTATTGCGCTGCAACTGGTCGCGGCATTGATTGCACCCTTCACTGTGTTGGCCTTCGATAGTGCATTGGGGACGTTGCTCGGCGTGCTTGTGCGCGGGCGCTGGATGGGCATCCTCAGCCAGATTCTGATCCTTCTGCTGCGGTTGGCGTTCTCTGCCGGGGCGCTATTAGTCGGTGCATGGGCGATGCAGTTCCCGCTGCTGTTCAACAGCGCTGCGGTTAACGGGGCTGCCGGAGGTGCAACGATCATCGCATCGAGTGCCGTTCGAGATGCGCTCTTCGGCTTTCCGGGCGTATTTATGGGGCTTGTCGAAGGCGACCTGGGCTTGTCGTTGCTGTTTATGCCACACGCCACACAGCGCATTTTTACCATTCCCTACGGGATCATCATGGGCATTGCTGTATTGCTCTACTTCCTGCTACAGGCATTCCTCGCCAAACTCATGCTGGCGCTGGCGGTTCGGTTGGCGAATCGCGCCGGGCGCATCTGATCGGGCGTGATGTTACACAGCCCGCGTTCCGTATTGAGCATGATAGGTGGGCTGGTATGTCTATTCACTGTTACGCTTGGTGGATTGGTCTGGGTTGGGCAAGCCAATCGGCGTGTGCCGGATAACTTGCGCTGGCTGATCGATTCTAGCTGTAGGTTTCCGTGCTGGCGCGGTGTTACGCCGGGTCGGACACGCTTTCTGGAGGCTTCCCGAATCCTGCGTGAACAGCCAGATGTGAAACTGACAGCAGCAGAATATACCAGCGGCTATAACTCTCTATCGGTGCAATTTGAAGTCCGAACGCCACAGGGGTTGTTGCGCGGCGAAATGACCAGTAACGAGAGCGCAACAGCCGTCCAGTATATCTATTTTTACTCACTCAATGCCGATGGGAAAGGATGGCTGCGCCTCGCGGATTTGATTACACTGGTTGGTTCGCCGTCTACAGTGATGCAGGATGGCAAAGGCAGCAGTATGGTACGCCTGAATTATGGCGGCTTCGAGGCCTTGAATTTTCCCTGGTTGCTGTTTCCACAGAATCGGGAAGGCGGTTGTCAGCGCTGGAATGTGCTGGTTGGGCTATACCTCGGCGTTGATCCAAACTTCGAGTCACCGGAGCGCTGGCGTGGCTTCGACAGTCAGTTTGACAGGTGGTGCAATGCTACTCCTTAAATGGGTCAGCCGACTGGCGTTGATTTTGGGCGCTCTATTAGGCTCGGTTATCGGTATATCACGAGAGGTTTATGGTATACCCCGAAGTGATGGAGTTACATTTACTCTCTGCGATCCTCCTTGTTGGCGTGGTCTTATACCGGGTAAAACCACCTTTTATGAAGCAAAATCAATTTTATCGGGAATGCCAGACCTTGTGTGGAAAGGGCAAACAAGAGAAGCGGACAAAATATCAGACAAATTTGTCATGTTTCAAAATAACATTGAAGTGTACATAATTTCTGAAGAGAAGTCTTTTAAAGAAAAACTGTTGAGTTCCATATCGTTCAACGAAACTTATTTTTCTATAAAACTCGGGGATTTGATTCGTTGGTTTGGGTTGCCTAACAGAATTTCAGCGGGTAGAAACCGACAGGGCTATGACTCATATGTTGGAGTAGATTTTAAAGAATGGAATGTGGGGACTACAACCTATCCACCGACAGTGACATTAAACAATATTTGTGTGACAGGCTTTGAAAATTTACCTATAGGTAGATTTCATTTTGGTGTACCAAATCCAGCCAACCATCAAAATACGAGCCAACAAAGATATATGGAGATGGTTCATGAGGTTTGCTCTTCGATTCGTTAGCCTATTATCTTTGTTTCTTATACTTACAATAGGATTTGTCGTAAACGTGCCACGTGCGATTTACGGCGCACCGAAAGGTAACTGGTTGACATGGCAAAGTGACAGCGCCTGCGGACTCCCTTGTTGGCGCGGCATCACCCCCGGCAAAACAACATTCAAAGCGGCAGAATCCATCCTGAAAAGTTTACCTTCCATATCCATTATCAAGTTTAAATTGCCGGATGGCAGCGAAACATGGACAGGGCGTTTTACGCTGCAAACATTGGGTGGGACATTGCAGGGAATGGTATCAATCGGCGGGCTAGGATACTTCGATGTACAACCCGTCGGGCAAATACAATTTGTCGATAGCAGAGGCATGAGCGTCGCATCGCTGATCAAACAGTTGGGCGCTCCCGCATATTTTTTGGTTCCCGAATCCAGAGGCGGTCAGATGTTCAATCTTTACTGGTCGCAAGGTATCGGGACGGAAATCAGCCGCAGAAATAGTATCAACCTTTTGTGCGATGCGGGATTGGATGCTCTCCAAACGAACGTTATCACCTTGCAAAGTAAACAGGCTCTCGCCAATGTCTGGAAAGGTTACGAAGGATTACGCAATGAGCTATGCACTTCGACTCGCTAGTATATTGAGCCTGCTGTTGATTATTGTTCTTGCGCTGATCGTTGGCGTGCCGCGTATCGTGTACGGTGCGCCAAAAGGCAACTGGCTAACATGGCAAAGTGATAGCGCCTGCGAATTTTCTTGCTGGCGAGGCGTTGTGCTGGGAAAAACGACGTTAGCCGAAGCATATAGTATATTGCGCCGCTATCCAGATTTTGATCCAGATGAAGGGGAATATCTTCGCAGAATGGTTCCCTATCGTGATGGTAGTTTTCTCATACGCACGCCAACCGGAAGAATACGCGGTTTGATGAAACTATGGACAGGAAAACAGATTTTGTCTTCTGATATAGTTACGGAATTGAGTTTGGAATATGAGGATAGTCTGTCGGAAACGATAAAACTGCTTGGGCAACCTGATCAGGTGGTAATTCTGAAAGACAACTTGTATTTCAGCTTCTATTTGAGTTTTGGACAGAAACGAGTGGTTACAACGTCAGGTGGTGTTGTTGATGGTTTGCCGACAGTTTGCCGAACGGGAGTTGAAAATCTTGTGGTGCGTTTTATATTTATGCGAAACTATGATGACCCATTGCCTTACCAACCCTGGACGGGTTACGATGTTTTGAAAAAAGCGCTGTGTAATATTGTACAGTGACTCAAAACGGCAAATTCACCAGGAATTTGTGAAAAATCACACGCCGGATTGACGCCAAACCTGCCATAAGCTACAGTTAGCCGCTGAAAACGTCTTTCAGGGGTTAAGTTAATCATGAGTATTCTCAACCAGCGTGCCAGCGGGTTGTTGTTACATCCGACATCGTTGCCGGGGCGCTATGGTATTGGCGATCTGGGGTCGCAAGCCTATCATTTTGTAGATTTTCTGGAGGCGGCGGGGCAGCACTATTGGCAAATCCTCCCGCTTGGCCCCACCGGATACGGCGAATCGCCCTACCAATGCCTTTCCGCTTTCGCAGGCAATTCGCTCCTGATCAGTCTCGATCAACTGGCGGAGCGTGGCTGGTTGAGCCAGGAAGAACTGGACGCTGCACCAGAGTTCCCGGATCGGGTCGATTATGGCGCAGTGATCGATTACCATAACGCCATGCTCACCAAAGCCTATGAAGGCTATATGCACGAACGCACACCACTGGATCAGAACGAGTTTGAGTTGTGGTTCATGCAGAACGAATGGTGGGTCGAGGATTTCGCGCTATTCACGGCGATCAAGGAAGCCAACGGCCTCCGGGAATGGACAAGCTGGCCTGACGAAGAAGCCAACTATGCGCGCGCCAGTCAGAGCGCCAAATGGCGCTATAAATCCCGCTATGATGAACACCTCTTCCGCCAATGGATGTTCGATACCCAATGGAAAGCGCTCAAAAGTTATGCCAATGCCAAAGGCATCCTCATCATCGGGGATATTCCGATTTTCGTGGCACACGATAGCGCCGATGTATGGGCGAAACGTGAACTGTTTTTCCTTGATGCGAAAGGGATGCCGCCTGTCGTGACAGGTGTCCCGCCGGATAGTTTTAACCCGGAAGCCGGACAACGTTGGGGTCATCCGGTTTATCTGTGGAAAAAACATCAGGAAGATGGGTTTGCATGGTGGTGTCGGCGCATCGAATACACCTTGCAGCAGGTCGATGTAGTGCGTATCGATCACTTTCGTGGATTCTGGGATTATTTTGAAGTCCCCGCAACCGACCTCTATACCACCAAATTTGGGCGCTGGATGGACGGCCCACGCGATGCCCTCTTCGAGGCGTTGGGCGAAGAACTTATGGAAAAAATCATTGCAGAAGACCTCGGCGACAAGATGGAAGAGGTTGTCGAATGGCGCGAACGGCTCGGCTTGCCGGGGATGAAGATTCTGCAATTTGCATTCGGCGGCAGCGAAGAAGAACAGGTGCGGTTCAGCCCGGATCGGATTGAGGCTAATTCCGTTGTATATACTGGTACGCATGATAACAACACCACTCGCGGTTGGTGGGATACCGAAACCAGCACATGGGAGCGAAACAATATGTATCGGGCGCTGGAGCGCGTCGGTACGGCATGGATTGAATCCCGTCAGGTTGAAAAGTTCGAGGCAGGAGAAACGCTCCACAGCCCGAACTGGCAAATGATCCAACTCGCGCTGATGTCTGGTGGAAATACGGTCATTATCCCCTTACAGGATGTGTTGAACCTTGATCAGACAGGACGCATGAACTCCCCCGGCGATCCCGACCTTTCCAAAAACTGGCGCTGGCGCTATGACAACGACGACCTGACGCAGGAACTCGCCGATCTCTTGAGTGCGCTTACGGAATACTACGAACGCGACCCATTGAAGTGATCCTTTACGCTTTCGGGCGTACCCACAGGTGCGCCTTGTATGATCGTTGCGGTAGACTATCCCCCCAGATGATCATGCAAGGGGATCGCAGTGGCGACAGATTCCACAACATTGAACGAAGCAACGCAAACGACAGTAAAGACGTTCCGCGTTGAAATCCGACCAAACACCCAGTCGAGCGAAGCGCTCAAAGGGTTGACCCAACTTTACCAGAATTTACCGTTGACCGGACTGGCAACGGTTCGTTTGTTTTTCCTCAAGGGGACAACCACCCCGGAGGAGATCAACCGCTTCTCCAAAGAAGTATTGGCTGATCCGCTCACCGAAACGTTTAGCGTATATCAGGACGCACGTCCTGCGCCGGAAGCCGATACGCACACTGTCGAGGTGACATTCCTGCCCGGTGTGACCGATGCTGCTGCTGCAAACATTCTGCACGCGGCAAGCGTAACCAATATAAAGGGATTGACTCAAGCTGCGACGGGTACGCGCTATGAACTCAAGGGCAATCTCACTGTGGATGATTTGAAGAAGATTGCTGTAGATGTGTTCTCGAATCCGGTTATTCAACGCGCGGCAATTGATGCGACTATCGCACTGCCATTTCTGGACGAACAACCCGTTGATCGTACCGTTGAAACTATCGCGCTGAAAGACGCAACAGACGAGCAACTGGAGAATATCAGCAAGGAGCGCCGTCTCGCGCTGAACCTCGCAGAGATGCAGGCGATACGCGCCTATTTTGCGAAGGAAAACCGCGAACCCACCGACGCCGAACTTGAAATGCTCGCCCAGACATGGAGCGAACATTGCGTTCACAAAACTTTCAAAGCCGAGATTGATTATACTGGCCCATTGCCCGGTAAATTGGCTAATCCTGCGCCGCAGAAAATCGACGGTCTGCTCAAGACCTATATTCGCAGCGTGACCGATAAACTCAATCGTTCTTGGGTGCGTTCGGCATTCGTGGACAACGCCGGGATTATCGCATTCAACGAAAATTGGGAACTCGCGTTCAAGGTCGAAACGCACAATCACCCTTCCGCGCTGGAGCCATTCGGTGGAGCGAACACAGGTGTTGGCGGCGTCGTCCGTGATGTGATGGGGGTGAGCGCGCGCCCGATTGCGAATACCGATGTGCTGTGTTTCGGGCCTAGCGATCAAACCGTGCCTGCGGGTGTACTCAGCCCTACACGCATCGAAGCGGGCGTTGTGCAGGGCATCGAAGATTATGGCAACAAGATGGGCATCCCGACGGTCAACGGTGCGGTGCTGTATCATCCCGGTTATACCGCGAATCCGTTGGTATTTTGCGGCTGTCTGGGCTTGCTGCCAGCGGGTTCACACGTCACCGGGGCAAAGCATGGAGATCTGATTGTCGTGGTTGGCGGGCGGACCGGGCGCGATGGCTTGCGCGGCGCGACCTTCTCCAGCCTTGAAATGGATGATAAGACATCGCAGGTTTCCGGTAGTTCCGTGCAAATCGGACACCCGATCCACGAGAAGCAAACATTGGAAGCAATTCTGCGCGCCCGTGATGCCAAACTCTATCGCGCGATTACCGATTGCGGCGCAGGCGGGTTGTCCTCGGCAGTCGGCGAGATGGGCGCGGAAATCGGCGCGAACGTCCAACTTGAAAAAGTGCCGCTGAAATATCCGGGGCTGCGTCCCTGGGAAATCTGGTTGAGCGAGGCGCAGGAACGTATGGTTCTCGCTGTCCCGCCAGAAAACTGGACAGCATTCGAGGCACTCTGCAACGGTCAAAACATTGAAGCCGTACAAATTGGCACATTCGGCGCAGAAGGTAATCGCCTCGAATTGAAGATCGAAGATAAGACTGTTGGTAATCTCTCGATGGATTTCCTGCACAACGGCATTCCGCGCCGGAAATTGCAGGCAACATGGGAACCTGTCGCGCCCGCCGCGCGCCCCGTTGCCGCGCCGCCCCGTGATCACACCGACGCCTTGCTAAAACTGCTGGCACATCCGAATATTCGCAGCAAGGAAGCCATCGTCCGCAAATATGATCACGAAGTGCAGGGTGGTGGTGCAGTCAAACCATTTGTTGGCATAGCGGACCATGGTCCGTCAGATGCAGCGGTACTCGTGCCACAGGGTGCAAAAAAAACCGATGTGGAAGCTGTGCGCGGTGTCGGCCTTTCCAATGGAATCGCGCCACTGATTGGCGAACGTGACCCGTACCTCATGGCTTACGCGGCAATTGATGAAGCGATGCGGAATCTGGTCGCTGTTGGCGTTGACCCGGAACAGGTTGCCATTCTGGATAATTTCTGTTGGGGCAATCCGAATCTGCCAGACCGTCTCGGATCGCTGGTACGTTGCGCGCAGGGTTGCTATGACGCGGCGCTGGCTTATGGTGTCCCGTTCATCAGCGGCAAGGATAGCCTGAATAACGAATATACCGATCCCGATGGCACAAAGCACGCCATCCCCGGCACGCTCCTGATTTCCGCAATGGGCATTGCGCCGGATGTACGCAAGACGATCACCATGAATTTCAAGAAACCCGGCAACCTGATCTACCTGATCGGGCAGACGCGGGACGAACTCGGCGGTAGCCATTACGAGGTGATCAGTGGAAATACGTCCAGCGCACCGCCGCAACCCGTCTCCGATGCACTCGAAATCATGCAGATTTTGCACAAAGCGATCAATGCCGGGCTGGTCATCAGTTGTCACGACTGTTCCGAGGGTGGTGTTGCTGTCGCGCTGGCGGAAATGTGTATCGCGGGCAGAGTCGGCGCGAAGGCAACCCTGCCGAATAAACTTGGCGCAGAACATAAAACGCTGTTCTCCGAATCACTGTGTCGTTTCATTGTGGAGGTACGTCCGGGTGACTCGTTCAAATTCCAGCGCGTGATGCGTAATTTTGCTACAGCGCTCGGCACAGTACGCGAAGGCGGCGAACTGGTGATCGAGGTTGACAGCAGTGCGGCAATCATGGCGACAGTCGAAGAACTCGAAGAAGTCTGGCGCGGTGAAGTCAAGCAACCCTATCCACCAGTAACGATTCCAGAGCGCAAAGTCACGGCAAAACATCCAGACTGGCGGCTTTCGACCCGAACTGGCGCGGTGCGGGCGTTGATCCTGCACGCCAATGGCTCGAACCGCGATCACGATGCGGATGATGCGCTTCGACTGGCAGGCGCAGAGCCAGAGATCGTTCATGTCAATCAACTGGCGTCCGGTGAGCGCAAACTCGAAGACTATCATATGTTGATCGTTCCCGGCGGTTTCAGCTATGGAGATGATCTTGGCGCAGGCGTGGTCTGGGCGCTCGACCTGAAAAATCGTCTTGGCGAATCAGTGCAAAAATTCATCAATGATGGTCGCCCGGTACTTGGCATCTGCAACGGCTTCCAGGCGCTGGTCAAGGCAGGATTACTTCCCGGCTCGACGTTTAGCTCGGAACGTTCTGTCACACTCACCTATAACGAGATGGGCAAATTTGAGTGTCGCTGGGTGGCATTGCAACCCGTCGCGGGCAGCGTGAGCCTGTTCACCGAAGGGCTGACCGAACCGATTTTGGCTCCGGTGGCGCATGGTGAAGGCCGTATTGCCGTGAAAGACAATGCCACACTGGAAAAACTCTGGACAGATGGCCTAGTGGCGCTGACCTATTCGGACGAATACGGCAGACCTGTTGGCTACCCCGGCAACCCGAACGGTTCTACCGATGGAATCGCCGCGCTATGTAACCCGGCGGGCAACGTCCTCGGCCTCATGCCACACCCGGAAAACCACATTTTCGCGTGGCAACACCCGCGCCGTGAGGTACGCATGTCTGGTTTGCGCCTCTTCAAGAATGGGGTGAAATATGCGTAAATACAACCTCACCCCTGCCCCCTCTCCACGAATGGAGAGGGGAATCGGCAGGGCAAGTTGTAGAAGAAATGAACGCTTCGCTCTGATTCAGATAAAACGGCAGGCGTTAGGCAAAACGGACTTGGTTCTCCCCTCTCTGTTTGCGGAGAGGGGAGTTAGAGGGGTGAGGTCAAATTGATTAGCCAACAGGATTTAATCGCCGCGATTCCGCACACGTTGGATAGCGTTGATCTTTCCGGGTTCGGCGCGAAAATTACGGGCAAGGTGCGCGATATATACAAGGTTGGAGATAAACGCATCCTGATCACGACAGATCGCGTCTCGGCTTTTGATCGGATCATCGGCCTGATCCCCTATAAGGGGCAGGTGTTGAATCAGCTTTCGGCGTGGTGGTTCGAGCAAACCCGCGCGATTGTGCCAAATCACGTCCTGAGCGTACCTGATCCAAACGTGACGATTGGGCGCGAGGCCGAAGCGCTCCCGGTGGAAGTGATCGTGCGCGGGTACATTACGGGCGTGACAAGCACCTCGCTTTGGACGCTTTATGCCAACGGGGATCGCAAGCCATACGGAATCACTCTGCCAGATGATTTGCAGAAAAATGATCCGCTGCCGCAACCAATCCTCACACCAACGACCAAAGCGACAGATGGTGGTCACGATGAACGCCTGACACGCGATGAAATCCTTGATCGGGGTCTGGTTTCAAAAGCGCTGTGGGAGCAAGTTGAGCAGGCTGCGGTGAATATTTTCCTGCGTGGGCAGGCAATCGCGCAGCAGGCCGGGCTTATCCTTGTAGACACCAAATACGAATTTGGCACAATTGACGGTCAACTTGTGTTGATTGATGAGGTGCATACGCCGGATTCGTCGCGGTACTGGACGCTGGATAGCTATGGTCAGGGGCGCGAACCACAAAATTTCGACAAGGAATTTCTGCGCGAATGGCTTGTATCGCAAGGCTATCGGGGCGAGGGTGCTGTCCCGGCAATGCCTGCGGAGTTTATTGCCAAAGTTGCCGAACGGTATATCGCAGCCTATGAGCGATTGACCGGGCAGACGTTCGTTCCGGGTGAACAACCTGCGAATGAGCGAATCGCGCGCAACCTGACCAAACTGTAATTTCCGACTAATCCCGAAGCTGCAACTTCGGGATTTTTACTTCAATTTTAGCGCATGAACGGCTCAAGATAGCGCTTGCTCTGCTGCAAGGCGCGCTGCCGATCTTCCAGTGTATCCTCATAGGCACGATCTTCAACTTCAATGCACGCCGCACCTCGATACTTGACATCGGTTAAGGCGGAGAAGAATGCACCCCAATCCACATTGCCCAATCCGGGGAGTTTCGGCGCGTGCCACTTCACGCCTGTCACACCACGCTGATACAGCACATCCGTCAAAATCTTTTCGTCCTTGAGGTGGACATGCACGAATTTATAGCCAAACTCGCGGATGCAGCGTACATAGTCGATATATTGCCAGATCAGGTGAGATGGGTCAAAGTTCAGGCCAAAATTCGGGCTGTCAATCGTGTTGAACATGCGTCGCCAGACTTCCGGGGAAATCGCCAGATTCTTGCCGCCAGGCCATTCGTCGTAGCTGAACAGCATCGGGCAGTTTTCGATACCGACTTTGACACCCTGCTCATCCGCAAATGCGATTAGCGGTTTCCAGACTTCCTCGAACATCGCCCAGTTATCTTCAATTGTCTTATTTGGGTCACGTCCGATGAACGTATTCACAACGCCAATATCGAGCATCGCAGAAGCGGCAATCACTTTTTTGATATGTTCGCTATAGGTTTCGCGCTCATCAGCATCGGCGGCCAGCGGGTTTGGATAGTAGCCCAGCCCGCTAATCTTCACGCCATATTGTGCAGCCAGCCCCTTGATCCGTTCGGCTTCGGCCTGATTGAAATTTGTCACATCAATGTGGGTCACACCGGCATAGCGGCGCTCTGCCGTACCGACAGGCCAACACATCATCTCGACGCAATCAAAGCCATTTTCCGAGGCGTAACGCAATACATCTTCCAGTGACAAATCCGAAAGAATTGCGCTCACAAATCCCAGTTCCATTTGGTTCTCCAGGTTAATCTCTAAAGCAAAAAAAGTTATAGATCGATTCAGCGGCGTTTCTGATGATTTTTCAGGATCGCCTCATACAATCCTACCTCATCATGCCCATCCTCGAACGTCGGGAACAATTTGGGTTTGGTGAAATCACTTGCTGAAATGTATCAGGAAAGGTTTCGTTATACCCACCCGGATAGCTCGTATATGCCCATGCGGTATCCACCAGCAGGCAGGGAGCGCACTGGAAGCAGTAATTGCCATCGTTCAGCCTTTCTAAAATGGATTTTTCGCAAACCATGCCCGCAGTTTTTCCGCGTATACGCTCCGTTCTTCGGGCGTCGTGTTGCGGTGTACATGCGTCAACTCGTAGAGTTGGTCTCCATCATAGCGCGGAAAAACGTGCAGGTGGTAGTGAAAAACTTCCTGATAGCCTGCGGGTTCGTTGTGCTGGCGTGTCGAAACGCCCTGACAGCCATAAACGGCTTTGAAGGCGAGGGCAATTTGGCGTGCGGCTTCGTGGATATGCCCGGCGACTTCCTGTGGCATATCATAGATATTCTCGATGTGCTGATTCGGGACAACCAGCACATGACCGGGATTGTTTGACCACCAGCGTACATTGATGAAGGCAGTCACCATTTCATTTTTGAGAATGATGTCCGATTGCCGCGACCAGGGATGTGCCAGATCGTTCCCGGCAACCAGACTGCAAAAGGGGCAAACATAGCCCGATGGCGCGTGGTTGTGCATGATCTCCGATTTACTATTTTTTCGCTTTGCAATCGAAGTCGAATGAAAGTGTTTTGGAACCGATCATCGAAAGCGTATAGCCGCGCGAATTATATTCGAGCGTTGCAACGCCATCTTTCGGATAGCCCGCATCAATCCCGGCTTGCCAGAAATCCACGATAGAACACGTTGGCGGATCAACGAATTTTTCGCTCATCGAAGTTGTTGGCGAATCAATGGTTGCCATAAAGCCATCATTGACCAACTCATAGGAGAAGCTCACACCGCCACCTGTGCGCGTCGTGCGCGTCCGTGTACCGGGTTTATACGCGCGTATTGAAACTCCTTCATACCACTGACCACCTGCATTCGAGCCTGCGCCAACCGGAGGCGCATTGGCAGGCGGTGCAACCTTACGCACAAATTTATAGGTGGTATCAGGAAGGGGCGGCGAATAAGTCGCATTCAGGTTTTGCGTACCATCGGCACGCACCTGTAGCACGCGAATGGAGACCAATTGTGCGCCATCGCCAGCCATCGCTAATGCTTGAGAATACGCCGCAAACGGCTCAAAATTGGAAGCATCCCCGACAATAGGGCGTGACTGTGGCACTGGAACCCCCAGCGCACTCCCCATCAGAGTAGATAGCAGGTTCGGCGAGACGACGGCTATGATGGCGACCAGAATGCCGATCCCGCCGCCAAGCACGCCGAGCAGTATTCCTATCGACGCACAGCCGCAGCCCGCACAGCCACCACGTCGGGCGCGCCTCATCTGTTGCTGTTGTAACTCCTGGAATTGTTCCAGACCAATCGTAGTAGGGTCTGGTTGTATGTTGCTCATTGTTTCCTCCTGTAGTCAACCTATGTTGTGGACTGCACGGCTTCCTGCTTCCAGACAATCGCAAGGAATTGATTGATCACTGCCACGACAATAAAAATAATTGCCAGCGTGACTTGTCCCGCAGCCATAAACGCAATGGTAGCAACCCCGAAAATGATAAATTTCAGGATGATATAGGGTATTCCCGTGAGCCGTCTGTTTGAGCGTGGCGCAAGGAACATCCCCCAAAGGATGATTGCCAGCAATGGCGCTCCGATTCCCAATATTACTCTAACTACGTTTTCGCTGCTGGCCTGAAAGCCCCATATCCCCAACATGACCAGCATACACAGTTCCAGCAGGAACGCGACACCAGCATTGATCGATTTCAACATACTCTATAAGCATCCTTCATGTGCAAGAATTTCACGAAGCAAATCACGACGTGCTGATCCGCCGAGCATTTCCAGTTTACGGACATTCAACGGATCGATCACTTCGCGCAACAGTCGTAATTCCTCGACGTTTGGCGGTGCTGTCTCATGTGCGTCTGGCGCGATTTCCAGCGCGAACCCGGTTTTCGCTTGTATCTGGTCAGGTGTCACGCCAGGGAAATAACTGGTCAGGCGCATCCGTCCATTTTTCCAATCAAATTCGCCCATATCACTGACGAGGTAAACCGGGCCACTCCCTGTTGTGCGTGTGGGAATATGACCCAAACCGCTAACAAAATCGCATTTTTCAACAAACGTCACTTTGCTATGGCGCGCAACATACAGGTAAATCTTGTTGCTGGTGATAGTCACATCGGGGATGCCGCCGGAACCGGGCAGGCGCATTCGCGGACGGCGATAATCCTTTCCGAACGCGATATTGTTGAAATTCCCAACTGAATCGACCTGCGCGGGACGGAAAAACTCCTGCAAATGCAGACGTGGCAAAATATCCAGCGCGCCGGAGATAAACCCGGCAGTCATCAGCGCCTTATCCAGCCAGAGTTCTTCAATGCGTGCCACGCCCATCGGCGACCATTCCTCGCAAATCCCCTGCCCGATAGCGCTGGCAAATCGTAGGTTGGGCGCATGGGTACACCTGGCGAGGAGGTAACCCGCCATGACCAGCGGCGTCCCGATCCCCTGTGCAATCACGGTATTATCGGCAATCTGGCGCGCGATACAGACTGCCATCACTTCATCAATTGTGGCTTGTTGGTGTTCACTCATAGTTCAATAGGTTTCAAATGCCACTGTAAGGCCTCTGTTTTAAACATAGAAATAAGGCGTTGCATGTAGCGCAAGAATAGCATAAAATGGACATCAATGCAGACCTTGATTTGCTCATATCTGCCTATCCTTCCAGAAGGAACGTGTCCGTGCGTGGGAACTAAGTCTGTCCCGGTTCGCAAAACCTACAAATATCGGCTGTATGAGTCGGGAAACAATTGTCACCTGAAACAACAGATCGATATTGCCGGGATCATCTGGAACCATGCCCTTGCCCTGCAAAAGCGCTACTACCGTCTCATAAAAAAGTACATCCCCGTTGGTGAGATGAAGGCACACCTTGCCAAACTGCGTATGAGACGTTTGAAGTTTGCTTATTGGAAGAAACTCAATTCGCAAACGGTGCAGGAACTCTGCGAGCGGCAAGATGAGGCTTATCAGCACTTCTTCAACAAACGCGCCAAACATCCCCCGAAGTTCAAAAAAATCAAGAAGTTCAAATCCTTTGTCCTCAAAACGTCGGGCTGGAAACTGATCCGCTATAATGAGCATATTCTCAAGCCAAACCAGAAGTATGCCAGAGCGCGCGGTATGATTGAAATTGGGGGAAAACGCTTCAAGTTTGTGCAGCATCGCCCGTTGCAAGGAACGGTGAAAACCGCATGTATCAAGCGCGACAGTTGTGGCAGGTTATGGGTCTGTTTCAATGTGCAGGAAATGTTGGAAATTCCGAACGCAGTCAGCACGGGTCGAATCGGCGGCTTCGATTTCGGATTGAAAACGTTTCTGACCGATCATGCTGGAACAGCTTACCTGAATCCACAGTTTTTCGCGGCGGTACTGCATCGGGTGCGACGGCTGAGTCGGGCAGTATCCCACAAGATAGAGAACAGTCACAACCAGGACAAGGCACGATGGCTGCTCAACCGAACCCACATCCGAGTGACCGACAAGCGGCAAGATTTCCACTACCAACTCGCGCATCACCTCTGTGACTGCTTCGATACACTGGTCTTTGAAGACCTGAATCTCGCGGCGATGAAGCGGTTTTGGGGACGCAAGGTGAGCGATCTCGCTTTTGGGCAGTTTGTGGATATACTCACTTGGGTGGCGTTCAAGCGTGGAAAGACCGTTGTT
Organism: uncultured Anaerolineaceae bacterium; assembly: GCA_964432445.1. Taxonomy (GTDB): domain Bacteria; phylum Chloroflexota; class Anaerolineae; order Aggregatilineales; family UBA2796; genus JBBRMW01. The sequence continues at coordinate 31,197 of CAYSOC010000024.1, forward strand.
TTTGTCCCTCGTTTTGAACGCACTACTGGTTTGTGCAGTCGATGTAAGCATAAACAGGAGATGACACTCCGTCAGCGTACTTTTCAGTGCGAACGCTGTGGTCTGACTTTGGATCGGGATCACAACGCAGCAATTAATATTCAACGGATCGGGGCATCGATCCACACCAGCCGAGGGAGCGTCAGTCCTGACTTGTCAGGCACTCCCGCTTGAAGCTGGACACCCTTGCTTTTGGTGAGGGTAGTATGTCACCATTTATCCAATTATTCACGCAACCTGCCGGAGAGAATGTCTTGAAAAAGCGTCTGGCTATTTTGTGTACACTGTTTATCGTGCTGGTGGGCATTGCCGCGCGCCCTGTGACTGCGCAAACGCCCGAAGCGACAGAAACCGCTCTGCCAACACTGGCAGAAACACCCGTCCCGGCAGCAACATTAACGCCTTCGCCAGTGCCACCGCCGGAAACGCCGACGGAGCAACCAACCATCGCACCGACCGTAGCGATCACCGAAACGCCCACCGCTATCCCGGCAACGGAGACACCCGTCCCGCCGACAGCAACGCCGAATCCCGGTGCATTTGCGATTGGCGTCACGTTGAACCGCGTTGATGATCACGCTGTGCAAGCGGCACGAGATGCAGGCGCGCGTTGGGCGCGTTTACAGGTGGAATGGAAAACGCTGGAAGCCGCAAAGGGAACACGCGATTTTTCATCGCTTGATCCGAAGGTCGACGCGCTAACCGGATTCCAGATTTTGCTGACCCTTACGGCTGCCCCGGATTGGGGGCGCAGTGCGATCAACGAGGACGGTCCACCGAACGATTTCAATGATTTCAACGCTTTCGTGAAGGACGTTGCCACGCGCTATAAGGGGCGTATTCATGCCTATGAAATCTGGTCGGAGCCGAACCTGCGCCGCAACTGGAACGGTCAACCTCTGAGTGCGGCAAGTTATGTAAAACTGCTGCGCGGTGCATATCAGGCCATCAAAGCCGCCGATCCCGCCGCACTGGTGATCAGCGCCGGACTTTCCCCGACAGGCTTTAATGATGCTAAAAATGCCATTGATGATCGCGTTTTCCTGCGCGATGCGTATAAAGCAGGTCTGAAAACCGTTGCTGATGGCATCGGCGCGCATCCGTTCGGGTGGGCAAATCCTGCCGATGCGCTATGCTGTAAGGCTGCGGAAGGCGTCACGGGTTGGTACGAAGGGCGCTCGTTCTATTTCCGCCAAACGATTACGGATTATTTCCAGATCATAGCGGAAGCAGGCGACTATAACAGACCGCTGTGGGTGACTGCGTTCGGTTGGGGTACGCCCGATGGGGTTGCTGATCCGGCAACGGTCAATGCGGAACGCCTCGGCTATATCAAGTTTATTGATCAGGCGAAGCAGGCACAATATACTGCCGATGCGTTGAGGTTAGGTAGGCTGTCTGGCTTTGTCGGCCCGATGTTCGCCGCCAGCCTGAATGCCTGTGTTCCGAATGCTGATCCAGCGGGGAATGATTTCTACTGGTGCTACTATTCGCTGCTGGATTCGGCGGGTAACGGGCGTCCGGTATTCGAGGCGTTCAAGAACGCGGCACGGTGATAGGCGATGACTCTACCCAGACGCGGGGCTGAAGCCACCGCGCTAAACTCAGGTTTAGGACAGTAGGCATAGGTTTCTATCGAATATGCGCGAAGGCGTCAGCGCTACGCAAGTGTTCATTTCTTCTCAGGCAGTTGTTCCATCTTTGGGTTTAGCCCGGTGCTTCAGCGCCGGGTCTGGAAAAACTGTCCTACGCCGATCTAATCCCCTGTCTGCGTCGCATCTTTCAATTGAGACACTGATTTCTGCTCCGGTTTGATCAGAGCGCTACCACGCAGGAACATCGCCGGAATCAATGCTACTACGCAGACCACCGCCCCGATGATCAGCAGTTCATCAATGGCGCGAATACCCGACGCAAAATAGGCGGCAACATTGCGTCGTTCGAGTTCAGCGGGGTCAAGACCGATAGGAAAGGTTGTGCGCGCCTCCAGCACCAGCGCATTCACCCGCGACAGCGCATAGGAAGTGAGTGAGGCGATAGCGATGGTCATACCTACGAGACGCAGAATGATCACAAGTGCCGAGGCAACGCCACGTCCCGCATCATCGGCCTCATTGATCACCGCTGTGCCGATGGGGGAAACAGTCAACCCAAGCCCGACGCCGACTAACACCATTTGACCTGCCATCAACAGCGGTGAGGTGGTTGCGCTCCATGTCAACCCGGCGAAAAGCAGACCAATCGCCGCCAGAGCCAGCCCGCCAGCCGTTGTTGCCCGATAACCAAAGCGGTTGCTCAATGCGCCACCGGGAACAGCAACCAATGCCATTGGGATTGTCAATGCAGAAAGCAGGATTCCCGCATTCTGTGCAGCGGCAGCAATCGAATCGCTGGTCGCGTTTTCCGCGCGCAGGTTGACCAGCAACGGCACACTGACCAAACCCAACATCAAACAGAAACCAACCAGAAGATTGGTCAGCGAAGCCGCCGAAATGTTCCGACGCCGGAACAGATGCAACTCAATCAGCGGATATTTGAGGCGCGATTCATAGAACAGGAACAACACGAACAACCCAATTGATCCTAACAGCAACGGGAAATTGAATGGTGCAGGCTGGTTTGCATTCAGGTTATTGAACGAGGTGCTTCCGGTGACTTCTGTGTTTCCGCCGAGGCTGATGCTCAAGCCGATCAAGGTCAGGCTGATCAGAACCGCGCCGATAATATCGAAACGCCCTTCACCGCGTATCGTTGGCAGTTTTCGCAGCGCAAACCACGTCAAAATCAGCGCAAGGATTCCAATCGGCACATTCAGCGTAAACAGGGTATGCCAATCCGGGGCGGGCAGTCCCAGCGGGGCAAGAGCTTGTTGAAAAGCAGTGGTGTGGGTGTTGAAGAAGTTTACCATCAGACCACCGTACAGGTGTCCGAGTACCCATCCGGCGGTATCCATTGCGCCGATGATCCCTACCGGGGTGCTGCGCTCCTCTGGTGGATACAGGTCACCAACCAGCGCCATGCTGACCGGAACCATTGCCCCTGCACCAAATGCCTGTATTACGCGCCCGATGATCACTGCTAGCAGCGTCAATTCATTGTAATTTGGGCGAACATGAAAGACCTGGCGCGCAATGGAGTTCAACAACTGCGTTGGATACTCGGCGCTGCTTGCAACCCACCACGAACCGAGGATAAAAATGAACAGGCAGACAAGGTAGACGCTGCGACGCCCGATCAAATCGGAGATGCGCCCCATGATCATCATCGAGACGGTATAGGCCAACAGATACCCGGTGACTGCCCATGCCGCCGTCCCTAGATTGGTATCCACCGGGATGTTCAATCGGGTCAGGACTTCCGGCAAAATCGCAGAAACAATCGTCAGGTCAAGCGCGCCGATGAAGACCGGGACGAGGATCAGAATCATGATCCAGCGGCGGCGCGCTGGACTTACTTGTATGGTCGTCACGGTTTGGGCGTCTCCGCCGAGGTTGGGGCAACGGTTGGAATTGCCGGTGGTTCAATATTGATTGTCGTGTTGTAGTCGAACGTTTCCAGCGTCCACACCGTAGGCTTTGGTTGTTTATCCGTTACCGTATCTGGTTGAAGGAGCGTTACGCGCTCGACACGGAATGTATCCCGATTCAGGTAAATATCGACATTCACCACCTGACCACGAATCAGACCGACGGTCAGCGCTTCGATGTCTTTACCATCGGCAACACCCTGTATGTGGTAAACATTGATCCCTTCGAGCGATTCTGCGCCGATCATCTTCAATTCGCGGATCGATTTGAGGGCAGCTTCGATTCCGGCATTGGATGAAACGAGTTTGGCGGCGTTGAAACCCGGTGCGAAGGCTTGTTTGATGAACTTGCCGCCAGTCAATACCTTGTTGCTATACCACTGATCATCGCCAATGGTGACAATCTCAACTTCGCCAGCAACGCCAAAAATTTTGGCAACGATGCGCGCGCTGACACGATCCGGCGCGGCATATGCGCCATCGGCAGAAATGAACGAGATCGTATTGGTCGGGGGGTCTACAAACGCAGGCGCGCCTGTTACCTGTAACTTTATTTTGAGCGATTTTGCGCTCTGAACTTCCAACGCTGCTTTATCGAGTGCTTCACGGGCATCGGGGAGGGGTGTGTTGGTGGCGTTTCCACCGCAGGCAGTCAAGCCGCCGAGCAACAATATCAGCCCTATCCAACGCGAAAGTCGCGTCCAAGCCATAGCTGTTTTTTCCTGTGCGTTTCCTGTGTTTCCCAAGTTTACACTACATTCTCACATTACGTAGAAACACCGGGATAGGGTTGCAGTTATGTACATGGAAGATTTAGCGAGCGCGGAAGATATATTCATCTCCCGTCGCTTCCTCTACTTTTATCACGCTTGGTAGGGAAACCGATATGCTTCAATCCAGGATCGTCTCATTCCCTGAATATACTTCAAGGCTTGGTGTCATATGATTTAAATATATTCAAGTTATTGTGCCATGCTTTACAATTTGGGTATTGGTATGGGAAATAAGCCATATGAAGGAAAAACAAAAAGATGCAATGTCATGGGTCGTATTTGTAGTTACATTTTCTCTCTTATACTGCGTAAATGCAGTTATCCTATTCATCGGTCTTTCGATCCTTGGATTTATACTTGTATCAATTCAACAACTTGATGGGCCTGCTGCTGGCTTACCTGCGTTATACATCAGTTTCCTGGCTGCCATGTCATTTGCATTTCCCATCACTCTGATACAAATATTCAAGCGTGGAAGAAAGTGATGAAAGTCTAAATGGAGTTGTAAATCCCTACTATATTTCCAGAATTTTCTGCCGTTGTATGGCAATTTTTGCATTGGCAAGTTCATATTTTGAGACAAAGGCGCGCCGAGTTTTATGATAAGCGAAGCTGGATATTAAGATATTTTTCCCGCACAGGACGGCAATCCAGGTTGAATCGCAAATCCTGCAATGAAAATGAAACTCCCCAAAACCAGCGTAACAAACCATTTTCTCCGCATCAGGAAATTTCCCTTATCCTCTCTGCATATTACCGCATGTTTACAAAAACCGTTCGCTTGACACATCCGCGCACGGCGTGCAAAATTCGCTGTAATATCACAGGAAAAACTCTTGCTAAAAACGCTCCCGCCGAACTGGAATCAACTGATCCGTTCCCTGCCCGCTGCACACGTCCTGCAAAGCGCCGAATGGGGCGACTTCAAACAGCGCAGCACAGGCTGGTTGCCGGAATCGCTCACTTTCACCGGGCATAAAAATATACGCGGGGCAGCGCTAACGCTCACCCGGCGTGTTGGGCCGTTTGCAGTAATGTATGTTCCCAAAGGACCAATGCTCGATTACAACGATCCAGCGATGCTTACGGTGGTGTTGGGAACACTCGAACGCATTGCGCGGGAGCGGCGCGTGATCTGGTTGAAGATTGACCCGGATGTGACGCTTGGCGAAGGTGTCCCCGGCACAGATACAGACCACCCTAACCCGGTTGGAGAGCAAACCGTCAATATTCTGAGGAATCGTGGCTGGGTATTTTCTGCGAGTCAGGTGCAATATCGAAATACGCTCCTGATCAATCTCAATCAGACCGAAGATGAAATCCTCAAAAATATGAGCCAGAGTACCCGCTACAAAGTGCGCTATGGTCCAAAACATGGCGTTACAGCGCGTGCTGGCACACAAGCCGATTTGCCCTTGCTCTACAGACTCTATGCCGAGACAGGCCAGCGCGACGGATTCCTGACCCGTCCGTATAGCTACTACGAAGACGAATGGGGCGTCCTGATGAAAGCCGGGATCGCGCATCCGATCATCGCAGAGTACGAAGGGCAGGCGTTGGCGCATGTTATTTTGTTCAAGTTTGGCGGCAAGTGCTGGTATTTCTACGGTGCATCGAGCAACGAACACCGTAACCTGATGCCGACCTATCTGCTGCAATGGGAAGCGATGCGCTGGGCAAAGCAACAAGGTTGCGCGTGGTACGACTTCTGGGGCGCGCCGGATGAGTTCCTCGAAAGCGACCCGATGTGGGGTGTGTTCCGCTGGAAGGAAGGCTTCGGCGGGATGGTGACGCGCACCATCGGCGCATGGGATTACCGCCCGTTCCCCTTGCTTGACACGCTCTATTCGCGCGCCATGCCTGCAATTCTCGGTACATTGAAGCGTTTGAGAGGACACAAGTAACTATGTGGAAAAGCGCTCTGCGCCGCCTCTATCCCTCGATTGAGAATACTCCCGGTATCTTCCAGATCATCGGAAAAATGAACGTTGCCGGAGCGCTCTATGGTTTGCCGTTTGCAGTTATCGCGTTGCTTGCACTGATCAGCGCGACAGATTGGGGCAACATTGGAAAACTGGTTCCGATGGGGCTGGGGATTTTCCTGATCGGGTTGGTGTTGCTTCGTTTCCGCTTCTTCATTGAGTTCAAACTGGGTAAATCGGAAGTTCCGTTAAATTTCGCGGGTGCGCTGGATTCGACATTGCTATGGGCGGCGGCCTTGGTTTTGGGACCATCGATCCTGTGGGTGGGTGTTTTCTGGGCATTGGAGAAAGCGATTGTACGCCTGTTACGCACTCATATCGCGCCTCCCAATATTTTTACGGCCTACCTATGGGAGGCGGCACAGAATTTGGTTTTCAATATCGGAAGCGGGACGCTCGCTCCCCTTCTCGGACTTACGCTTTATCATGCTATGGGGGGAACGGTTCCGAGGCTGGAATCTGGCAATCTCATACCGGAGTTCGTCGCCACAATTTTCCAGGCGGCGTTGCAGACCCTGATTGTTACGCCCTGGCTCCTTTATATCACTCTGAGCAATCTGTTTCCAAAATACGATCTACAAGGGCGAATCACCGCCATTTTTCTGATTGTGGCGAGCTTTCTGCAACAAGCCATAACCGATATTTTTGCGATCCTGCTGGCTGGTTTATATACAGGATTCGGTCTGTCCATTGGCATATTCGGTACATTCGGCTTGCTCGTCGTCAGTGTTCTGAGCCATATTTCCAGCAACAGCGCACAGCGTAGCCGGATGAGGTCTAGCGAGATGGCACAGCTTGAAAAGATGGAACGGGCAATCATTGCCAGTTCACCAGACGGCTCAGAACTGCGCGAGGTATTGGCAAAATATGTGCCGGGGCTATTTAGCGCTCAAACGGAAATACGCCTGTTTCCCGATCCTGCTATCCCGATGGAATCCATTTTCGCGCTCGAACCAGTAGACGAAACATTATGGGAATTTGCGCGCCGTTTACGCAAAACCCAATGTTACAAGTCAGGAACAGTTGCACCCTGGAATGACAGGATAGTCACACGTGGAACAATCATCACGCCGATCAGCGATCCCGCCAACCGTGAAACGCTCGGTGTGATTATCGTGATGCTCCCTTTTGTTGCGCAGACATTCATCGAAGAACTTATCCCGGCAACCGAATCACTGGCAGACGAAATTGCTTCTGCCCTCGCAGGTGCGGCAAATTATCGGCAGGCGATTCAGCGACAGCGACAGGCACAGGAACTGGAAGTTGGCGGGCGCATCCAGTCTGGTTTTCTGCCAACACAATTGCCAACGTTGCAAGGCTGGCAACTGGCAGCAGCGCTTGACCCGGCGCGCGAGACTTCGGGCGATTTCTATGATGTGATCGATTTGGGTGATGGCTGTTATGGGTTGTGTGTGGCAGATGTCTCGGATAAAGGCGTCGGCGCGGCGCTCTACATGGCGCTCAGTCGAACGCTGATCCGTACCTATGCAACCGAATTCAAGAGCAGTCCGGCGAAGGTGATTGCGGGTGTGAACCGGCGTATTCTCGCGGATACGAGTGCAGGCTTATTTGTGACCGTTTTTTATGCAATTCTCGATACTGTCAGCGGGCGTCTCACGTATGCCAATGCTGGACATAATCCGGCGTTTCTGCTTAACCCCGAAAAAGAGATTCGACCATTGGGCAAAACGGGGATTCCGCTAGGGATGTTTGAAGAGGCCGAGTGGAACGAAATCACCCTGAACCTTGAACCCGGCGAACGTCTTTTTATTTACACCGATGGTGTGACGGATGCTGAAAACACAAAGGGCGAAATGTACGGTGAGGCACGCCTGATCCAGTTTTTGCTGAACTCGGCAGAACAGTCTTCGTCCAACGCCATACAGGAATGTTTGCAAACGTTAAATACATTTATGGCGGGCAAAATTCAGTTTGATGATATTACGATGTTGATGCTCACCCGTGAGGTTGTGCCTGTTGGCGTAGCCTGAAAGAAGGTTACAAAGGGCGCACTCACACATACGCCCTCTACATCACGCCGATGTGTTCTACTTTGGGTCTTGCATATCCGGGATCGAGCGCGTAAAGACGCCGGGTTCGGTCTGGCGCGGCGTGCCTTCCTGACCTGCGGGAGGCGGGACGATCAGCATATCTTTGGTATAGATAGCGTCCCGGCGATCTGTGAAACTCAGACGATAGTCGTGTTCCAGCACAATCGCTTCCGTCGGGCAGGCATCCTCGCAGTAGCCGCAGAAAATGCAGCGCAGCATGTTGATCTCATAGGTCTTGGCATAGCGTTCACCGGGGCTATAGCGCTCTTCGTCGGTGTTTTCCGCTGCTTCTACCCAGATAGCGTCCGCGGGGCAGGCTGCCGCACACAGGGCGCAACCAATACATTTTTCCAGACCGTTATCGTAACGCTTGAGTTCGTGCTTCCCTTTGAAGCGTTCGCGTACCGGGCGCTCCTGTTCCGGGTATTGGATAGTTACAGGTGGCTCGGTGAGGTGCTTTAGCGTTGTCGCAAATCCCTTGAGCAGATTCATTATTTTATTTCCTTTGGCTTTCACGGATTATAACCGACTTTTTCTCAAACACGGAAGATGTTGTGCCATGTTTCACAAATCCCTTTTTTAGACCAATCATTAAAGACAGGTGAGGAAACCCGAAATTAACTTTGCGTATTAACGTAAATGCCAAATGATCCATATGTCCGTTTTGATTCACAGGATGGTTTTTAGAATGTGTGAGCCGACAAGAGATTTGACCCACGAAGAACATCAGGTTGAAGCACTGGTAACGGAATATCGCGCCGGACAGGTGACGCGCCGCGATTTCATAACACGGGCAACGCTCATTATGGGCGGGGCAAGCATGGCAAGCGTGCTACTGATGGCTGCTGATGGTGCGCCGTTCAACGTCGTTGCGCGTGCCGCCGGACAGATTGATCAGGCTGCGACGCCTCCCGCAACACAAGCCGCCGACGACATCGAAACCAGTTCCATCAAATTCAAAACGGCAACCGACGAAGCCCCCGGCTATCTCGCCAAGCCAAAAGGCGATGGCCCCTTTAAATCCGTCGTCGTGATTCAGGAATGGTGGGGACTGGATGATCACATCAAGAGCGTCGCGGATCGCTTTGCCAGAGCAGGCTATGCCGCCCTCGCCCCTGATCTGTATCGCGGTGAGGTCGCCAAAGAACCGAGCGATGCCCAGCGTCTCAATATGAAGGTACAGCAACCACAGGCGCTTGCAGATATTCAGGGTGCTATTGATTACCTGATCAGCCAAAAGTATGTCAAGCCTGCGAAGGCTGGTGTGGTTGGCTTCTGCTTCGGCGGGCGTATCGCGTTTAATATGAGCTATGCGGGCAAGAATGTTGGGGCGGTTGCGGTGTTCTATGGTGGTGGCATCAATCCGACAGATGCGGATTTCCAGAATGTTTCCGCTCCCGTGATCGGGTTCTACGGCGAAGACGATGGCGGCATTCCGATCACGCGCGTGAAGGAATGGGAAGCGCAGTTCAAGAAATACAACAAGGTCAATGAGATGTATACCTATAAAGGTGCGCCTCACGCCTTTTTCAATGACACCCGTCCGAGCTATCGCAAGGAAGCCGCCGAGGATGGCTGGAAAAAGACGCTGGCATGGTTCGAGAAGTATCTTGTCGATGATGCAGCGATGATGGCAACAATGGCGGCTACGATGGCTCCGACTGCCACGAAATAACAATCTTCTCTCTATTTGAACTGTGAGTATAGGCGGGGCAGCAATCCCGCCTATATTTTTCTGAATTTTGTATGAATTGGATTGAAAAATCGCTGACACACGGTTATCATTCCAACGCTTCGGCGCAAAACCGTTGTAAAATACCTGCATATGCACACAGAGGTTTCCATGTCCATCTTCCCTCCCTTCTTTGTCTTTCTTGTCTGTTACGTGATCGGCTCATTTCCAACAGCATATCTGATCGGAAAGCTGCACGGCATTAACATCTTCAAGGTAGGCAGTGGCAACATGGGCGCAAACAACATGACACGCGCGCTTGGGTTGCAGTGGGGTGTGCTGGTCTGGGCAATTGATGTTTTCAAAGGAATGCTTGCCATATTCGTTGCGCGCCAGTTTATGTCGTGGGACAAGATTTCTGCCAGCGTTATCGGCGCAATCGCCGTTGTCATCGGGCATAACTGGTCATTCTTTGCCTCGCTCATTACCGGGACAGTACGCGGCGGCAAGGGGGCGGCAACGGCAGGCGGGACATGGCTGATGCTCATTCCGGGACAGATTTTCGTTGTAACCGTCATGTTGTGGGTGTTGCTGGTGATCGGGACGCGCTATGTCTCTCTTGCGGTCTTGGTGGCTTTTGCTGTTGGGACGGTCTGGGTGATGGCGCTGGTCGGGCAGCATGTGATTGAACCCGCCTATTCTACTTATGCCGTGATTGTTTCCGGGCTGGTCTACTTCCGTCACCGGGAAAACATCGTCGCGCTGTTGCAGGGGCGCGAACGTCGTTTCATGGACAAAGCAAAGCAGAGCTAATTGAAGCGTCGCCTCTGCTGCCTTGTTTTGATAGTGCTGATGGGGGCGGGCTGTTCCAACGTTCGCCCCAGCCCCACGCCACCGCTCCCAACCAATACGCTGGCTGTTCAATTTGTCCCCAATGCGACCTTGCCCCCAACATGGACGCCTGCCCCAACTGATACGCCGATCCCAACATGGACGCCGGAGCCAACCGCTACCCCCATGCCAACAGCCAGTGCCGAACAGGTCTGCAAGGATTTCGGGATCGCTTCCGCGCCGAGCGCTGGAACGGAATATGATTATGATGGCAAGGTAACTTTTGCGTGGGTTGCCGTGCCAGATGCAACACGACTGAGCCTGTCGATTACGTTGCGCGGCGAAAAACAGGGCATTCGGCTGGATGTTGACCAGTCTGGCGATAACATTATCCCGATTCCACTAACACGCCTGCCCGACGAGACAGGCGGTACGTATGACTGGAAAATCTGGCTGCAACACCCAACCTATGGCGAAATCTGCCCGCACACAGGCTATTTCACTCGCAAGCCCCTCAAGATTATGTGATCAGAATCCCATCAACATCTGAAACCATGCAGGCGCGGTTGTTACCGCCCAAATCAAACATAAACACACCGTGACCGTGCCAGACACCCAAATCAGCGTATAGTCGAACAATTTGCGCCACAGGCTGCGATCCGAACGCCGCAAACCGTTTGCCCCATCAGGTTGGGCCGCTTTTTTCTTGACCAGCCATGCGCCGCGTCGTACCCGGAATTTCAGGTATCGAATTACAACATTCACGAAAATTGCAACGACAACCGCCAGCGCCACTAATGGGTAGATTATTGCGAAAAGGGCGTCCAGTCGCAGGAACATCAACCCATACCACAACCCAAGCGCAAGGGTCATCATTGGAACAACAATGATCAGGAACAGCCCCGGAATTTCCAGTGCCATCCGATCAATGCCCCACTGTGCGCCGACGCCGCCTTCCTTTTCCAGAAATTGCGAGAGCGCTGCGCGACACCCGACAAACGCGCACCATAACGCCATCAGGATGCACCATGCGATAATCCCGAAATAGAGGCCAATCGGGACAGGCAACGAAAGCAGAATGCAGCCGATGATCATTTTGCGCGTGAACGCAGTCGAAAAATTGCGCTTCCGACTGATCCACCAGCCACCTAACCCGCCGATGATCACATTGAAAATCCCCAATACAATAACGGTGGATTTGAAATCCACGCTAGGAACGACGAGTGCAAAGGTCAATGGCACTAGATAACTCAATGTGGCAATACCACCAATAAGCCAGACATAACTATTCAGTTCCCATTCTTCACCGGGCTGGAACGCATAGCGAAAGGCTTGCATCAACGCCCATCCATTCAAATAGGGCAGAGGCGGAATAATGAGTATCATTACCAACGCCAATATAAATATCTGAAAATTCGTTCCGCCGTTAGGCCCGGTTAGGGAATTAATCGTACCTGGTAACATCGCATTGGAAAGAAACCAATCGCGGGTTGGTGTTCCGGAATAGTCTGGATTTGGGCCAATCACAAGCCCGAAATCATTCAACCCAAGATAAACAGTGGATGGATCAGCCTTCGACGCCGAAGCAATAACCCACGTAAGCCGATTTTGTCCCCATAAACTTCCTTCATTGAAACTGTAATACAGCCTGCTTTGAGCCTGAGACGCATCATAAATTATCTCCCTGTAACAACATATTTTGTACTGATAAATTCTTCCAACTCGATCTATATTGAATGACGAATTAATCAATTCCGAATCAAACGAGAAATGTCTTAGATAAATATTGGATGGATCACTGCTGTCAGTGATCAGTTCAAGAGGAATTTCGTTCCATGTTCTTCCGTAATCGGAGCTTTCAAATACTTTTGCTTGCGGATCATCTGAAATTTTTTTCCAGCATTCACTGCGTTCATATGCCTCAGCACAAGGAGGCGATTCAGATTTACCAACAACTACATATACTTTGCCTGCTATGTTGGGATCGGCCTCAACGCCAAGAATACGTATCCGATCATAGGAAGTGGTTAGCCTTTTGGATTCCAGCACTTCCAGTCTTGTCAGCAGAAACCCAGCTAAAAACAGAAAAGCAATTACACGCAATACCGGTTTCATTTACTTTGATCCCTCCTGCACATGTCAATAAAAATATAACGAATTATAAAACTCCAACGTTCCAATCAGAATCTGAAACGTTATCGGTGCGCTCGTGACAGCCCAAATCAAACATACCCAAACTGTGACCGTTCCAGACACCCAAATCAGTGTATAGTCGAACAATTTGCGCCACAGAGTACGATCTGAGCGCCGCAAACCATCTGCGCCGCTGGGTTGGGCTGCTTTCTTCTTGACCAGCCACGCACCCTGTTGCACTCGATATTTCAGATAGCGAATCACAATGTTGACAAAAATTGCAATAACAACCGCTAGGGCAATCAATGGAAAGATAGCAACAGCGAAAAAGGCGTCCAACCGCAAACTCACCAACACATACCAAATCACGAAGCCGACTATCATCATGGGAATAGCAGCAATAAGGAACAGCCCTGGAATTTCCAGTGCCATCCGATCTATTCCCCATTGGGAACCAACGCCGCCCTCTTTTTCCAGAAATTGCGAGAGTGCTGCCCGACACCCGACAAAAGCGCACCAGAACGCCATCAGAATAGCCCATCCAAAAATGCGGAAAAACATCGCAAATGGAAAAGCCAGCGAAAGAAGAACACAACCTATAATCATTTTCCGCGTGAATTCAGTCGAAAAATTGCGTCTATGGCTAATCCACCAGCCACCCAGCCCTCCGATGATCACATTAAAAATGCCAAGTACGATAACCGCACTTCTAACATTTGTATTCTCAGGTTTCAGTGTGAAAATCAGTGAAATGATGTAACTCAAAGTCGCAATTCCACTGATAAGCCATGTATAGCGGCGCAATTCCCGATCTTCGCCGGGTTGGAACGCATAGCGGAAGGCTTGCATCAGCGCCCAACCGTTGAGATATGGCAACGGAGGAATGCACAACAATAAAAGTACAACAAGAGGCGGCGCAGGAATTGGATAAGGACGGCTTTGGTAATTCGTAAAACCCTCGAATAACCTAAATCCTAGTCCAACCAAAAATAGAAAAGCGATTACGCGCAGCACTGGTTTCATATCCACTCACTTTTCAACTTGAATCTCATTATAGAGACGATCTCCCGATTTGTTTTGTTCCATTCTCAAAACATAGGATAATCGGGCAATTTCCACAGATAAGAGAAAATCATGAAACGAGTCTTCGTCACGCGGCGCGTCCCCGGCATCGAACGCTATGCCGATCAATATCATCTGGATATTTGGGAAAATGCCGAAAATCCGCCACCGCCGCACGTCCTGATCGAACGCTCAAAGGGCTGTACCGGAATTATCAGCATGTTGACCGATAAACTGAATCGCGCTTTCTTCGACGCACTGACGCCGGGATTGCGCGTGGTCAGTCAATATGCAGTGGGCGTGAATAATATCGATCTGGCCTATGCAAAGGAAAAGGGTGTCGCGGTAGGGCATACTCCCGGCGTCGTCACGGATGGTACGGCAGACATGGCATGGGCATTGATGTTCGCCAGCGCACGTAATGTCGTTCCCGGCGTGGAATGGGTAAAGGCGGGCAAATGGCGTTCATGGACACCCTCGCTGCTGTTGGGACAGGCAGTCTTCGGCGCGACACTCGGCATCATTGGCTATGGACGGATCGGGCAGGCCGTCGCGGAACGCAGCCGGGGCTTCCAGATGCGCGTACTGGTCAGCCATACCCACCCGCTTACGGAAGATTGGATCGAGCAGGTTAGCATGGAGCAGGTGTTACGCGAGAGCGATTTCGTAGTGATGACCGTACCGCTCAGACCGGAAACCCATCACATGATCAGCACAGCACAACTTGCCCTGATGAAACCCGATGCGACGCTGATCAACGTGGCGCGCGGTGAAATTATCGATCCGGTAGCGCTGGAACAGGCATTGCGTGCGGGGCGTCCCGGTTTTGCCGCGCTGGACGTGACCGAGCCGGAGCCGATCCCCGCCGATCATCCGCTGGTAGGGTTGCCCAACTGTTTGATTGTGCCGCATCTGGGAACATCAACAATGCAAACACGCCTGAAAATGACAAAACTGGCGATGAAAAATCTGGAAGCAGGTTTGCGGGGAGAGCCTTTGCCGCATCGGGCAAATCCATAAGAAATCCCGGCGTAATAAATGCAACACCGGGATCGAAGCGGAATTACTTATTCCAGACGAAGTTAAAGCCGTAGTAGCCGGAAACCTTGCCTTTGACCATGATCGAGATGCCCGCGCCCGTGATCGGTGCGCCGTTGAGCGTCGTCGGGATGGTGAACGAGGCGTTGACCTTGCCGTCAGCAAGCGTTGTTGTGCTGGCGACGGGGGTATAGGCGGTTGTCAGCGTATAGGGCAGGACGAACGGCGCGATCAGAATATCGGCGGCTTCGTTCGGCGGGAAGTTCACTCCGGTAATCGTGATGGTGTCGCCGGGCTTGGCATAGCGCGTATTGAAGTCGATACGCGGATAGCCAACGACGGGTGGCGGTGGCGGTGGCGGAGTGGTCGCGCCGGGTATGGGTGTCGGGGGTGGTGTCACGGGCGGGAGAACTGCCGGGATGCACAACTTCTGACCGACGACGATGAAATTGGCGTTTGGGAGACCATTCGCGTGCTTGATGGCGATCCAGCTTAAACCATACTTCAAGCCGATACGGAACAGGTTTTCACCGACGGCGACAGTATGGTAAGTTGCACAACCAACTGCCGGGTTCTGGACGGGCATCGCCTGTGCTGGCGCGGCAAAAGTGACTGCGGCCATGATAGCGACAGTCAGCGCGCAAATAATGCGACGCACAAAGAGAGGAGAAACAGAGAATCGGGACATGGATCAAGTTCCTTTCGCTGTAGCGTAAGCGCGTACCTTCACGGATTGAATCCCGACAAAGCACTGGCGATTTATAAAATCACCCCTTGCGTCAGCACTTGATGGCGGTTATCCATCCCGATGAAAGCATGGTGACAAGAGTATTTTTAACGTTAATTGCAAAATCTGCAAGTAGACGACAAAAAAACGATTTTGAGCAATAATAGCCCTAATCAGCAACATTATAGTAGACAATCGCGTTTCAACCAAAGATTAACCTGATTAGAGCGTGTTACCAACACATAAATAT
Organism: uncultured Anaerolineaceae bacterium; assembly: GCA_964432445.1. Classification (GTDB taxonomy): domain Bacteria; phylum Chloroflexota; class Anaerolineae; order Aggregatilineales; family UBA2796; genus JBBRMW01. The sequence goes on from CAYSOC010000024.1 coordinate 47,281, forward strand.
GAGGCAGAGTATGCGTTCTTCCGATAAAAATATTCTGACGCTGGATGGTGTGCCGCTGCGGGCGAAGCCTTCGGCTATACCCGGTATCGCTGGTTCGTTCATCCTGTGCTATGGGATCGCGTCGTGGATGCGCCCGAAATGGCCTCTGATCGCTAAAGTGCTGCTAGCTGTCACCCTTACACAATTTCTACAGGCCGGGTTGCTTGTTCATAGCACCGGACATATTCGCAGTTCGCGGCAGGTGGGCGCACCAATGCAATCTATCGTGCTGGATTGGGGCTTCCAGACCAACCAGTACACCGATAACGACGTTACGCCGCGCCAGCACATCGGGCGCGCAATGGGTGGCCCGGTGGCGTCTGCGTTGGCGACGGGTACAGCCGGATTGCTGTATTCTGTCCTGAAGTGGATTCCAATTATTGGCGCGCTCGCAGAAGGCTGGCTGTACGTGAATGCGCTGATTTTAGGTTTCAGTGTGATGCCGACGCCACATTTCGATTCTGCGACCATGCTCAAATGGGGCGTTGCGGGCGCGACAGGCGAGGAAGCGCTTGGCGATGAGGCGGTACAAACGGCTGGATCACTGACCATTGGCGGGCTAATCCTCGCGGGGATGTGGTTGATCCTGCGTGGCAGGTGGCGCGCAGGACTGGCATCATTTGTTGGCGCTATCGCTGCCGGATTGGATTTGTTCTGGCTAAAGGGATCATTGCCCTGAGGCTCAGGTCATGGGGCGCTTGAAATAAAACTGCTGCCCCATACCATCCACCAGATTCACCGTATAGAATCCGCACATTTCCCACCCCTCAGAGCCTAGCTGCGCAATTGCATTACCTAACTGCATCGTTCCCATGTTTGGCCCTTCCTGCGCGCCGTTCGGCTTCAATATTGTGACAACAAGCATCCGGTTTTCCATTGTTTGTGTGACGACCATCGTGCAGTATTCCCATTTTTTGATCATGATGAATCTCCTGTGAATCATCTTAATTCAATGGGCAAACGCAATCTTGAATAAAAGCGACACAGGAGCCGCGTAAAACAGGCAAAAAAAGAGGGCTGCCCTCTTGCGAGAACAGCCCCTTTATCACGAAATCAGCGGAGGTTTAGCGACGGGTCGGTGTGGTCGGAGCCAGACCGAGGCGGCTCGCGTCTTCTTCGTTCGGCGAGTTCTCGGCGTACTGGTTCTTCTCAGTACCCTTACCATCGGTGAGCTTGGTTGCAGCCGTATCGACCTTGACGGGCGGTGCGGTCAGCGGGAGCGCCGGGATTGTGAAGACGTTGCTGGTTCCGGTCACGTCTGAGGTGAAGACCAGTTGCGGTCCCTTGCAATACCAGGTCGGCGCATAGTTGACAGCATCCTTGTTACCAGCCATCAGCTTGTCCGTCGCCTGACGGGTTTGTCCCGTAGCGACATCGGCAACATAGACGCTCATCACGCCATCCAGATCGCTCTGCCAGGCGATGTACTTGCCGTCCGGCGACCACGAATGGTTGGTGGCGGTGCGCTTGCCATCGCTGATTGCCTTGGCGTTTGCGCCAGTGGCGTCAGCAACGTACAGGACACCCACTGCACCGTTGTCGCGGTAGCTGCGGTAGGCGATCTTCTTGCCATCGGGTGAGAAGGTTGGGTTGAAGTCTGCACCCTTGCCATCACTGATCTTGGTCGTCTTCTGTGTAGCGAGATCGTAGACAAAGATTTGTGATGTACCCTGGCTCTGGCTCTCGTAGATGACAGACTTGCCATCGGGTGCGAAGTAAGCGTTGACTTCGTTGGCCGGGCCAGTTGCAAGCGGTGTTTCGCTATCGGGTCCGATGGTCACATCAACCAGATACAGGTCGAAGTTACCACGACGGCTTGACTCATAGAGGATATAGCGGCCATCAGGCGACCATACCGGGTCTTGATCGACAGCGAACGTGTTGTAGCTGACGCGCTGTGGTGCGCTGAGACCGTCAGTCGAGGCTACGTAGATTTCCCAGTTGTTGTCACGGTTGGTGTAGAACGCAATCGTGCGACGGTCTGGGGAAAGCGCCGGAGCAACGCTGTAGGTTCCCTTCGGCCCTTGCGTCAGATTGACAGGTGTGCCAGCCTTGCCCGGAATATCGCCGAGACGATACACATCCCAGGTATTGGCAGCGCTCTTGTTGGTGTGATAGACCAGCCAGTCTTCGCAGACCGCAGGACCCGGCTTGATCGGGTTCCACTTGGCGCGCGGCGGCTTGCTGTTGTCTTCGTTACAGCCAGACATATCAACAATCGGGAAGCCATTGGCGTCGATGATGATGCGTCCGCAGGTTGGTGTTGGCGGCGGTGTATTCGTCGGCGGAATTGGCGTCCGTGTCGGCGGCACAGGTGTCGGCGGGGTCGCACAGGTTGCGGTCATGGTGACCACAACCGTTGCGCCATTGCTGACGCGCAGTGTGTAGACCTGTCCGGCCAGACCCGCGAAGCTGATCGTCTGGGACTGTCCGGCGGTAAGCTGGACGGTTCCGCTGTTGACGACGGTTCCGCTGGAGTTGGTGACCTGATAGGTATACGTACCGCTCATTGCGCCACCGTTATTCGTCAGAACGAAGCTGACGGTTCCGTTGGAGCAGGTTCCGCTGCTGGTGAACGATGGGCCTTGCGCGCAGGTCGCAGACATCGTGGCAACGACAGTCTGACCATTGCTAACGCTGATCGTGTAGACCTGTCCGGCCTGTCCAGCAAAGGTGATCGTCTGTGAAGCACTTGCACCCAGTTGGATGTTGCCGCTGTTGACGACTGTACCTGCGGTGTTGGTTACGCTGTAGGTATACGCGCTGCTCATTGCGCCACCGCTGTTGGTGACTACGAAGCTGACCGTGCCGTTATTGCAGACACCGGAGAGCGTGAGTGATGGTGGTGGTGCAGCGCAGGTAGTGGACATCGTAGCGACGACGGTTGAGCCGTTGCTGATGCTGATTGTGTAGGTTTCACCAGGTTGTGCAGCGAAGCTGACCGTCTGCGAAGCACCAGCGCCCAGTTGGACGTTGCCGCTGCTGACGACTGTTCCGCCAGTATTCTTAACCTGATAGGTATAGGCGCTGCTCATCGCGCCACCGTTGTTGGTAATAACAAAGGTGACCGTTCCGCTGGCGCACGAACCATTAACCGTGAGTGACGGTGGGTTGGGCGTCGCTGTCGGCGGAATCGGTGTCGCGGTTGGCGGCACTGGTGTATTCGTCGGCGGTACGGGTGTCACGGTTGGTGGCACGGGCGTGTTCGTCGGCGGTACGGGTGTATTCGTCGGTGGTACGGGTGTCGCGGTTGGCGGCACGGGCGTATTCGTCGGCGGACGCGGTGTCGCTGTCGGCGGCGCTGGTGTCGCGGTTGGTGGTGGTGGCGGCGCGCAACTTGCACTTGCGGTAGCGATTACCGGACCATTGTTGGTAACGGTCAACGTGTAGGTCAGGCCAGGTGTTCCCGTAAAGCTGGTCGAGAAGTTACCGTCACCGGGCATCTCGCCTTCCTGAATTACCGTTCCGTTGCTATCAACAATAGTATACGAGGAAGCACCAAGCGGGCCACCACTGTTGGTGGTCGAGAAGTTGATCGTGTTCGGCGGTGTACAGGAGCCACTAGCGTTCAGGCTCGGCGGTACGCGCGTCGCTGTCGGCGTTGGTGGGTTCGGTGTAGCCGTCGGTGGGACAGGTGTCGCAGTTGGCGGCACAGGTGTATTCGTCGGCGGTACTGGTGTCGCGGTTGGCGGCACTGGCGTATTCGTCGGCGGTACGGGTGTCCGGGTTGGCGGCACAGGCGTGTTCGTCGGCGGTACGGGTGTCCGGGTTGGTGGGACAGGCGTGTTCG